>JBEINY010000001.1:0-118566 GCA_040377855.1 Prochloraceae cyanobacterium | reverse complement strand
ATCACCGGCACGAACAGCATGAAGAAGTGCAGCCAGCGCTTGTTGGAGAAGGCGATCCCGAAGATCTGGCTCCAGAAGCGGTTGGCGGTGACCATCGAGTAGGTCTCCTCTTCCTGGGTCGGTTCGAACGCCTTGAAGGTGTTGGCCTGCTCGGAGTCCTCGAACAGGGTGTTCTCCACCGTGGCGCCGTGGATGGCACAGAGGAGGGCACCACCGAGGATGCCGGCCACACCCATCATGTGGAAGGGGTTCAGGGTCCAGTTGTGGAAGCCCTGGAGGAAGAGCAGGAAGCGGAAGATCGCGGCCACCCCGAAGGAGGGAGCGAAGAACCAGCTGCTCTGGCCGAGGGGGTACATCAGGAAGACGCTGACGAACACCGCAATCGGGCCGGAGAAGGCGATGGCGTTGTAAGGACGGATGCCGACCAGACGGGCGATCTCGAACTGACGGAGCATGAAGCCGATCAGGGAGAAGGCACCGTGCAGGGCCACGAAGGTCCAGAGGCCGCCGAGTTGGCACCAGCGCACGAAATCACCCTGAGCTTCCGGACCCCAGAGGAGCAGGAGGCTGTGGTTCATCGAATCGGCAGGGCTGCTCACCGCGGCGGTGAGGAAGTTGCAGCCCTCCAGATAGGAGCTGGCAATGCCGTGGGTGTACCAGGAGGTGACGAAGGTGGTGCCGGTGAGCCAACCGCCCAGGGCCAGGTAGGCCGTGGGGAACAGGAGCAGACCGGACCAGCCGACAAAAACGAAGCGGTCGCGCTTGAGCCAGTCATCGAGGACGTCAAACCATCCCCGAGCTGAAGGCGCGCGTCCTACAGCGATCGTCATGGGTGGGAACTGTGCGGAAAACCCGCGAGCTGTTGGATACCGGGCGATGGTAACAACGTTCGACGGCAGCGTGAGTTGGGTCGCAATGGGCTGACATCCCCTGGCTTGATCCAGTCCCTGACAGGCTTTCTCGTTAAGTATTTGTGCTGATTGTGAAGGGCTCGATGGCGCTGCCGGCCCCGGGGTCGGCGGTCGGCGGTCGGCGCAGGTCAGGATGGCAGCCATTGTCTGATGGCCCCCTGATGGCATCGCAGAGTCCCGCCCCGCCCGCTCCCTCCTCCAGTCAGGCCTCCGGCCAAGCCTCTGCCAACGCCCAGCTCCTCGAGCTGGCCGTGCTGGGGTCCCGTCGGCTCTCCAACACCCTGGTGGCATCCCTGGTCAGCACCGGCGGTCTTGGCTTCCTGCTCACCAGTGCCTCCAGCTACACCGGCATCGACCTGCTGCCCATCGGCCACCCCGCCGAACTGATCTGGGTGCCCCAGGGCCTGGTGATGGGCCTGTACGGCCTCGCGGCCATCGCCCTGAGCACGTACCTCTGGGTGGTGATCGGCATCGATCTGGGCTCCGGTTCCAACCGGTTCGATAAGGCCTCCGGCCAGGTCACGATCACCCGGCGGGGCTTCCGGCGGTTGATCGAGGTGGTGCTTCCTCTCCGCGATGTCCAGGCGGTGAAGGTGGAGGTGCGCGATGGCCTCAGTCCCCGCCGCCGGTTGTCCCTGCGGCTTCAGGGACGCCGTGATCTGCCCCTGACCCGGATCGGTGAGCCGATGCCCCTGGCCCAGCTCGAGCTGGAGGGCGCCCAGCTGGCCCGTTTCTTGGGGGTACCGCTTGATGGGGTCTGAGATCAACGGCCCCATACCCATCCCCGCCTGCCGTTTTCTCCTCATCGATGCTCATGCGCCTGTTCCTGCGCTCCCTGCTGGCCCTGTTGTTGCTCGGGGGGCCCCTGGCCCTCATCGCCTGCGCCGCCGAGAAGGCTCCCCAGGCCATCGGCTGCAGGGCGCCAGACCAGGCGCCCTGCCTCAAGGGTTCGGCCTTGATCAGCCTCCAAACCACCAGGGGAGAGGTGCAGCTCCGGCTCGATGGTGATGCGGCCCCCCTGACGGCCGGTAACTTTCTCGATCTGGTTCGCCGTGGCACTTACAACGGCACGGCCTTCCATCGCGTCGTGCGTGAACCCGTGCCCTTCGTGGTTCAGGGGGGGGATCCCACCAGCGTCGATCCGCGCGTTCCGCCCACTGCCTATGGCCAGGGGAATTTTGTCGATCCGGCCACGGCCAAGCCGAGGATGCTCCCCCTGGAACTGAAGCTCCAGGGGGAGCCCGAGGCCCGCTATGGGGCTCCGCTGGCATCGCCTGCCCAGTTGCGCCAGCTGCAGCTTTCCCATGGCCGGGGGGCCCTGGCCATGGCCCGATCCCAGGCGCCCAATTCCGCCAGCGCCCAGTTCTATATCGCCCTTCAGGCGCTCCCTGAGCTTGATGGCCGCTATGCCGTCTTCGGCCGGGTGGTGAAGGGCATGGACGTCGTCGATCGCATGCAGCAGGGCGATCGGCTGCTCAAGGCCACGGTGCTGGAGGAGGGCACCTCGGCCAGCCAGCAGCCCTGACCTCGGAGGGGCCTGGCGACCCTCAGGCCGGTACCCGCTTGTCGGAGGCGGCGGCCTTGAGGAATTCCGTGTTGACGCCGGAGGCCCGTTCCAGGGCCACCCGCCCGGTGCGGGCGATCTCGAGGATCCCGTAGGACTCCAGCACCCGTTCCAGGGCCACGAGCTTGCCGGGATCGCCCACCACCTCCAGGGTCAGGGCCTCGTCGGCGACATCCACCACCTTCGCCCGGAACACCTGGACCAGATCGAGGATTGCACTGCGATTTTCGGCCGGGGCTTTCACCTTGAGCAGCATCAGCTCCCGTTCCACCGAGGGCACCATCGACAGGTCGATCACCCCGAGCACGTTGACGAGCTTGCTCAGCTGCTTCGTCATCTGGTTGAGCGTGTGATCGTCACCGGCCACCACCATCGTCAGCCGGGACACTCCCGGCTGTTCCGCCGGGCCGACGGCCAGGCTTTCAATGTTGAAACCACGGCGGGCGAAGAGGCCTGAAATCCGGCTGAGGGCGCCGGATTCGTCTTCCACCAGCACCGAGAGGGTGTGCTTCATGGGTCTGGAATCGGACTCGCCGGCAGGCGTGGTCCAGGGGAGCTTGCCCCCCAAGTTACGTGCCGGCCCCAGCCCTGTCCGGGGGCAATTTCTGCAACCAGGGGATCAGGACCCGGTGGAACGCCTCCGGATTTTCGTCGTGGGGGCAGTGGCCGATCCCCGCCAGCACTTCCAGGGGGGCGTCCTCCCGCAGACGACAGATCGCGTCCGCCACCCTCAGGGGCACCAGGCGGTCCTGCTGGCCCCAGATCAGGAGCAGGGGCTGGCTGAGGCGCCCCAGCAGCACCGGAGCTGTGGCACCCCGGGGCCTGAGGGCCATGGCGATGCTCATCGCCCTCAGGCTCCGGGCAGCTGTGGCTCTCCGGGCTGGCCTGGCGATCACCCGGTGCAGGTCACGGTCGCCGATCACAGGGGCGCTGTAGGCCGCCTGGATGCCGAGATCGAGCAATGGCGAATGGGCCAGCAGGGGCACCAGCAGTTCCAGGGGGAGCAGGCGGCAGAGCACGATCACCAACCAGCGCTGCAGGCGGCGCCGCCACGGCGGCCGGCGCCTTGGCACCGGCATCAGGAGGGCTGGGTCCGGCAGGGGGGCCGCCACCACCGCCCGGACGCGCGTCGGGAAGAAGACGGCGCAGCTCAGCACCACCAGGGCCCCGAGGGAGTGCCCCACCAGCACGGCGGGTTGTTGCACCACGTCGACCAGGAATCGATCCAGCTGGCGGGCCCAGAGGCGGTTGTCGAGGCGACCGCCCGGTTGGCTTGAAGCCCCGAAGCCGATCAGATCAAGGGCGAACACGCACCACCCGGCGTCAGCCAGGGCCGAGGCGTTGTGACGCCAGTGGCCGCTGCCGCTGCCGAATCCGTGGATCAGCACCAGGGGTGGTGCCAGGGGGGATCCCAGCCGGCGCCAGTGGCACTGCCAGGTCCCCCAGCGCCAGACGCCATGCTCCCCCCAGGCCTCCCCGCTTCCAGGGGGATGCGGATCCAGGGGGGGCGGCCCAACGGCAGGCTGGGAACGGCTGGGCACGGTGGGCTTTTGACAAGCAACGGACTCTGGCAGGAAGGGGCCGTCAGGGTGGCCACCGGCAGCGGTTTTTTCCGCGGCGAATCCAGGCCGGCTCGGGATCTGGGGGTGTTGCTGGCCGCCAGCATGGCCGCACCCGGCTCGCTCCGGGTGCTGGACGCCATGGCCGGGTGTGGCATCCGCGCCGCTCGCTGGCTCCTGGAGGCTGGGGCCGACGTGGTCTGGGCCAACGACGCCGACCCCGATCGTCTTCCCCTCCTGCGCAGCAACCTCCAGCCGCTGTTGAACCAACGACCAGGGGTGGAGCCCCCGGTCCTGCGCATCACGGCCCTGACGGCGCAGAAGCTCCTGGCGCGCTGTCTGCTCCGGGAGGAACGTTTTTCGCTGGTGGATCTGGATGCCTTCGGCTCCCCCATGGCCTTGGTCCCCCTGGCCCTTGAGGCCGTCGCCTTCGAGGGGGTGCTCTATCTGGCAAGCACCGATGGCCGTTCACCCACCGGCCATGACCGTTCAGCGGCGATTCGTCGGCTCGGCGCCGCGGCCCGAAGCCATCCGGCCAGCTGGGAGCTGGCCCTCCGCCTGCAGCTGGGGGTGATCGCCCGGGCGGCCTGGACGGCGGGACGGGGGCTGACGCCCCTGTTCAGTTTCAGCGAGGGACGAACCTTTCGGACGGCCGTGCGGGTGCATCGCCGTCCCTCTGCAGGTGAGGAAGAGCAATTGGGTTTGGTGAGCTATTGCCATCGCTGCGGCGATCAGCAGGTGCAATCCCTGCGTCGGCTTCGGCCCTGGGCCGCCTGTGATGGCGGCTGTGGGGAGGGGGGGTGGCCGCTGTCGATCAGTGGTCCGCTCTGGATTGGCGCCCTCCAGCACCCCCAGACCCTGGCCGCCATGGCAACGATTCAGCAGCAGCGTCGCCTTGCGTCTCCGGCCACGGAGCGGTTGCTGCAGGCCCTGGTGGCCGATTCCGGCTGGACGCCCCGCTGCTGGCCCACGGATTCGATCGGCCATTGGCTGGGGGGCGGTCCGCCGCCCCTGCGCCCCCTGGTGGCGGCGCTGGAACAGGCAGGACACCACGCCTGCGTCAGCGCAGTGATGGCGGCCCAGGTGCGCAGTGATGCCCCCTGGCCGCTCCTGCTGGCGGTGGCGAGGGGTGTCAGCTGAGCGACGCGAGCCCCGAAAGACGTCGCCGACGCGCTAAATAGGTACCCCAAACCGCTGCAAGGGCCATGGCCTCTGAAATTTTCGGGATCGCCGCTGTGTTCTGGGTCCTGATTCCCGTGGGCCTGGTGGGCGGTGCCCTGCTGCTCAAGCTTCAGGGCGACGACTGAACCGACGCCTACGGCGCTGACCGCCCATGGCAGCCCTTCCCGGGTGCCTCGACCGGTCTTTCAGGGGCCGGCTTCGCGCCCGTGGACGCAGCCCCCTAGGCTCATGCCCTTCCCTAAGCGTGGTACATGAGAGTTCTGGTTGTCGGTGGAACGGGCACCCTCGGCCGCCAGATCGCTCGACGAGCCCTTGATCAGGGACACCAGGTCCGCTGTGTTGTGCGTTCGCCGCGCAAGGCCGCCTTCCTGCAGGAATGGGGCTGCGAGCTCACCCGAGGTGATCTGCTGGAGCCCGAAAGCCTGGATTACGCCCTCGAGGGCCAGGACGCCGTGATCGATGCGGCCACCGCTCGACCGACTGACAGCGAGAGCATCTACACGATCGACTGGCAGGGCACCCTCAACCTTCTGGATGCCTGTGGCCGCGCTGGATTGAAGCGTCTCGTTTTTCTGTCGTTGCTCAATGCGGAGAAGCATCGCGATGTCCCGTTGATGGACATCAAGCACTGCCTCGAGCAGGTGCTGCAGGCTTCGCCTCTTGATTACACGATTCTTCGGGGGGTGGCGTTCATGCAGGGGGTGATCGGCCAGTTTGCGATCCCGGTGCTCGAAAACCAGACGGTCTGGGTGAGTGGCAGTCCGACGCCGATTGCTTACATGAACACCCAGGACGTCGCCCGGTTTGCGGTGGCGGCCCTGGACCGTCCTGAAACCGTGCGCCAGGCCTACCCGGTGGTCGGCCCCAGGGCCTGGACCACCTCTGAGATCACCCAGTTGTGTGAGAAGTACAGCGGTCGTTCCGCCCGCACCTACCGGGTTCAGCCGTTCCTGATTCGTTTGATGCAGTCGCTGGCAGCCTTCTTTGAGCCCGGCGTCAATGTGGCCGAGCGTCTCGCCTTCGCCGAGGTCACGGGCGGTGGTGGTCGGCTGGACGCTCCGATGGACGCTTCCTATGCCGCCTTTGGTCTCAGCCCCGAGGACACCACAGGTCTGGAGTCCTATCTCAAGGAGTACTACGACACGATCCTGCGGCGGTTGCGAGAGATGGAGGCGGACCTCGACAAGGACGCCAAGAAGAAACTTCCCTTCTGAGCCGCTGCCCATCCCAGCCATGGGGTCTGCCGCGGGGGGCGTGATCCCAGCGGATCCTGATTGAACCGTTTCCCATCTCTGGTGACGGGCTGAGGCGGTCCGGATGATTCAGGGAATCAGTACACTTGAACCAGTGCCAAGTCCGCAGGATGTCGATTGCTCAGATCAAGAACCTTCAGCGCCGGCTGAGCCACCTGGAGCAGGAGGCGGTCGAGGAGGTCAACCGGGCCTGCGGCCATGAGCTCTGGCAGAGCATCGGCTTTGACGCCCTCGACACCCTGGAGGATGCCGATCGCCGCTCCCGCGCCAATTTTTATTACGGCCAACTGCAGACCGTCCGTGAGCTCCAGCAGGTGCTCGGTTGAGGCGATCGCCCCTGTTGCCGTCGGTGGCCCCGATCGGTGTGTCCAAGCCGCCCTATCCCCAGCCGCCACCCCTGCCCCCGTTTCCGCCGCCGGCCCGGCCACCCCGGCCGGATCGACGACCGGCTCGCAGCAGGCCCTCCAACCGCTCCTGCTCCCTTGCCGTCACCGGGCGCCAGTGGCCGGGAGCTAGGCCATCCAGGTTCAGGGGCGATTCACCGTCCATCAGGTCGATCGAGACCCGCAGAAGCCGCAGGGTGGGCAATCCAACAGAGGCGGTCATCCGCCGCACCTGTCGGTTGCGACCCTCCTGGAGTTCGAGGCTGATCCAGCTGGTGGGGATCTGGAGTCGGTTGCGGATCGGTGGCTGCCGGGCCGGGAGGCCGGGATCCGGGATCACGGAGGCCCTGGCCGGCAGGGTTTGCCGTCCCTGGATCAGAACCCCCCGCCGCAAATGTTCGAGGGCGTTTGGTGCGGCGGCAGCATCACCTTCCACCTGCACCAGGTAGCGGCGCCAGTGCCCCCAGGCCGGGTCGGTGAGGCGCTGCTGCAGGCGCCCGCTATCGGTGAGCAGCAACAGCCCTTCGCTGTCGGCGTCCAACCGCCCGGCGGCGTAGACCCCCGGCTGGCGGATATGGGAGGCCAGGCAGTCCCAGGCGCTGCCCGGTTCCGGCGTGAACTGGCTCAGCACCCCGTAGGGCTTGTGGAACAGCAAGGTGGTTGCCATGGGGTGTCGATGGCTGGGCCTGACCCCTCGGCGAGGGCGTTTTCAGGAGGGACGGCGTTGGCGCCAGAGGTTCACCACTCCGATCGAGATCAGCAGCAGGCCGACATCAAGGCTGAGGGGAGGCAGGATCATCGTGCTTGATGTGTTGCGCCATAACCTAGGGTGATGGCAGCAGTCTGAATTTCCCTGGCGGCAACGCCTGCAACTCCCGCATGATCGAGACGTCCGGCATCATTGAAAAGGAACAGGGCAACGGGTTCTACCTCGTCACCCTGGAGCAGCCGGCAGGCCATCAATGTCTGTGCCGTGCCGCTGGCAAGCTCACCAAGAACCGGATCAAGTTGCTCGCCGGCGACAAGGTGTTGCTGGAGATCACCCCTTACGATCTCACCCGGGGGCGCATCACCTTCCGGGAACGCAACGCCGGTGCCACCGGACCGAGACCGGCGGGCAACCGTCCCGGCGGCCCCCGGCGTCGCTGACGGCCCAAACCCTTCCCTATCCGTTCAGGGCAACCAGGTTTTGCCGGTTCCCTGGCTGATCGCGATCGAATGGGGATTTTGCCGACCGGGTTTGATCGATTCGATTGATCAGGCCCCATGATCAGGTCCCGACGGTGCCGGTTGAATCCCTGGCTCCTATCAGGTGCAACCACCGGGCCTGAGCCCGAACCATGCGTTGCCCCATCGCCGATCAGGCGATGGGGCAATTCTTTTTAGACAACCAGCGCTGCGTCTAGGCAGGCCTCGATCGCCTCCTTGATTTCGCGGCGTTGCTTCACGCCCCGCCACTGCTGGATGAGGGCCTTGTTCCTGAAGAGCTGCAGGGTGGGAGTCCCTGTGACCCCCGCCTGCTCGGCGATCTCCTGTTCGACTTCGATGTCGATCTCGATGCCGAGGGCCTGGCCGTCGAGCTCCTCCAGCACCCGTTTCAGCTGAGGCTTCAGCACATGGCAGGGCCCACAGGTGGGTGAGGTATAGACCACCAGCAGGGGTTTGTCGGTGTCGTGGTAGAGCTTGCGCAGGGCGTAGCTCCCCTTCTGCCAGAGGGCATCGGGATCAAAGCTTTCGGAATCGGTGGTCTGGGGTTCGACCTGGCTGGGGCTCGGTTCAGGATCCACCGGGCTGCGGCTGACCATCACGGCGAGCTGGTGATGGGTCAGCCAGCGTTCGGCTGCCAGGGCTGCCTGGCAGCCGCTGCCGGCAGCGGTGATGCCCTGACGCCATTCGGCATCGGCCACATCGCCCGCAGCGAAGACGCCGGCCACGCCGGTTTCGGGGCGGCCAGGTTCGGTGATCAGATAACCGCGTCCATCGAGGGGCAACTGCTCCTGAACCAGCTGGGTGTTCGGGGTGTGGCCGATCGCATAGAACAGGCCCCGGATCGCCAGGGTCTCCTCCTGGTCGCTTCCATCGGTACTGCGAAGCTGCAGGCCGGTCAGCCAGTCGTCGCCGATGGCATCGACCGGTTCCCGATGCCAGTGCACGGTGATCGAGTCGTTGGAGAGCACCCGATCCGCCATCGCCTTGCTGGCCCGCAGGGCACCGGATCGCACGATCAGATGGACGTGGCTGCCGTATTTGGTGAGATAGACCGCTTCTTCACAGGCGGAGTCCCCCCCTCCCACCACGGCGAGCTCCTCATGCCGGAACTGGGGCGTGGCGCCGTCGCAGATTGCACAGGCACTGATGCCCCGGCTCCAGAACCGCTCTTCATTCGGGAGATCGAGGCGGTTGGCCCTGGCCCCGGTGGCCATGATCAGGGCATGGGTGCGGAGGGTCTGGCCCTCGACCCTGACGCGAAAGGGTCGTTCTGAGAGGTCGATGGCGTCGGCATCGGCCTCGATCAATCGGGTTCCCCAACGCACGGCCTGGGCCTGGAGCCGATCCATGAGGTCGGGGCCCAGGATGCCGTCGGGGAATCCTGGGAAGTTCTCCACATGGGTGGTGGTCATCAACTGGCCTCCGGCGATGCCGCCGAGTTGAAAGCCGGTGATCACAATCGGATTGAGGTTGGCCCGGGCCGCGTAAATGGCGGCGGTGTAACCCGCAGGTCCTGAGCCGACGATCACCAGGTTCTCGATCCCCCCAGGGGCAGGCGCTGCACTGCCGGCGGGTGCGTCGGGCCGGGCGGCATCCATGGGCTTAAGCGGAGTGACTATGAGTTGATCCTAGGGCGCAAGCGCCCCTGCCTGGGGCTTCCACTGGCTCCTCCAGGCGGCTTGGGCCCCCAACTGGAGGCGCTGTTTGGGCCGGTTTGGCTTCCACAGGTGCCGATGGCGAGCCCTGGTTTTGGCTGGCCAAGGGGGGCGTGCCCTGCGAATGACAACCAAGAAGGGCGCCAAGGGCACCCAGGAAGACTCTGCTGTCTAAGAATTTCTTTTGATTTGCAGCTCAGATTTCGAGCAGGTCGTCATTGCTCCCCGGGTCGAGGGGGTGGGGTGCGGCTGTTCGCTGCAGTTGTTGCAATGTGGAGATCGCAGGCGCCATGAGCACTGTGTCCTCGAGCAGCTCCGGGTGCTGATCAAGGCCGAGAATCCATTCCCGGAACTCTTCTGTGAGGCCGAAGCTCTCCTCAAAGCACTGGATCGTGTCGAGGGACGAAATCCTTGCCACCGCCCAGCAGGTGGCGACGGTCAAGCGGCGATGCACCAGTGCGTCCATGGCTTCCTTTCCGTTGGGGCAACACTGGTGGATGGGGGCGCCTCTAGGCGTATCCAATCGCACATAGGCCCGGAAATTGGAACGATTTGTTGTTCCGACCAGTCTTAATTTGCTTCGCTTTCCTGTCTCGTCAGTCTTGAAGTTGGTCCTACGGACTGTTCTGTCAGCTGCCTTCCCCCCCCGGCGTTCGGGGTCGTCGCTCACGCCAATCCTGGCCTGGCCGCCCTGGCCCACCTCCCTCAGGCTCGCTTCGTCACGAAGCCGGGGAGCTCTGGGCCGCGCATCCTGATTACCCTGCCGGCCTGCTCGTCGATCGCCCCTAGGGGGATGGAGCTTGCCGAGCTGGAGCTGCTGCCAGGCTCTTGGTCGGCTGTTGGTCTGGGGCGGATCAGGTAAGGCTCGCTCAGGGACCAGTTGCGGGCGTAGGCCATCAGCAGGGGATCGGCAGGGGCGAAGACGAAGGAGGGGTGCCTGGGGATCGGCTCCAGGTCGGCCCGGCTGCCATCGAGCCGCACCGCCCGGGTGATCGCCTGAACGAAGCGGCTGCGGGTCACGACGGTGGTCAGGTAGGCCACCACCCGCAACCGCGGGGCATCAAAGCCTTCGGCGCACATGTCGATGCTCACCAGCCAGTCGCCCGTTCCGGCCTGGAAGGCCGCCAGGCGGCGGCTCGCCTCGGGATCCTGGGAGTGCACCAGCGACACATGGTCGCCTTCCTCCTCCAGCAGGCCGGCGATGCGGCGGGCATGGCTGATGTCGCGCGCGATGACCAGGCCGGCCGCTTCGGGGTGCTCCCGTCGGACCTTGCCCAGGCGCTGGCGAGCCTTCAGTAACAGGCGCAGGGCAATGCTGCTTTCGTCCCCGGGCTGGATTGCCCGGCGCAGGTTGCGGGCTCGCCAGCTTTCCCGTGCCTCGGCCGAGAGAGGAGACTGCTCGCCATCGGGGTCCCCCTCCTCCCGTCCGTGCTCGACCCAGCCGTCCTGGAAGCGGAATTCGAGCGGACGCACGTCGCCGGCCACGATCAACTGCCGGGGTTCCACGCTCAGATCCGGTGCGATCTGCTCGATCCAGACCCCGTTCTCCTCCACCTGCACCCGGCGGGCAGCGCAGAAGGCCAGGTTGTCGGCGCGGAATGGGGTTCCGGTGAGGCCGAGTCGAAGATCGGCAGCTCCGGTGAGCCGGCTGAAGGCCTGCCCCCAGGCGCTCGCATCGGGCTCCTCGGGATCCAGGCCGAGATGGTGCACCTCGTCAGCCATGGCCAGCCACCGCCCCAGGGCCAGCTTCTCGAGATGGGCGGCGAGCGGCTCCCGCTGGCGGGCTGCGGCCTGGTAGGTCAGGAGGAGGCCGTCCCAGGGGGCTTCATGTCCGTCTGGGCCCGGGGCCTGGGGGTCCCATTCCCGCAGCACCAGCCCCAACCGCTGGGCCGCTGTCCGCCATTGAACGGCGATTGAACTGCGGTGCGTGAACACCAGGAAATGATCGAGATGGCCTTCCGCCCGAAGGCGGGAGAACCCCAGCAGGGCTCCGAGGGTCTTGCCGGCGCCGGGACCGGCGTGGATCAGCACATCCCTGCCGCGGCTGTGGGGATTGACCAGTCGGGCCCGCAGCAGCTGAATCAGCTGGCTCTGCCACTGCCGCGGTTGCATCGGGCTGGTCCCAGTCCCCTGGTGCGGGGGCGTTCGGTGTGATGAACCCAGGTCGAAGGAAGGGATGCCCATGGCGCCATTGTGCGGGGAACCTGCGGAAGATGAGTGGTTGCGCCTATGGGTTCGGCGGTTTGCGTCTCTACGGTTCGATTATTCGCCCGTCTCGGGTCTCTTCCGTCTTCAGTCGCTATGGAAAGACCTTCCGATTCCCTTTTCTTCGCCCTGCCGATTGATGGTCAGCGAGCCCTGCTGGAGCGGGCCCTCGCCCTTGAGTGCGACATCGACCCCCTGATTCTGCGCAGCCGTCTGCTGCGCCAGCGGGGCGCCCTGGTGATGAGCCAGGCGGTTGAGCAGGAACTGCTGCCGCTCTTCTAGAAACGCTGCTTTGATGGCCGCCCGACGGCGCTGCTGAACGATGGCAAGGCTCGCGGTTTCCGGTGCTTCGGGCAAGACGGGTTGGCGGGTGGTGCAGGAAGCCCTGCAACGGGGTTGGCAGGTGAGGGCCCTGGTCCGGTCCGGTTCCACCCTGCCCGAGGGGCTGGAGGGTGCGGAGATCATCCGCTTGGATCTCCAGCAACGGGAGGTGTTGCATCAGGCTCTGGCCGGCTGTGATGCCCTGGTCATCGCCACGGGGGCGCGCCCCTCGGTCGATCTCAGCGGTCCGATGCGGGTGGATGCCCTGGGGGTTCGGACCCAGGTGGAAGCCGCCAGGGCCGTGGGCCTGGAGAGGGTGGTGCTGGTCAGCTCCCTCTGCGCCGGGCGCTGGCGCCATCCGCTCAACCTCTTCGGCCTGATCCTGGTCTGGAAGCGGCTCGGGGAGCGCTGGCTGGAGCGCAGTGGTCTGAGGTGGACGGTCGTGCGGCCCGGCGGCCTCGGGGAGCGGGAGCAGGGGGTTGAGCTGGAGGGGCTGCGCCTGAGCGGGCCCGATCAGCAGGAGAGCCGCAGCATCCCCCGCCGGCTGGTGGCGCGGGTCTGCCTCGATGCCCTGGAGGATCCCGCCAGCGAGGGACGCATCATCGAGGTGACCAGTGATCCGGCCCTGCCGCCACTGGCCCTGTCCTCCTGGCTCGCCGCCGGTTGAGGCGCGCCTCGCTGGGATCCGCTGGCCTCAGCCCATGGCCTCGGCGTGGTTCACCAGCAGGTGATGCACTTCATCGAGGGCCTCCTCGGCGGCATGGCGGGCCCGGACCGGGTCATCGCCACCGTTGGCCAGATTGCGCTCGGTGAGCCGATCCAGCAGGGCGCCACGGCGACTCTCCAGGTCGGCGAGCAGTTCCTGCTCAATCAGATGACGGACGCCGGCCCGCCGACTGTCGCTCTGTTCGGCCTCAGCGAGGGTGCCCTGCACCAGCTCCTTGATGAACAGCCGCTGCACTTCGGAGCTGCGCAGAAAGCTCTCCATGGCGTTGATCGCGCCATCCACGAGGGTGCGCTCGGCTTCGGCGTGCCCGTCGTTCAACTTGAATTCCCAGTCGAGATGGCGTCGCTGCCAACCCTTTTCCTGCAGGTGAGGCATCACCATCTGGCAGAAGGTGTCCACCGAGATCTCGTAGATCCTTTCGGCAACCCGCTCACACCAGTCGGGACCATGCTGAATCAGGTTGCGGTGCAGCTCTTCGCGGGCGATGGCATGCCCGCCGTGGTGGCTGTGGCAGATGCCATCCGGACATTCGACGGCCGAGAGGGCCATGGGACTAGGGGCGAAACAGTCCTGCCCTAGCCAGCTCCCAACGGGCTTGGCAAGCCATTGCGTCGCCTTTGTTGCGACAGGCCTGCCTTTGTGATCGTGTGCTCACATGGCACCCATCGTTGTTGCCTTTCCCCGCAAACGGGTCAATCACTGGGGAAGTTTCCTTCAGGGGTGACCGCACCATGGGCGGCCCGACATTGTGACCCGACTGTTTGTTCCCGCTGAACGCCGCGCCGAGGAGCGCCGGGTTGCGGCCACACCGGAGACGGTGAAACGTTTTGTGAGCCTCGGCTTTGAGTGCTCGATCGAAGCAGGAGCGGGCCTCGCCGCTGGCTTCACCGATGCCGCCTATGGAGAGGCCGGCGCCTCGGTGGTGACCGCCGATGCCGGTGTCTGGCATGGAGCCGATGTGGTCCTCGCGGTGCAGCTGCCTGCGGAGGAGCACCTCACGGCCCTCCGGCCGGGGGCCCTGCTGCTCGGGCTGCTCGATCCCTACCGCCACGCCCAGGCGCTCCAGACCCTGGCGGCCCGCCAGGTGTCCGTGCTGTCGCTGGAGTTGCTGCCGCGGATCAGCCGCGCCCAGGCGATGGATGCGCTCTCTTCCCAGGCCAACATCGCCGGTTACAAGGCGGTGCTGCTGGCCGCTGCCGCCCTGGATCGCTTCTTCCCGATGCTGATGACCGCCGCCGGCACCGTGCAGGCGGCCCGGGTGGTGGTGCTCGGTGCCGGGGTCGCCGGTCTCCAGGCCGTGGCCACCGCCCGCCGTCTCGGCGCCGTGGTCAAGGTCAGTGATGTGCGCGCCGCCGTCAAGGAGCAGGTGGAATCGCTCGGGGCCCGCTTCATCGAGCCCCCTGAACTGCCCGAGAAACCGGGTGAAAGCGGCGGCTATGCCCGCCAGGCCGGTGAGGTGTTCCTCGAGGCCCAGCGCCAGTTGCTGGCGCCCCACCTGGCGGAGGCCGACGTGGTGATCACCACGGCCCAGGTTCCTGGTCAGCCGGCTCCGGTGCTGATCACCGAGGAGATGCTGTCCCTGATGCGTCCCGGTTCGGTGGTGGTGGACCTGGCCGTGGCCCAGGGGGGGAACTGCCCCCTCAGCCGGGCCGAGGGCCCGGTGCAGGTGGGTGGTGTGCAGCTGATCGGTGCCGGCAATCTGCCCGCCTCCGTGCCCCAGCACGCCAGTGCTCTCTACGGCCGCAACCTGGCGGCCCTGATCGAGGTGGTGCTCAAGGAGGGGGCGATCAGCCTCGACCCGGAGGACCCCCTGCTCGATCCTGCCCTGATCGCCCACGGCGGCCGTTGGCGCCGTTCCGACCTGCTGCCCCGTCCCGCTTCGGCCCTTCAGCAGGAGGCGGTGGCATGAGCGGTCTCAATGAAGCGCTCTGGGTGTTGCTGCTGGGCAGCCTTCTCGGTCTGGAACTGATCGGCAAGGTGCCCCCCACCCTTCACACGCCCCTGATGTCCGGGGCCAATGCGATCAGCGGCATCACGATGCTGGCCGCCCTCGCCCTGATCGGAGCCTCACCGGATCCGGCCCTGCGGCTGCTTGGGGCGATCGCCCTCGGGTTTGCCCTGTTCAACGTCATCGGTGGCTTCCTCGTCACCGATCGCATGCTCGCGATGTTTCAGTCGCGCCATCGCCCCGCCAAGGAGCTCTCCTGATGACCCTGCATCTTCTGTTTGATCTGGGGGCGGTGCTGTTGCTCGCCCTTGGTCTCAAGGGTCTGTCGCGGATCCGCAGCGCCCGGGGGGCCAACGGCCTGGCCGCCCTGGCCATGGCCCTGGCGGTGGTCGGCCTGCTGCTGGAGCAGGGGATCGTGGGCTGGCCCTGGATGCTGGCCGGTCTGCTGGTCGGTGGCGCCGCGGGGGGCCTGCTGGCCTACCGCGTGCCGATGACGGCGATGCCGGAGGCCGTGGCCCTGTTCAACGGCTGTGGCGGCATGAGTTCCCTGCTGGTGGCCCTCGGGGCCGCGGCCCTTCCCAGTGCGCCAGGGCATCCGATGGTGCTGGTGTCGCTGCTGGCTTCGGTGCTGGTCGGCGCGATCACCTTCAGCGGCTCCCTGGTGGCGATGGCCAAGCTCCAGGGCAGCCTCGACACCCCCGCCTGGATGCTCAAGCCAGTGCGCCACTGGTTCAACGGTGCTTTGCTGGTGGCCACCCTGACGGCGGCCGCCCTGGTGCTACGCCAGGGGCTGCCCCCCGGCGGCAGTGACGCCCTCGGCTTCGGGGCCTGGCTTGCCCTGGCTGCCGTGACCACGCTGTCCTTGCTCCTTGGGATCGGCCTCACCCTGCCGATCGGCGGCGCCGACATGCCGGTGGTGATTTCGCTCCTCAACTCCTATTCGGGCGTTGCCGCAGCCGCCGCAGGCTTTGTGGTGGGCAGCCAGTTGCTGATCGTTGCCGGCGCGATGGTGGGAGCCGCGGGCCTGATCCTCACCCAGGTGATGTGCACCGCCATGAACCGCTCCCTGTCCTCGGTGCTGTTCGGGGGCGCCCTTGGGGTGGCTTCTGCCGGCGCAGCGGGCGGCGACGGTGACGCGGCCAGCTACAGCCGTATCACCTCCTGCTCGGCCGAGGAATGTGCCCTGGCCCTGGAGGGGGCTGAGCGCGTCGTGTTCGTGCCCGGCTACGGCCTGGCGGTGGCCCAGGCCCAGCACAGCCTCAAGGAATTGGCACGGTTGCTGGAAAGCCACGGCATTGCCGTGAGCTATGCCATCCATCCGGTGGCTGGTCGCATGCCCGGTCACATGAATGTGCTGCTGGCTGAGGCGGATGTGCCCTACGAGCAGCTGGTGGAGATGGACACGATCAATCCGGAGTTCCCCCGCACCGATGTGGCGATCGTGCTCGGAGCCAATGATGTGGTCAATCCCCAGGCCAAGAGCGATCCGAACAGTCCCCTCTACGGCATGCCCGTTCTCGAGGTTGACCAGGCCCGTTCGGTGTTCGTGGTCAAGCGCAGCCTTGGTGCCGGTTATGCGGGCATCGCCAACGGGCTGTTTGAGTTGCCCCACACCTCGATGGTGTTTGGGGACGCCAAGGCGGTGCTGCAGCAGCTCACCGCTGAGCTGCGTAGTCTCGGCGTCGGTCAGCGGAAGGAGGCGGCCGTCGCCGGTCGCTGAGGTGGCAGCGACTCCCTGATCGTCGCGAGAACGATCAGGGCCCCCTCGGGGTGGTCGGGCTTCGACCACCCCTTTCGCCATCCGGGCAACGATCTCGTCTGCTGGCGGTTCCTTCAGGGTGGTTGCGGTTGAACCGCTGGAGCCCCTGTCTCTGGGCGTGGGTCGAGCAGGTCTTCGTTGGATTGGCAGGGTCTTTCTTGGATCAGCAGGGTCTGTAGTGACTGAATGAGACGTAGTCCTGGTGCCAAGGGGTGTTCTCTTTTTTGGCGTAGCGAGTTGTGCAGATCTGCCATCCAGGGTGCTCATCCTTGGGTCCGGGTGGAATCCTTTGCAGAATGTGGGATCGGACGATGATTTCCACTGGCTTCGCCAGGTCCGAGGAGATTTGGCTTTGCACGGTGTCCCCTTGGATGCCGATCTCTAAAAGCAGGGGTGTTTTAAAGGGGTTTCTGATGGCCAGGTCCTTGTAGGCATAGGCGATGGCGGCGTCTTCTCCGAGCTCGTAGAATCGTTCGCTGCCATAGGCGTCAATGCTGTGATTGTGGCGCTCAAGAATCTGGCAGCCGCTCTTCAGGAAAAGGCTGTACAGGTTCGTGGCGATCAGGCAAAGCCCCCCGCCTGCGTCATTGACGACCTTGCCTCCCGCGAAAATAGGCCCGCTGCGAAAGCCATTTTGAATGGTCGGTTCGCCGAGATGTTGAGAGAGGCTGAATGCTTGGCCTGGCAGGATCAGGCGATTGTTGATCAACCCGATGGCTCGCTCCAGATTGTGGCGGCGATTGCGTTGGATGTCGAGGGTCCCGCGGGTCGGGATCGGGGTGATCGATGTTGACCAGGTCAGGAATGAACGGGAGAGACGTTGCGCACGTTCCCTGTCCAGGAGCAGCCTCTTGGGATCGGGAGGGTAGCGCCTCCAGGTTGAGATCAATCTGAGACCTGTCTTCCGGATTTGTTTCTTTAGATTTTTTGGTAGCTTGTTAATCATGCTCCCTGCTCTAGGCGTTCTGTCTTGGCGTTGTGTCTCGGTGTTGTGTCTCGGCGTTTTGTCTCGATGTTCTGTCTGGGCGTGTTATTTCGCTGGCTAGGTGGTGCTATCGGGTGATTTTGGCGTCACCTCAGGTCCGGTCCTCTCATCCCATCGGCATCATCGCAAAAGGTTTCTGCTGATCCTTCTTGGCCGGGAGCTTCTGGTGGGTTGGGCGGGTCTGCATCGGAGGACGGGGGCTGCGCCGGGATCAGACAGCGTCAGACTGACCCGGTTGCGCCAACCGCCGGCCTGCCTTGAGAGCTCCCAAGTTGTTCCGTGATCGCCCGGGGAGCGGCCGGTCTCGCCGGCCTGGCGAGCTTCCCTCCCACGGTGCCTGCCCCGATTCCTGCGGCCGGGGTCCCGCCGATCGACTTGGTCTGGACCCCTTGCTGCCCAGGCTTCCCTGGATTGGAGGCGACCTGCAGACCCTTCGCGACACCCTGCGGCCGGTGCGGCTGCCGGCCTCCACCGGGGTGACGATCCCCTTTGATCTTCCCGGTGGGGAGAAGCTGGTCGGTGTCCTTGACGCCCCCACCAGTGGCCAGGAACCGCAGGCCGTGGTGGTGGTGCTGCATGGCCTGGGCGGCTCGAGTGACCGGGAGGGCCTGCGGCGCATGGGCCTGGCCCTTCAGGACGCAGGAATGGCGGTGCTGCGCCTCAACCTGCGCGGAGCCGGAGCGGGTCGCCCCCTTGCTGCCGGCACCTATGCCGCCCATTGCAACAGCGACCTGCTGCCAGTGCTCGCCCAGGTCAGAACGCTTGCCGCCGGCAAGCCGCTGCTGGGGGTCGGCCTGTCGCTCGGGGGCACGATCCTGCTCAATGCCCTCCTGGCGACGTCGGCTTCGGCCGTGCTCGATGGCCTGGTCTGCCTGAGCAGCCCCCTGGATCTGGCGGCCTGCAGCGCCCAGATCGAACGCCCCCGCAATCGGCTCTATGCCCGTTGGTTGTTGCGGCGCCTGGTGGAACAGACCCTGGCCGATCCCTTCGGGGTGACGGAAATCGAGCGCATCGCCCTGACGATCGACGGGGGACCGGCATCGATCCGGGCCTTCGATCAGGCCATCACCGCACCCCGCTGGGGATACAGCTCCGTGGAGCACTACTACGCCGCTGCCAGCCCCTTGCAGCCCCTGCTCGATCCCCGCAGCCGCTCCCGGTTGCCGCCCCTTCTGCTGGTCCATGCCGAGGATGACCCCTGGGTGCCCGTGGCGCCGATGCACCAATTGGTGAAAGCCATGGGGCACGACCATGGGTGGGAAAGGCCGCCGGAGATCCTGGTGAGCCGCCGGGGTGGTCACAACGGCTTCCACGGCCGTGGCGACAGCCCCCGGGCCAACTGGGGCGATCGCCTGACGGTGCGTTGGCTCAGGGAGCTGCTGGCGTCCCTGCCGCGGGCGCAGCCGCCGCCGGCATCGCCAGGGGCATCCGCCTGAGAATCCAGTCGTCGATCGGCGTGCCGCTGATCACGTGCTCCCGCAGGATCCGCTCGATCCGCTCCGGTGTCACGCCGCCGTAGACAATGCCCTCCGGCCAGATCAGCAGCACTGGTCCTTGGGCGCAGATGCGCAGGCAGTCGGCCTTGGTGCGCAGCACGATGCCCTGGGGCCGGGCCCCATCCTCAAGGCCCAGCTCCTTCACCAGGCGCTTGAGGGTGTTCCAGCTGGCGGCACCGATCGCTGGATCAAGGCAGCAGAGGCCCTTGGCCGGCGTGGCGCAGAGCAGCAGGTGGTGGCTGATCAGGGTCATGCCCCGATGCTGGCGGGGGTGAGGGCGCCGATCCGGGTTGCAGCCTCCCGCACCGCCTGACGGGCCCAGGCGTCCACGGCCAGGACGTCGGACAGGGAGGGGTTGGCCGTGTGGTCAGCCTTGTGGCGATCACACACCCCGTCGATCAGCCTGGGAATGTCGAGGAAATGGACCTGTTCCTCCAGGAAGAGGGCCACGGCCTGTTCGTTGGCCGCGTTCATGACGGCCGGCATCGTGCCTCCGGCGCGGCCCGCCGCGTAGGCCAGGTCCATGCAGGGGTAGCGGGCCGGGTCTGGTTTCCGGAAGCTCAGGGAGCCCACTTCGGTGAGATCGAGGCGGCGCCAGGGGGTGGCCAGCCGTTCGGGCCAGCTGAGGCAGTAAAGAATCGGCAGCTTCATGTCGGGCCAGCCCAGCTGGGCCAGCACTGAACTGTCGGCCAGCTCCACCATCGAATGGATGATCGATTGGGGGTGGATGACGATTTCAATCTGGTCATAATCGAGGCCGAACAGGTAGTGGGCCTCGATCACTTCAAGCCCCTTGTTCATCAGGCTGGCTGAATCCACCGTGATCTTTCGCCCCATGCTCCAGTTGGGATGGCTGGTGGCGTCGGCGACGGTGGCCTTGACCAGATCGGCGGGATCCCAGTCACGGAAGGCGCCACCGCTGGCGGTCAGTTGAATCCGCCGCAGGCCGGGGGTCGGCACACCGGTGCTCAGGCGGGCCGTCTCGGCGTAGGGGGTGCCCTGGAGGCATTGAAAGATCGCCGAATGCTCCGAGTCGGCTGGCAGCAGGCGCGAGCCGCTCTTCTCGAGTTCGGGCAGCACCACCGGGCCCGCAGCGATGAGGGTCTCCTTGTTCGCCAGGGCGAGGTCCTTGCCGGCCTTGATCGCGGCCAGGGTCGGCAGCAGACCGGCGCAGCCGACGATGCCGGTCACCACCAGATCGGCCGTGGGCCAGGCGGCCGCCGTGCAAAGGCCATCGCTGCCCCCCAGCAGCTCGGGCATCGGGACCCGGTGGTCAGCGGTGGCGAGGGCCTCGAGGCGATCCCGCAACTCGGCCAGGCGTTCCGGGTCGGCCAGGGCCACCACTTCAGGGGCGTGGCGCTGGATCTGCTGCACGAGCAAGTCCAGGTTGTTGCCGGCGGTCAGCGCCACCACCTTGAACCGATCCGGAAACTCGTCTGCCAGCTCGAGGGTCTGGGTGCCGATCGAACCGGTGGATCCCAGCACGCTCAGGGCTTTCACGGGCGGATCGGCGAAGGTGGCAGCCAGTCTCCCATCGCCCCGGGGGAACGCGGCCCATGGGGCCGGGCGGCTTAACTGGCCCCAGTGATCAACGATGGATGGCCCAACTGCCTGCCTGGCTGAAACGCTGGAACTTCATTGAACGGGCCCGGCTGGAGCGCCAGCTTTGGGATGCCTTTGAACGGGGCGAGTCGATTGAACAGCTGGTGGACCAGTGCGAGCCTGGTTTCAAGAAGGAGGTCTGGAGCACCACCCTGCAAAGCATTCGCAAGATTGAGGCGATGATGGGCAACCAACCACGCCCTCCGCAGTAGGGCCCATCAGGACGATGGCTCAGGAGGCCCTTGACCACGCCATGGCGGCGCTGCGCAGGCATCTGTTGCCTTTGTTGTTTGTGATGTACGTGATCGCCTACCTCGATCGCGTCAATGTTTCTTTCGCTGCCGAAGGGGTTTCCCGGGATCTGGGTCTGAACACGGCCTCCTATGGCTTTGCTGCGGGGATTTTCTTTCTCGGTTACGTGCTTTTCGAGGTTCCCAGCAATCTGGTTCTCGATCGGGTGGGGGCACGGCGATGGATCAGTCGCATCCTCTTGACTTGGGGTGTGGTTGCCGCGCTGATGGCCTTCATGACCACCCCACTTCAGTTCAATGGGCTCCGCTTCTTGCTTGGGGTGGCTGAAGCGGGGTTTTTCCCGGGGATCATTCTGTTTTTGAGCCAATGGGTGCCTTCGGCCCAGCGAGGCCGCCTGCTCGCGGGCTTCATGCTGGCCATCCCCGTCGCCGGCCTTCTCGGGGGACCGGTATCCGCGGCCCTGTTGTCGCTCCATGGCTGGCTCGGCCTGGCCGGTTGGCGCTGGCTATTTCTGTTGGAAGCTTTGCCAGCCATTCTGTTGTCGGTCGTGGTGTGGCGCTCCCTGCCCAACCGCCCCGATCAGGCCAGCTGGCTGAAGAGGGAAGAGGCCGAGGCCCTGGAGGCTGTCCTGCGGCAGGAGCGGCAGCGCCGTGAGATCAGCGGTGATGCAGTCCACGGATTGGCAACGCTCTGGACTGACCGGCGTCTGTGGCTGTTGAGCGTCCTCTATCTGGGGATTGCCACCAGCTTCTATGGCTTCAGTTTCTGGATCCCACGGTTTGTCGCCGATGCCCTGGCCCAGTCCCAGCCGTCCCCGGCGCTCGTCAACCTGCTCAGTGCCATCCCCTATGGCCTGGCCGTGGTGGTGATGCTGTTGGTGGGCCGGGCTGCGGATCGCCATCAGGACAAGCGACTCTTTGTTGCCGTGCCCCTGGCCGTGGCTGCCGTCGCCTTGTGGTTGTCGTTGACCGTGGGCGGTCCCCTGCGCTTGGT
Source organism: Prochloraceae cyanobacterium (assembly GCA_040377855.1). GTDB lineage: Bacteria > Cyanobacteriota > Cyanobacteriia > PCC-6307 > Cyanobiaceae > CAIXOZ01. Next base: position 96,562 of record JBEINY010000001.1, on the reverse strand, counting down.
GCTGATCAGCATCGCCACCGCAGCTGCCTTCTCCAGCCTGGGCCCGGCCTGGGCCATCCCCCTTCAGTTTCTGGGGGGGCGGGCCGCTGCGGGCGGAATCGCTGCGATCAATTCCTTTGGCAACATCGGGGGCTTTTTGGCTCCGATCGTGATGGGCCGTCTGATGCTCCATCCCAACGGTGACACGCTCGCGTTGTCGTGTCTGGCAGGGGTGTTGATCCTCTCGGCCGGCCTGGCTTTGAAGGCCACCAAGCCCCCCCTGGCGATCAATGCCGCAGCCAGTGGGTGACGCCGCCCGGCTTGTCGATCAACTCGACACCCTGGTCCTTGAGTTGCCCACGGATGGCATCGGCAGTGGCGAAATCCTTGGTGGCCTTGGCGGCGCGGCGCTGCTCGATCAAGGCTTCGATGCCGGCATCGCTCAGGCCTGCCGTGGCGCCGCTGTCTCTCGACGCCACCGGGACCTCGGCTTTGAGGCCCAGCACGGCGGCCAGCTCCGCCAACAGATTGCCCTGGGCGAGCAGGTCAGGGGTTGCAAAGTCGGCAGCGGCGGCCTGATCCCCGCGCTCCAGGCGATTGGCCAGGGAGCGCAGTGGTCTGGCCAGGTCAAACAGCACCGCCAGGGCTGCGGAGGTGTTGAGGTCGTCGTCCATGGTGGCGATGAAGCGGGCCCGGGCCGCGGCCAGGCCCGCCGGCAGAGCTCCCGCATCACCAGCTGGCAGGGCTGGAGTGATCGGGTTCTCCGGCGGGTGGGCACCGGCATCGGTGGTTGCCTCGGCCTGGCTCGCCGCCAGGGTCAGGGCGGCATTGAGGCCCTGCCAGCCGGTGGCGGCTGCCTCCAGGGCTTCCGCGGTGAAATCCAGCGGTTTGCGGTAGTGGGCCTGCAGGGTGAACAGGCGCAACGTCATCGGTGAGACCCCTGAATCCAGCAGGGCGCGGATCGTGGTGAAGTTGCCGAGGGATTTGCTCATCTTCTGGCCGCCCACATTGACCATGCCGTTATGCAGCCAGCAGCGCGCCAGGTCTTGGCCGCTCGCCGCCTCCGACTGGGCGATTTCGTTTTCGTGGTGGGGAAAGATCAGATCGGCGCCACCCAGGTGGATGTCGATCGTCTCCCCCAGTTCCTCGCGCACCATGGCGGAACACTCGATGTGCCATCCAGGACGGCCGGGCCCCCAGGGGGAAGGGAAGCTGGGTTCGCCTGGTTTGGCGCCTTTCCAGAGGGCGAAGTCGAAGGGATGGTGCTTGCGGGCCCCTTCCGCATCCGCCACTCGGCCATCGGCGTTCTGTTGCTGTTCGGAGAGATCGCGGCCGGAGAGCTTGCCGTAGCCCTGGTGCTTCAGCACGGCGAAATAGACGTCGCCATCGGCGGAGTAGGCGGCTCCCCTGGCCTCCAGTTCGCCGATCAGCCGCCGGATGGCATCGAGGCTGCGGGTGGCCCGGGGCATGCGGTTGGCGGGCAGGATATTGAGCCGGGCCATGTCGGCCACGAAGGCGTCGATGTTGCGTTCGCTCACCACCTCCATGGAGCTGCCCTCCTCGGCGGCCCGTTGGAGGATCTTGTCGTCGATGTCGGTGTAGTTCTGCACGAAGGTCACCGCGTAGCCGCTCCAGATCAGATAGCGGCGCAGCACATCCCAGGCGATGTAGCTGCGGGCATGGCCCAGGTGGCAGAGGTCGTAGACCGTCACACCGCAGCAGTAGATGCTCACCTTGCCGGGCACCAGCGGCTCAAACGGTTCGGTGCGCCGGGTGAGGGTGTTGCTGAGCCGCAGGGTCACGGGAGGTCTGGCTGCCGACGGGTGAAGGGTTGAACGTAGGTGAAGGGGGGGCGCTCGGTTCAGGTCGGGGCCTGCTCGGCGAGCCCGTCCCTGCGGAGCTGGTGCCGTGGCTGACCCAGGGCCTGGCCCCCTTCAGGCCTTGTAGTAAGAGCGATACCAGGAGACGAACTGTTCCACCCCCACCTGGATCGAGGTGTTCGGCCGGAAGCCGATCCAGTCCTCCAGGGCTGATGTGTCGGCGGCGGTCGCCGGAACATCGCCGGGTTGCATCGGCAGGAAGGTTTTGGTGGCCACCAGCCCCAGGGACCTTTCCAGGGCCTCGATGAAGGTCATCAGGGGAATTGGCGTCGCATTGCCGATGTTGAAGATCCGGTGCGGAGCCCAGCTGGCGGCTGGATTCGGGTCCTCGGCATCAAATCCGGGGTCGGGGGTGGCGGGTTTGTTCAGCACCTTGGTCAGGCTGTCGATGATGTCGTTGATGAAGGTGAAATCGCGCACCATCTGCCCCTGGTTGAACACCTGGATCGGAGTCCCTTCCAGCATCGCCTTGGTGAACAGCATCGGTGCCATGTCAGGCCGGCCCCAGGGGCCGTAAACGGTGAAGAACCGAAGCCCTGTGGCCGGAAGTTGATACAGGTGGCTGTAGGTGTGGGCCATCAGCTCGTTGGCTTTCTTGGTGGCCGCATAGAGGCTCACCGGATGGTTCACCGCCTGCTGCTCGCTGAAGGGCATCCGCCGGTTGCCCCCATACACGGAGCTGCTCGAGGCATAGACGAGGTGCTCGATTCCGTGGTGGCGGCAACCCTCAAGAATGTGGCCGAAGCCCACCAGATTGCTCTGGATGTAGGCCGCCGGGTTCTCCAGCGAGAAGCGCACCCCCGCCTGGCCCGCCAGGTTCACCACCCGTTGCGGCCGGTGGTCCCGGAAGGCGTTGTCCACCGCCTGCTGATCCTCCAGGTCGGCCTCGATCATCCGGAAGGGTGTGCCGAGGTCGCGGCTCAGGGCCTGAAGGTTCTCCAACCGCGCCCGTTTCAGGGTCGGGTCGTAGTAGGGGTTGACGTTGTCGAAGCCGATCACCGAGGTCCCCTGGGACAACAGCCTCTGGCAGAGGTGATAGCCGATGAAACCGGCGGCACCGGTGACCAGCACCGTCATGCGCTGGGCCCTGGCATGGAGTGGCGGGTCGCTCGGTCCTGGCTGCCGGGAGTTGTTGCTCTCATTTGGCCTCCATCCAGTTGGGCCCCACGCCGATGTCCACCCGCAGGGGCACGCTCAGCTCCAGGGCCTGGGCCATGGTGTCCCGCGTCAGGGCCACCGTTGTGTCGAGAGCCTCCGGTGCGGCTTCGAGCACCAGTTCATCGTGCACCTGCAGCAGCAGCCGAGCCGGCAGCGCCAACTCCTGCAGGCGCCGGTGCAGCTGCACCATCGCCAGTTTGATGATGTCGGCACTGGACCCCTGGATCGGGGCATTGGCGGCAGCCCGGAGCTGCTGGGCTTCGAGGCCGCCGCGACGGGCCACCTCCAGATCAATCTCCAGGGGATCCTTGCCCAGATGGCGCCCGAGTCCGTTGCGATCGAAGGCGAACGGCCGGCGCCGGCCGAGGATCGTTTCCACGTAGCCGCGGGAGAGGGCCAGGCGTTCCTGGAGCTCGAGGTAGGTGAACACCTTCGGGTAGCGCTGCCTGTAGCGGCTCAGGAACTCCTTGGCTTCGCCCTGGCTCACGCCCGTTTCCCGGGCGAAGCGTTGGGCGCCCATGCCATAGATCACCCCGAAGTTGATCGTCTTGCCCAGACGTCGTTCCTCCGGGCTCACCTCATCCTTGTCGAGCAGGAGCTTGGCGGTGAGGGCGTGCACATCATCGCCGCGGCGGAAGGCCTCCACCAGCACCTCTTCTCCGGCGAGGTGGCTGAGGATCCGCAGTTCAATCTGGGAGTAGTCAGCGCTGATCAGCTGCCAGCCCTCCTGGGGCAGGAATGCTTTGCGGATGCGCCGACTGAACTCCGTGCGGATCGGGATGTTCTGGAGATTGGGGTTGCTGCTGCTCAGCCGGCCGGTGGCCGTTACCGCCTGGTTGAAATCGGTGTGCACCCGGCCCGTTTCTGCTTCCACCAGGGCCGGCAGCGCATCGACGTAGGTGCTTTTCAGTTTGCTGAGGGTGCGGTGCTCCAACACCAAGGGCACCACGGGATGGTCATCCTGCAGCTTTTCGAGGACCGTTGCATCGGTGCTCCAGCCCGTCTTGGTGCGCCGCGATTTCTTGCGATCCAGGCCCAGGGTCTCGAACAGCAATTCCCCGAGCTGCTTCGGGGAGGCGAGGTTGAATGGGAGCCCGGCGGCCGAGCGGGCCTCTGATTCCAGCCGTTCGAGGGTCTCGCCCAGTTCCGTGCTCAGCTCGGCCAGATAGGCCGTGTCGATGCGGATCCCGGTGGCTTCCATCAGGGCCAGCACGGGCTCCAGGGGGAGCTCCACTTGATCGAGAAGCTGGGGCAACTGGGGTCCCATGGCCTCCAGCTGCGAGCGCAGCAGGGGGGCGAGTCGGCGGGTCACATGGACGTCCATGCCGCAGTAGAGGGCGGCCACTTCAATCGGCACGACCGAGAAATTGGCCCCTTTGGGGACCAGATCCCCGTAACTGCTGGGTGTGAAGCCGAAGTTGCGCTCGGCCAGCACCTCCAGGCCGTGTTTGGCATTCGCATCCCGCAGGTAGTCCGCCAGCAGGGTGTCCATCACCACCCCACCGAGGGGCAGGCCGTGGCGCAGCAGGATCAGGCGGTCGTACTTGGTGTTCTGGAGTGCTTTGGGGTGGTGATCGCTGGCGAGCCAGGGGGCGAGGGCCGTGAGCACCTGATCCAGCGGCAGCTGGGTCGGGGCTGGAGTGAGCAGGTCGGGGCTGTCGCCTGGGGCAGCCCGGTGGCCGATCGGGATGTAGGCCAGCTCAGCCGGCCCCTCTCCCCAGCCCACACCGATGCCCACCAGCTCTGCCTGGAAGGGGTTGAGGGCGGTGGTCTCGGTGTCGAGCGCCACAGGCCTGGCCTGATCGGTGGCCGCCTGCAGGCGGCTCACCAGCTCTTCGAGCGCTTCCCTGGTGGTGATCAGGGCCGGCTCCAGGGCCGGTAATGCCGGCCTGCTGCCGGTGGATCCTGGGGCATCCGCCGCGATGGGCGGTTCCCCCTGGTGGTGGATCGGGGCCGTTTCCGGAGCGGTTTCAACGGCGGAATGAGGTTGGGTGGCAGCCGGTTGGGTGGGATCGGTACCCGGGGACTGGTCCGCCCTTGATGGTGGGGATGAAGCCGGTAGGGGCTGATCGGAAAACAGGGAGGCGAACTGATCCACCTGGCGGCGCAGGCTGAACAGTTCCAACGTCTCCAGGCTCTCCGCCAGAACGGTGCTGTTGACCGTGCCGAGGCCAAGGCGAGGTTCCTGGGGTAAGGGGATATCCACCAGGATTTCGGCCAGCATCCGCGAGCGGTACGCACTGGCGCGGTCGGCCGTGAGCTTGGCCGGCAGTGCCCCCTTGAGGGGACTGACCGGTCCATTCCCGCCACCAGGGGCCTCCTTCGCCTTGCCCTTGCCGCTGGCCTTGGCTGGTCCGGCTGCCTCCAGGTCCGCCAGGGCGGCATAGATGCCATCCAGATTGCCGTGGGCCTGCAGGAGGCTGATCGCCGTCTTGGGACCAACGCCCTTCACCCCCGGGATGTTGTCGCTGCTATCGCCGGTGAGGGCCTTGAGGTCCACCACATCCTCCGGCGGGACGCCGAGCTTGGCGATCACCCCCTCGCGGCGAATCTCCACCGGACCGCTGTTCTTGGCGTAGGGGCCGCCGCCCATATAAAGGACAGCGATGTCCCGCTGGTCATCCACCAGCTGAAACAGGTCGCGGTCACCGGAGAGGATGCGCACGCGCCAACCCTGGTCGGCGGCCCGATTGGCGAGGGTGCCGAGCACGTCATCGGCCTCGAAGCCAGGAGCCATGCAAAGGGGAATGTCGAGCCCCTCCTGCAGGACGCGTTGCAGGTTGGCCAGGTCCTCGAAGAAATGCTGGGGTGCCTCATCCCGGTGGGCCTTGTAGGCCTCATCGGCCTCGTGGCGGAAGGTGGGGGCGGCAGTGTCAAAGGCGATCACCACCCCCCGGGGATTCAGGCCCCGGGCGTTGTCGTGCAGGGCCTTCAGAAATCCATAGGTGACGCTAGTGGGTACGCCGGCCTTCGTGGCCAGGCCGCCTTCACCACCCTTGGAAAAGGCATAGAAGCTTCGGAAGGCCAGGGAGTGGCCATCCACCAGCAGCAGCAGCGGCCGCTGGCTGCCGCCGCCCCCCCCCGCGGAGTGATCCGCGGCATCAGGAGTGTCGCTGCAGTGGCTGTCGCCTGCCATCGACCGTTCGATTTTGCTTGTCCCAGGGGCCATTCCTGTGCCGCACTGCCCGGTCGATCGCCCCAGCCTGCCAGAGTTGCGGCTCGGACCTCCCGTCCTGCCATGAGCCGAACGCCCAGTTCCTATCGCGTCCATCTGATCCTGACCGGTGGCCATCGGGAGACGGTGCCGTTTGAAAGCCTGGAGGCCTTCCAGCAGTGGTATGGAGGGGTGCTCACGGCCTCCACCCCTGACACCTTTGTCAATGTGCCGATCCAGGATCTACCTGGGGAGTATCTGGTGCTGCGGCCGTCCAGTGTGTTGGCGATCCGGGTTGAGCCCTGCTACAGCCAGAGCCTGGATGGCTGAGGTTTTCCGCTGTCGTGATCGCGTTCCCGGCCTGGCCCGGTGCGGATCGCTGCATGGCCGTGCTGGAGGGGGGGGCAACCAGGTCGGAACCGGGCCCGGGGCCCCCCAAGGGGTTGGCTGCGCCTGGCAGTCCTTCCATGGGCCGAGGACGCCATGCCCCTGAACCGGCTTGATCTCACCTGGTCGGTGGCCTTTCTGGCGGGCTCCTTTGCCCAGCTGCTGGCCCGCAGTTTTCGCCTCCCGGCCGTGGTGCTGTTGCTGGCCGTCGGGCTGCTGATCGGTCGGGCCGGCCTGGATCTTGTGCGGCCCGAGGCCCTCGGAGACGGCCTCGGGCCCCTGATCGGCCTGCTGGTCAGCCTGGTGCTGTTCGACGGGGGGCTGAACCTGCGGTTGGCCGGACGGGAGCAGCAGCGGTCCGCCCTGCAGCTGGTGCTGGTGCGCAGTGCCCTCGGCCTGGTTTCGGCGGCCCTGTTTGCCCATTGGTTGGCCGGTCTCAGCTGGACCTTGGCCTGGGTGTTCGGTGCGATTGTGCTGGCCACGGGACCGACCGTGGTGACGCCGATGGTCCGACAGATGCGGCTGCGGACGGGCCTTGGCCAGCTGCTGGAGGCGGAGGGCCTGCTGCTTGAGCCCTTCTCCGCGGTGCTGGCCCTGTTGCTGTTGCAACTGGGCCTCGGTGATCTCGGCGGCTGGGATGACCTGGCCGGTCGCTTGCTGCTCAGGTTGGCCGGGGGCATCGCCCTGGGGGGCATGGCCGGGCTGCTGCTGGCGGCGATGCTGCAGCGGCTCCTCCCCGAGACGGCTGGGCAGCCCGAAACTGGCATGGGCAGCGATGCGGAGGCGGAGGTGGATCACTCCCTGGCCCTGCAGCTCACGCTGGGAGTGCTTTTTGTGCTGTTCAGCGCGGCGGAGGCGCTGCTGCCCGAATCCGGTCTGCCCGCCGCCGTCACCGCCGGGGTGGTGGTGGGCCTGCGCCTTGGCCCCCGGGCCAGCGCCCTGGATGCCCTGATCCGTCAGCTGGCGATGCTGGCGATCACGGTGCTGTTTCCCCTGCTGGCGGCGGATGTGGCCTGGTCTGACCTCAGCCCCCTCGGCTTCGGGGGCCTGGCCTGTGTTCTGGCGGTGATGGCCTTTCGCTGGCTTGTGATTCAGGTGGCTGGCCTTGGGGTGGAATCCTTGGGCTGGCGAGAAAAGCTGATCATGAGTTGGATTGCGCCGCGGGGAATCGTCACCGCGGCGGTCGCCAGCCTGTTTGCCCTCAAGCTTGAAGCTGCCGGGGTGGACGGGGGTGGGGAACTCAAAGGACTGGTTTTCCTGACGATCCTGATGACCGTGGGATTGCAGGGGTTCACCGCACCTCCCCTGGCAAGCCGGCTCGGGTTGCTGGAGCCGGAGCCTGATGCCGTGCTCCCGGTCGTCGCCGTGGAGGCCCCGACCAGCTGAGGGCATCAGGTGCCGAGCAAGCTCCGCTGCAGGCGGGGTCTGTCTTCGCCGATGCGATGGAGGAGCAGCCAGGTGGTGAGCAGGTCCGGTCCCTGGAGGCTCCCGAGCAGGGCGGCCCGCAGGGATTTCATCAGCACGCCTTTCTTGATGCCGGCTGCGGCCGTGGCCTCCGAGATCAGGGCCTGGGCGGCCCCCTGATCGAGGGGGCCCGTCGGGAGACGGTCGAGCAGGGCCGTCAGGGCTTCGGAGGCACCAGCCACGGCAAGCTGATCGAGGGCCCCTTGGTCGGGTTGGGGCCGCTCGAAGAAGGAACGGGCCTGGTGGACGCCGTCCTTCAGCAGGGTCAGGGATGGGGTCAGCAGCTCACAGAGATCCCGCTGCCAGAGCGGGTCGTGCACCCCCTCGGAAGGGGCTGGCGGATCCTGCAGCCAGCCCTCGGCTGACCACAGAGGTACGAGTTGGGCGAGCAGGGCCTCGGATCCCTGTTCCCTCAACACCTGGCCGTTGAGCCAATTGAGCTTGTCCCAGTCGAAGCGTGCTCCCGCTTTGTTGACGCGGTCGAAATCAAAGACGGATGCGGCTTCCTCCAGGCTGAACCGTTCCCCCATTCCATCCGGGGCCGACCAGCCCAGCAGGGTCATGTAGTTGGCCAGGGCGGCAGCGGTGTAGCCCATCTCCCGGAACTCGCTGATCGAGGTGACCCCGTCGCGTTTGGAGAGCTTCTTTCCTTCCTGGTTGAGGATCAGGGGCGTGTGGGCGAAGGCCGGGATCGGTGCCCCGAGGGCTTCGTAGAGAAGCAGTTGTTTGGCGGTGTTGGCGATGTGGTCCTCGCCGCGGATCACATGGCTGATCGCCATGGCAGCGTCATCGACCACGACCACAAGGTTGTAGAGGGGATCGCCGATGCGGTCTGCCGGAGCACGGCGGGCGATCACCATGTCTCCGCCGAGGTCGGCACCCGACCAGCGCATCGGCCCCCGCACCAGGTCGTTCCAGGTGATCGTGGCGTCGTCGTCGATCCGGAAGCGGATCACCGCCTCCCGACCTTCGGCGAGATAGGCCTCCTGCTGGGCAGGGGTGAGGTGGCGATGGCGGTTGTCGTAGCGGGGGGCCTGGCGGGCCGCGGCCTGCTGGTCGCGCATGGCCGTGAGCTCCTCTTCGCTGGCGAAGCAGCGGTAGGCGCGGCCGCTGTCCAGCAGCGCCTGAATCGCTGCCCGGTGGTGTTCGATCCGTTCGCTCTGGATCACCGGCTCCCCGTCCCAGTCGAGGCCGAGCCAGCGCAGTCCGCTGAGAATGTTGTCGGTGTAGGCAGCCCGGGACCGTTCCTTGTCGGTGTCCTCGATTCTCAGCAGAAAGGAGCCGCCGTGGCGGCGGGCAAACAGCCAATTGAACACCGCGGTGCGGGCGGTGCCGATGTGAAGAGTGCCGGTGGGGCTGGGCGCCAGTCGAACGCGCACCGGTGCAACAACGGTCACCTTGGCGGACTCCTGGAAATTTGGAACGGGACTGACGGGGCTCGAACCCGCAACTTCCGCCGTGACAGGGCGGTGCTCTAACCGATTGAACTACAGTCCCAGACTTGATTCAGGCCGATTGAGAAGTCGGCTGAACTTCATGGGGTTGATCGAATCAGGCTCGGATTGATGCGATGAATCGCAGGTCCATTGGCCGGATTATGAATGGCCCCTTGAGGCGTCGTGAGGGGTCTGGCCCGCCGACCCATGAATTATCTCCTGCCGACGGTCCCTCCGTCAACGCAAGGACTTCAGCCCATGGGCATCGCCGGAGAGCCTGCAGCAGTCGTTGCTGAGCCCCAGGCCCCAGGCACCGCCAATAGCAAAACCCCCGGCAACCACCCCGTGATGGGACGGTTGCCGGGGGCTTGCCGCGATCTCCGGGCCGATCGCTGTTGGGTCAGGGACGGAACCCGGCGGGTTCGATCAGGCGTACCTGGTTGCCACGGGCCGTGAATTCACGGCCTTGGTCGCTCTGGACGACCACGCGACCCCCGGATTTGACCCTGATCACCCGGGCCCGAACCCAGCCAAGGGCGGCGGACTCCAGAACCTTGACCACATCACCAGGCTGAAGATCCAACTCCATGTTCGGGACCACGAAACGGCAAATGGGAGCATCGAACGCGCCGTGGAGGACTTGAACCCCCGACATCAGGTTTTGGAGACCTGCGTTCTACCAACTGAACTAACGGCGCAAGGGGATGCCCCCTCAATCCGACCAGAAAGGCCTGATTGTGATTGATGAGGTCGAGCCTCAGCGATCGAAGCGCTGCTTCACCCGAGTGGCTTTACCCACCCGGTCACGCAGATAGAAGAGCTTCGCACGCCTCACTTTACCGCGCCGCTCGACCTTGATCGAGGCCACCTGGGGACTGTGAAGCATGAACACCCTTTCGACGCCGATGCCCTGGAAGATTCGGCGAACAGTGATCGTTTCGTTCAGGCCGCCATGGCGCTTGGCAATCACGACGCCCTCGTAGGGCTGGATGCGCTCCTTGTTGCCCTCACTGATCCGGACGCCGACCCGCACGGTATCGCCGACGTAGATCTCGGGAAGTTCGCCCTTGAGCTGCTCCGCTTCAAAGGCCTCGATCAGTTGACGGGCACTGAGTTTTCCGGTGCTGGCCCTGGGTGCAGGGGCTTCTTTCACCGCCACAGCGGGGCTGCTGCTCGGATCCACCGTCGCGGCGCTGTCCTGATCGGGTGACTGGCTGGATGTCTGTTCCATGGTGTTTGCCTCGTTCGGGTCCGCTGCCATCCCCGCTCCGGAATCGCCTTGCCAAACCACGAGTGTATCTCCTCATGGTTCAGCATCGACCTCGGTCCTCCCCCCTGCCGTGGCGGCTACGGAGGCGGATTTCGATGCCCGGCGCTGCCAGCGGCGCCGCAGGCTCTGGCTCACCATCCCCAGGCCGCTGGCCAGCATCCACAGCAGGCCGAGGCCGTTCAAGAGCACGTAAACGGTTTCGCCCCTGCTGCCGACCAGGGGCCGCAGCCATTCCCCCTCGTGGATCACCATCAGCAGGTGGGCCCCGTCCCGGTCCAGGCCGGCCCAGTCGCGCAGCAGTCGGTAGCTGACGCCCGTCAGGGCGGTGACCAGCAGGGGCAGCACCACCACGGGGGCCAGGGCAGCGTGGGCCTGACGCAGCCGTTGCAGGGTGGAGGGCGCACTCATCTCAGCAGGAACAGCAGTCCGGGAGCGTGATTGATAGCTTGAGGAGGCGGTGTTCGATGCGAGTCTCGATGAATCTGTTCGCGGATCTTCTGGCGAGCACCAAGGCCAATGGCACTGGCGGTGCCCAGAAACCAGTGATTACCGCCACAGGCCCCAGGATCCAGAAAGGAAAACGGGGGGTGGAGATCAAGTCGGCCCGTGAAATTGAGATCATGCGCCGCTCCAGTCACATTGTGGCCACGGTTCTGCGCGAAATCATGGAGCTCGTCCAGCCCGGCATGACCACCGGCGATCTCGATCGCCATGCCGAAACCCGCATCCGGGCCATGGGAGCCGTCCCCAGCTTCAAGGGCTATCACGGCTTTCCGGCCAGCATCTGCGCCAGCATCAATGACGAAGTGGTGCATGGGATCCCCAGTTCCCGCCGCGTGATCCAGGCCGGTGACCTGCTCAAGGTCGACACCGGTGCTTTCTATGAGGGCTATCACGGTGACAGCTGCGTCACCATCTGCGTCGGCGACCAGACCGCCGATGCCGCCCGCGATCTCAGCCGCGTCGCCCAGGAGGCCCTGATGCAGGGCCTGAGCCGGATCCGCGCCGGAAGCACCCTGCTCGACATCGCCGGGGCCGTTCAGGACCACGTCGAGGCCCATGGCTATGCGGTGGTAGAGGACTACACCGGCCACGGGGTGGGTCGCAACCTGCACGAGGAGCCCTCGGTGTTCAATTTCCGCACCGACGAACTCCCGAACGTCACCCTCCGCCCCGGCATGACCCTGGCCGTTGAACCGATCCTCAATGCCGGCAGCAAGGCCTGCCGCACCCTCAAGGATCGTTGGACCGTGATCACCGTCGACGGCAGTCTTTCGGCCCAGTGGGAACACACGATTGCGGTCACCTCCGATGGCTGCGAGATCCTCACGGACAGGGGTTGATCGCGCCGCTAGTGCCCCCCCTTGAGCAATAGCTGGCCATAGAGCCACCGTCCGAGGGTCACCAGGGGCATCACCCCGTAGGTGAGAGGGTTCGGGGTGACGATGATCAGCCCAAGGCCCAGCAGTGCCTGGGCAACCACGGCATCGGCCACCCACTGGGCTCCCATCAGCCCGATCGGATTGAGGCTCGATCGGAATGGTCCGAGCACCAACCGGCGCACTTTGATCCCCGCCGGTGGAACGCCACCCTCCGCTGCCGCCGCAGGCCGCTCGAGGGCCTGGGCCCGCAGGCTTACCAGTTCCCCCAGCAGGCGCTTGCTGATCTCATACAGCGGACTGAAGGCCGGCTGGATCTCCGCTTCGGAGGTGTTCACCCACACCTCCGCCCGCCAGGGACGTTCCAGGCGGGGTACCGCCGCAAACAGCTCAAGCAGCCGCCAGCTGCTGAGGGCATTCACCTCCAGGGATCGCTGCACCGCCTCGGCGCTGCCATCCCCATGGACGTTGATGCCGTGGTTGATGATCAGGATGTCGCACTGGCCCAACAGGGGGCCCAGGGCGTCTTCCTGACCGCACTGCCACACCACCTGCTCGAGCGCGATCGGCTGACCGGTGGGATCGCCCAGCTCCAGGGGGGTCTGGCTGCTGGTCAGGGCCACCAGGGTGGCGCCTTCCCTGTGCAGGCTCAGCAGCAGTGCCTGGCCCAGGCTGCCGCTGGCCCCGGTCACGGCGACGCGACGACCGTTCAGGCGTCCAGGTCTTGAACGCCATCCACCGATGGCGGCAGGCGAGGGGGGGCTGGCGGCCATGGTCCGGGGGAGGGGGGGAGGGGCCAGCTTCGGATCCCGCCGACGCCCCCGCACCCACCTCTGCTCCCGAAGGCTGCCTGGAGGCTCGTAAATTGACCCCCAACCAAGCGCCGTGAGGTGGCTCCATGCCCATGCCCCTGCTGATCGGGTCGTGTGAGCCCTTCAGTGGCAAATCGGCACTGGTGCTCGGTCTGGCCCGTCAGCTCAGCCAACGGGGCATCCGACTCCGGTTCGGGAAGCCCCTGGCCACGGTCCTCGATCCAGAGCCATCGGCGTCTCTGCTCGATGCCGATGTGCAATTCATCGGAGCCAACCTCGGCCTGGCGGCGGATCAATTGATCCCCTCCCTGCAGGTGCTGTCCGCGGACACCGCGGAGACCCGCCTCCTCGCCGCCGATCTGGCGGCTGGCCCGGCCTTCGCCGCTTTCCAGGCAGCCCTGGCGGCGGCTCCGCCCACCGACCAAGTGCTGCTGGAGGCGGCAGGCAGCCTCAATGAAGGTCTGCTGTACGGCCTCAGCCTGCCCCAGCTGGCCCGCAGCCTCGGGGCGGCGGTGGTGCTGGTGCACCTCTGGCATGACAGCCGCAGTGTGGATGCCCTGCTGCAGGCGCGGGAGCTGCTGGGGGATCACCTGGCCGGGGTGGTGCTCAACGCCGTCGACCCGGAGGCCGTCCCAGAGCTGGAAGCGACCGTGGTGCCGGCCCTCGAACGGCTCGGTCTGACCGTGTTCGGGGTGATGCCCCGTAGTCCACTGCTGCGCAGCGTCACCGTGGAGGAGCTCGCCAGGCGCCTGGACGCCAGGGTGCTGTGCTGCCGTGATCGTCTGGATCTTCTGGTGGAGAACCTCTCGATCGGCGCCATGAATGTCAATTCGGCGATGGAATTTTTCCGCCGCCGTCGCAACATGGCCGTGGTCACCGGTGCCGATCGCACCGACATCCAGCTGGCGGCCCTGGAGGCTTCGACCCAGTGCCTGATCCTCACGGGCGCCGGCGAGCCGCTGCCCCAGTTGCTCAACCGTGCCGAGGAGCTGGAAGTGCCGCTGCTGAAGGTGGAGCAGGACACCCTGACCACCGTGGAGGTGATTGAGGGGGCCTTCGGCCATGTTCGGCTGCATGAATCCGTGAAAGCCACCTACGCGGTCAGGCTTGTCGAGGAGCACTGTTGCTTCGATCGCCTGTTCAGCCGCCTCGGTCTGGCACCACTTGTCTGAACAACGGTGACAGGAAAGTCGCTGCTAAATTGCAATCATTCACTGTTGGTGATCGGTGACCAGGTCCCTTGATGTGCCGGCCCTGGACCGGATTGACACCCTTGCCCAGGAGCTGGCCATGCTTCAGGACAAGGGGCGTCGCCGAATCGCCGTTCTCGGCAGCCGCCACGTGCCGGTCGTGTCAATTCATCTGGTGGAATTGGTGGCCCGTTCCCTGGCTCAGGAGGGCCATAGCCTGATCACCTCAGGAGCCCAGGGTGTCAATGCCGCTGTGATCCGGAGTGTGCTTGAGGTGGATCCGGCCAAGATCACCGTGCTCCTACCCCAGAGCCTCGATCGTCAGCCCCGGGAGTCTCGCGATCAGCTCGAGCGGGTGCTGCACCTGGTTGAGAAGCCTGAGCACGATGAATTGCCGTTGCCCATGGCCAGCAGCCTGTGCAACCAGGAGATCATCAGCCGTTGTGATCAGCTGATCTGTTTCGCATTCCACGACAGCGAAACCCTGCTGGCCAGCTGCCGCACCGCTGAAGACATGGGCAAGGTGGTCAGTCTGATGTTCTTCGATTGAGCAGCCCATCCAGCGACAGCGATCCGGATCCTGTCCCTGCACCCGCCTGAGGTTTGGCGCCCAGGCGCTGGGCCTTGGCGGGGACCTTGGCGGACGACGGGTCGAGTCAGCTGGCATTGCCCAGCAGCGTCGTCAGGCCCTGGACGTAGAGGATTCCCGTGCAGGTCAGACCAAGGGCCCAGCACAGGCCCCTCAGGGCAGGCACGTTGGCCACATAGGCGCCGATGTAGACCGCCCGCAGCAATGGGTGCAGCCAGGCTGCAGCCACGGCGATCGCGGCGTGCGATGGGGCGATCACGCAGAGCAGGGCGGCAGGCGCGTGGAGCGTGAACGCCTCGAAGCAGTTCTGATGGGCCCAGCTGGCCCGTTTGCCCCAGGCCGGCAGACGATCGAACATGGCCCGGGGCGCCTGCATGTCCACCAGGCTGAAATCCGCCTTGGAGCGGCCCAGCCCGAGGGGGACCACCGAGGCCACCACCACGGCGGCAGCCAGCAGCAAGGACCAGGCGTAGGGAGCCGATCCAGCGGCGGTCTGGATCGGAAGGCTGAGCAGGGTGGCCATCGGGTGCCGGTCAGGCTGATCAGCCGGTTCTAGCGGGTTGCGGCGAGGGGCCAGGGATGGTCCGATCTGATCTGAGCAAAGAGGCCAGTCGTTTCGGGGCCCGGGCCTGGTCCCCCATCCAGGGAGGTGGGTGCAGGGCCTCCTCCCGGGGATTGCCGAAGGCATGGGCCCTGGCATCGCCGATCCAGCGGCCGCAGGTCAACGGGGACTCGGTCCTTGGAGCCTCCGCAAGGAGACCTCTCCACCCGGACCTCGCCCCGGTGCCGTGGCTGCTGGTGGAACCCTGCGTCACGCCCCCCATACTGGAGTTCGATTCCTGCGGTGCGGTCGCTTCATGGCCTCCTATTCCTTCGATGTCGTCTCCGATTTCGATCGTCAGGAGTTGGTCAACACCCTTGATCAGGTACGTCGCGACCTGGTGCAGCGCTACGACCTCAAGGATTCCGGCACCGAGATCACCCTCGAGGAAACCAGCCTCACGGTCAACACCGCCAGTGAAATGACCCTGCAGGCTGTGGAAGACCTGCTGCGTCAGAAGGCCACCAAGCGCAACCTCTCCCTCAAGATCTTTGATTTTCAGGCGCCTGAGCCCGTGGGGGGCAACCGGGTGCAGCAGGTGGTGAAGCTGCGGCGGGGCCTCAGCCAGGAGCTGGCCAAGCAGCTGAGCAAAACGGTGCGCGATGCCATCAAAAAAGTGACCGTGGCGATTCAGGGTGAAAGCCTGCGCATCACCGGCAAGAGCAAGGACGATCTGCAGGAGGTGATTCAGCTGCTCCGAGCCCAGGATGTGGAGGTGCCCCTCCAGTTTGAGAATTACCGCTGAGGGACTCCGGGCTGACGGCTGTGACCCAGGAGAGGGGCAACGAACCCCCTGAAACAAGCGCACCGTCTTCGGGAGGCTGGCGCTTCTGGATCGATCGGGGGGGCACCTTCACCGATCTGGTGGCCTGCTCTCCGGCCGGTCAGCTGCACCTGCGCAAAGTGCTGTCTGAGCAGCCCGGCCGGGCCGGAGATCCAGCCGTTGGCGCCATCCGCGACCTGCTTGGTCTCGGCCCAGGGGAACCCCTGCCTGATGGGGCGATCGCCGAGGTGCGCCTTGGCACCACCGTGGCCACCAATGCCCTGCTGGAGCGGCGGGGGGCACCCACCCTGCTGTTGATCAACAGGGGATTTGGCGATGCCCTCTGCATTGGCGATCAGACCCGTCCTGATCTGTTCGCCCTGGCGATCCACCGGCCCGCCCCGTTCTTTGATGCCGTGATCGAGGTGGGTGGGCGCCTGGCCGCCGATGGGGCCGAACTGGAGCCACTGGTGCTTGATGCTGCCCTGGAGCAGCGCATCAGCCAGGCTCGGGCCTCTGGTCTGACCAGCTGCGCCGTGGTGTTGCTGCACAGCCATCGCCATCCACGCCATGAGCAGCAGCTGGGGGCCTGGCTGGAGAGGTTTCAGTTCGAGGTGGTGGCCCTCTCTCATCAGGTCAGTCCGTTGCCGAAGCTGGTGCCGCGTGGTCACACCACCGTGATGGAGGCCTACGTGGCCCCTCCCCTTCAGCGCTATCTGCAACAGGTGCGAGCTGCCCTCGGCAGGGCGGTGGAGCTGCGGGTGATGCAGTCGAGCGGAGGCCTGATCTCACCCGCTTCACTGCGGGCCAAGGACACGATTCTGTCGGGACCGGCCGGCGGCCTGGTGGGGGCCGTGGCTGTAGCCCGGCGGGCGGGTCTGGTGGATCGGCCGATCCTCGGTTTTGACATGGGAGGCACCTCCACGGATGCCTTCCACCTGGCGGCTGGTGTTGATCCCCAGGCCTGGGAGGGGCCCGGGCAGACCACCCTGGCCGGCCTGCCCCTGCAGGCTTCCATGCTGCCGATCCACACGGTGGCTGCCGGCGGTGGCTCCCTGATCCGCTGGGATGGGCTGCGTCTGGCGGTGGGTCCCACCTCGGCGGGGGCCTCCCCGGGACCGGCGGCCTATGGCCTCGGCGGACCGCTGACGGTGACGGATGCCAACGTGCTGCTCGGCCGGATTCAGCCCGCTTTTGCGCCGAGGTTGTTTGGTCCTGGGGGGGCTCAACCCCTGGATCCGGAGCCGGTGCGGGCCGGTTTTGCGGCCCTGGCCAGCACCATCGGCCGTCCGGCCGAGGCGGTGGCCGAGGGGGCCCTGGCGCTGGCTGTGCAGCACATGGCGGCGGCGATCCGGATGATCTCGATTCAGCGCGGCCACGACATCCGGGAGGCGGTGCTCGTCAGTTACGGCGGTGCCGGCGGCCAGCACGCCTGCGCCCTGGCCGAGCAGCTCGGGGTGGGGAGGATCCTGCTCCATCCCCTGGCAGGGGTGCTCTCGGCCTTTGGCATCGGCCTGGCCAGCGATCGGCTGATCCTCGAGCAGTCGATCGGTCAACCGCTCACCCTGGCCTTGGCGCCGGTGCTTCAGCGGGCCCGCCTGTCCCTGCTGGCTGAAGGGAAGGCCAGGCTGGGTTCGGGAGTCGCCGCCGCAGGCCCCGAGACCAACCTTCGGCAGCGGACGGGCCTGGCCCTGCGGCCCCAAGGGGGTGATGCCACCCTGGCGCTCCCCTGGGATGGCTGTCTGGCACGGGAGGCCTCCCTGGAGGCCCTGCGGGCCGCCTACGGCGAGCTGCACCGCCAGCGGTTCGGTTTTGAACCCCAGCCCGGGCCCCTGGTGGTGGAGCGGCTGCTGCTCGATCTGGAACGCTCCGCCCCTGCCCCTGTAACGACCAACACCACTGCGATTGGCGTTGGCGTTGGCGTTGGCGGTGGCGACAACGCTGGTGCGCCGGCCGCCACGGTCGAGGTGTTTCACGGTGGGCGCTGGCAGGTCGCCCCCCTCCATCGCCGCGAGGACCTGATGCCAGGGCACCGGCTCAAGGGTCTGGCCCTGCTGGTGGAGCCCACCTCCACGGTGCTGTTGGCTCCGGGCTGGGACCTGGAGGTGCTGGCTGATGGAGCCTGGCTATTGCAGCGCCAGGGCTGCCGCTCAAGCCTGGCCCCGCAGGGGGATTCGGCCGGGGAACCGGTGCGCCTGGAGCTGTTTCAGCATCGGTTCACGGCCATCGCGGAGCAGATGGGCCAGCGCCTGCAGCAGACCAGCCGCTCGGTGAACATCCGCGAGCGGCTTGATTTCTCCTGTGCCCTGTTTGATGGGGCTGGCCGGCTGCTGGCCAATGCTCCCCACATCCCTGTGCATCTGGGCTCCATGGGCGAAAGCGTGGCGGCCCTGCAGGCGGCCGTCGCCGCAGGCCACCGCCCCCCCCTGCGACCCGGGGATGCGGTGCTCTCCAACAACCCCTTCAACGGCGGCACCCATCTGCCCGACCTCACCCTGATCACCCCCGTGTTCGCCCAGGAGGAGCCGGGTCCTGATCCAAGGCCCTGGGCCTTCGTGGCCTCTCGCGGCCATTACGCCGATGTCGGCGGAATGACCCCGGGCTCGATGCCCCCGTTCAGCACCACGATCGAGGAGGAGGGGCTTCTGCTCGACAACGTGCCGGTGCTTGAGGGTGGGCGCTTCGACCAGGCCGGCTGGCGGGAGCGTCTGGGGCAGGGGGCCTGGCCGGTGCGCAATCCCGACCAGTTTCTCGCGGATCTGGCGGCCCAGGTGGCCGCCAACCAGCTGGGGCAGCGGGAGCTGTCGGCCCTGGCGAACCGGGAGGGGCTGGAGGTGGTGCAGGCCTACATGGCCCATGGGCTCGCCCAGGGGGCCGAGGCCGTGCGCCGGGTGATTGATCGGCTCCAGGACGGAGGGTTCACCTTGGTCCTTGACGACGGCACCCGGATTGCCGTGGCGGTCCGGGTGGATCGGGCCAGCCGTCGGGCCTTGATCGATTTCACCGGCACCTCCCCCCAGCAGGCCGGCAACCGGAATGCCCCCCTGGCGATCACCAAGGCGGCGGTGCTTTACGTCTTTCGCACCCTGGTGAGCGATCCGATTCCCCTCAATGCCGGCTGCTTCGAGCCCCTCACCCTTGTGGTCCCCCCGGGTTCGCTGCTGGCTCCGCTGCCCCCGGCTGCCGTGGTCGCGGGCAATGTCGAGACGTCCCAGGCCGTGGTCAATGCCCTGTATGCCGCCCTTGGGGTGATGGCGGCCTCCCAGGGCACCATGAACAACCTCAGCTTCGGCAACCAGGAGCACCAGTACTACGAAACGATCTGCGGGGGCACCGGGGCGGGCCTCACCCCCGCAGGGGTGGGTTTCGCCGGTGCCGATGCTGTGCAGAGCCACATGACCAACTCCCGGCTCACCGATCCGGAAGTGCTCGAGGACCGCTTCCCGGTGCGGCTGGAATCGTTCCGGATCCGCCGGGGTAGTGGGGGAGCGGGGCGCTGGAGCGGTGGCGATGGGGTGGTGCGCAGGATGACGTTTCTGGCCCCGCTCACGGTTGCCCTGGTTTCGGGGGCACGGCATCAGCCCCCTCCGGGCCTCGTCGGCGGAGCGCCAGGCCTCTGTGGCCGCAACCGGCTGGAGCGCCAGGGGCGGGGGGCCGCTATCCTGCCGGCCTCCTGCCAGCTCCAGCTGGAGCCTGGAGATCTGCTCGAGATCGCCACCCCTGGCGGCGGCGGCTATGGATCGCCCGCTCCAGGGGAGGCCGAGGCGGGTGCTCCTGGCAGCGGTGGCACCGCCCGGAGCCGCTGATGGCACCACCGATCGAGCAACGACTGCTGCGGCTGGCTGGGCCACTGCCCATGGCCCTACTGGCCACGGGCCTGGTGGTGGCGGCTCCCGGCCCGAGTCTCCCCAGCCTGGGGGCTCCGTTGATCCCGGTTGCGGCAGAGAGCTCCAACCTGCTGCAGGAGGCCCGCCAACGCTTCCATCCGATCGGCTCTGACGGCGGCATGGTGTCGAGCCAGGAGCAGCGGGCCTCGGCGGTGGGCAGGACGGTGCTGCTTCAGGGCGGCAATGCGGTGGATGCGGCCGTGGCCACGGCCTTTGCCCTGGCGGTGACCCTGCCCCAGGCGGGAAACCTCGGTGGCGGCGGATTCCTGGTGCTGTGGCTCCCGGGGCCGTCGCCGGCCAAGCATCGCCATTGCGATCGCTTGCCGTCGAGGATGCAACCCGGCGGCCCGCCGGAGCGGACCCTGGGCCGCGGCTTTGCCGTCGCTGTCAATTTCCGGGAGCGGGCGCCTTTGGCGGCAGGCCCCGATCTCCTTCTGGGGGTCGATGGCCGCCGGGATCCCGACCTGGCCACCCGCAGCCTGCTCAGCACCGCCGTTCCCGGCACTGTGGCCGGTCTCGCCCTGGTGCAGCGCTGCTACGGCCGTCTGCCGCTGGCTCAGGTGATGGCGCCGGCGATCCGGCTTGCTGTCGAGGGGATTCCGATCTCCCGAGGGCTGTGGGCTTCCCTGAGGCAGGCGGCGCCGGTGTTGGCCGCTGATCCGGAAGCCCGACGCCTGTATCTCGACCCGGCTGGACGACCGTGGCCGGTTGGCAGCCGCTGGCGCCAGCCCTTGCTGGCGGCCACCCTGAGCCGGATCGCCCGCCAGGGGGAGGCTGGCTTTTACCGCGGGCCGGTGGCCGAGGCCCTGGTCGCCCTGATGCGGCAGCGGGGGGGGCTGATCACCCAGGCCGATCTCGATGCCTATCACGCCCAGTTGGTGCCCCCCCTGATCGGCCGTTTTCGGGGCCACACGGTGCTGACGGTGCCACCCCCCAGCGGCGGTGGTGTGACCCTGCTGCAGTTGCTGGCGTTGGTGGAGCCCCTGCCGCTGGAGCGTGACGGCCTCAACAGTGCCCGCAGCATTCACACCCTGGTGGAGGCCATGAACCTCGCCTACCGCGACCGCAACCAGTTGCTTGGTGATCCCGATCAGGTGCCCCTGCCGCTGGCCCAGCTGCTCAGTGCAGAGCATGTACAGGTTCTGCGCAGCAGCATCGACCCCCGGCGCCATCGTCCTGCCCAGGACCTGGACCGCCAGCAGGCACCGGTTCGCGGGGGAACCCAAACCACCCATTTGTCGGTGGTGGATGGCCGGGGCGGGATGGTGGCCCTCACCACCACCTTGAACCTGGCCTACGGCAATGGCATCGCCATCCCCGGCAGTGGCGTGTTGTTGAACAACGAGATGGATGACTTTGCGGCGGCGCCCGGTGCTCCCAACAGCTTTGCCCTAGTGCAGGGGGCGGCCAATGCCATCGCTCCTGGCAAGCGCCCCCTGAGCTCGATGACGCCGACGCTGGTGCTCGATCCAGCCTCAGAACCGCTGCTGGCCCTGGGCAGTCCCGGTGGCAGCCGGATCATTACGGCGGTGTTTCAGGTGGCCCTCAATCGCCTGGTGCATGGCCTCAACCTGGCCGGTGCCGTGGCCGCACCCCGGGTGCACAGCCAGCTCTGGCCCGACCAGATCACCCTGGAGGAGGGGATCAGTGCCGATACCAAGCGGCTGTTGGAGTCGTTCGGACACCGGCGTGTGGAAGGCAGCGCCCAGGGGGCGGTGGAAGCGGTGGAGTGGCGACCTGCCCGCCCGGGGGAACCTGCCGCCAGCTTCGGAGTGGCTGATCCCCGTCGGCCTGAGGGGGCTGCCCTGGGCACTGGCCAACCCTGATCAGCGGTCACCTCCTCACCCTGGATTCAGGGGTTGGCGTCGGTCGCTGGCGCGGTGATCAGGTTGATCGCGGACATCCCCAGGGTGATCCCCATCAGGGTGCCGACGGCCCAGATGCTGTCGGAGGGCCATTCGGCAATCAAGAGGCCGCCCAGCACGGCCGTGACAACGCCGTCGATGAGCACCAGTCCCCTGGCAGGGCCGTTGCCGGAGGCCGCCACGGCCAGTTCCATCACCCCCTCAAAGGTGAGCAGCAGGCCCGCGAACAGGGTGAGGCTCACTTCGCTGTCGATGGGATCGATCAGCACCCAGAGCCCGCCCCCGAGGTAAAGGAGGGCGGAAAGGCCGCGGAAGATCTTGCTTCGGGTGTCGCCGCCGGCTGAAAGCCGCAACAGCTGGGACACACCAGCCACCACGGCCACCGAGCCAAGGGCGATGGTCAACAGGGTGGCGGAAACGAACGGCAGCACGATCGACAGGCCAGCTGCCAGAAACAGCAGCAGGGCGGTGATCCAGCGCAGGCTTCCCGAAGCAGGAGAGAACACGTTGTGTCAGGGCGTTTCGCCCAAATTATGGGGGTCTTGCCATGGCGTTTGCTTCCGCCGCCCACGATCGCCGCCTACGCCCGGCGCTCACGCCCACCGCCCACGATCGCCGCCCAGGGCCGACTTCAGGGGCAACCGACCCTTGCTGTTGGCAGGGGGACCTCAACCCCAGCCTTGATCGCACTCCCCTGAGGCCTGATCCGCCGTGGATCGATGGCGATCATCCTGGACTTGCCTGATGTTTTGGTCAGCACCTTCATCAGCACTCCAACACAAGATTGTCCCCTAGGGGTGTTGCAAAATGTCAAGGACTAAAGCCCGTTGAGGTGGCGCTGATCAAGGTACGAAAGTGCCTCGGGCCGGTGCATGCCCCATGCTTGAGCTGCTCCCACCTCTTAACGACCACAACCTTCCATGGATGGACACACTCCATCCGATTGTTGTGCATTTTGTGATCGCCATGGGGTTGATCACGTTTGTTTTTGATTTGATTGGCTGGCTGTTCAAGAAGCCTGCCCTGTTTGAAGTCAGTTTCTGGAACCTTCTGTTCGCCACTGCAGCCATTTTTGTGGCGATCATCTTTGGTCAGGTCGAGGCAGGACTCGCCGATCCCTACGGTGCCTCCAGGGAGATTCTCAACCTGCACAGCACGATCGGTTGGTCCCTGGCAGCCGTGCTTTCCCTGCTCTCCGCCTGGCGGTATGTCATCCGCAGCAAGGACCCCGTCCAGTTGCCTCTGCCTTTTCTGGTGGCCGGTGCAGGCCTCAGCGTCCTGATTGTGGTGCAGGTGATGCTCGGCAATCAGCTGATTTGGGTCTATGGACTCCACACCGTGAAGGTGGTGGCGGCCATGCGGGAGGGCCTGATCTGATGGCGATTCTCTTCCTTCCGGAAAGCTCTCCAATTGAGCAACTGGCCTCTGAACTTGGCTCCAACGGTCTGCCCTATGCCGTGCCCATCCATCCCAATCTGGTTCACCTGACGATTGGGCTGTTTGTGATCGCGATCGCCTTTGACATCGCCGGGGCGTTGTATCCCCTCGAGAAGCGGGTGTTCCGCTTTCTGGCATTGCCGATCACCCGCGCCGGTTTTCACGATGTCGGCTGGTACAACCTGCTTGCCTGCGCGATCGTCACCTTCTTCACGGTGGCAGCCGGTTTCTACGAGATGCTCCTGGCGGTGCCCCTGCCGGGTGTCACCAGCAGCATCGGCCTCCAGAGCATGCAGACCATGCTCATCCATGGGGTGGGCGGGGTTCTCATCCTCCTGGTGGTGGTGGCCATGACCATCTGGCGTGGATTCCAGCGTTTCGTCTGGCGGCGGGATCTTGGCCGCCAGGTGCAGTGGATCTACCTGCTGGTCGGTCTGGTGCTGTTTCTGGTGATTGGTCTGCACGGCACCCTCGGTGCCGAACTGGCCGCCGAATTCGGGGTGCACATCACTGCCGACCAATTGCTTGCCGCCGGTGTTGATTTGAAGGAGGCCTTGCCATGACCCGCTCCACTCCTCGCCAAGGTCTTCCCCCTGCTGCCCTGATCGGCCTGGCGGTGCTCGTGCTGCTGCTGGTGGGCCTGAGCTGGTTTATGGGCCAGCTCTCCTACAGCTGGCTGCCGGTTCAGGCCTCCACGGCAGCACCTCTGGTGGATGGTCTGTTCAGCTTCGAAACCGCCATCGGCACCTTCGTGTTCGGTGGGGTGGTGATTGCGATGGCCCTGACCCTGCTGTTCCACAGGGCTGAAAAGTACGACATGAGCGACGCCGAGCCGATTGAGGGCAACACTCGCCTCGAGATCGCCTGGACCGTGATTCCTCTGGTGCTTGTCATGGGCATCGCCTTCTATTCGGTGCAGGTGAACAGCAGGCTCGACGAGCTTGGTCCGATGGATCACATCCATGTCGGGAGCCGGTCTGAGGAGCTGGCAGGTCGATCCGGTGTGGCCCCCCTCGAGCCCGGCACCCTCGAGGTCGTGGCGCGGCAATGGTCCTGGGAGTTCCGCTATCCGAATCCCGATCACCAAGGGGTACCGGTGTCGTCCTCAGAGCTCCATCTGCCCCTCGGGCAACGCACCACCCTTCGGCTGGTGTCGGAGGACGTGCTGCACGGTTTTTACGTGCCCGCCTTTCGGCTCAAGCAAGACGTGATCCCGGGGCGGGTGATACCCCTCGCGGTCACTCCCACCCGTGAGGGCCGTTACAGCCTCAGGGATTCCCAGTTCAGCGGCACCTGGTTCGCTGCCAACCAGAGCGTGGTGGTGGTGGAGAGCCCTGGGGCCTACGAGGCCTGGCTGACACAGGCGGCCCGCAAGCCCCTGGTGGCGGCCCCCAATCGGGCCATCGATGAGTTCTCCCTGCGCAGCACCCAGCGGAATCCCGGCTGGGCCACGGTTCCACCCGCGCCGCCCCCCATGGTTCAGGACCCCGGCACCGACGCTCTCCCCAACGACGCCAGACCATGACCGCAGCGCCCCCCACCTACGACCCTCGCATCCTTAAGGCGCCCCATCCTGTCCCGGGGGCGCCGGACAACTGGAAGCGGTTTTTCAGCTTCAACACCGATGCCAAGGTGATTGGCATCCAGTACATCGTCACCGCTTTCTTCTTCTTCCTGATCGGTGGTCTGCTGGCGATGATCATCCGGGGAGAGTTGATCACTCCCGCCTCGGATCTGGTGGATCGCACGGTCTACAACGGGCTTTACACCATGCACGGCACGGTGATGCTCTTCCTGTTCATCTTTCCCGTGCTCAATGGTCTCAACAACCTGTTGATTCCCACCATGATCGGGGCGCCGGACATGGCCTTTCCCCGGCTCAATGCAGTGGCCTTCTGGTTGGTGCCGATCTTCGGGACCCTGCTCATGGCCAGTTTCTTTGTGCCTGGAGGGCCCGCCTATTCCGGCTGGTGGTCTTACCCCCCGGTCAGCACCCAGAACCCCCTCGGTCACCTGATCAGCGGCCAGTCGCTCTGGATCATGGCGGTGGCCCTTTCGGGGGTGTCCTCAATCATGGGGGCGATCAATTTTGTGACCACCATCCTGCGGATGCGGGCCCCCGGGATGACGATCTGGCGGATGCCGATTTACTGCTGGACGGCCCTGGCAGCCCAGACCCTGCAGCTGATCGGTTTGCCTGCCCTTACGGGCGGTGCGATCATGTTGCTGTTCGATCTTGTGGCCGGAACCAGCTTCTATCAACCTGCTGGCGGTGGTGATCCGGTGCTGTATCAGCACTTTTTCTGGTTCTATTCCCATCCAGCTGTTTATGTGATCATCCTGCCGGTCTTCGGTGTCTTCTCCGAGCTGTTTCCGGTCTATTCACGCAAGCCTCTGTTCGGCTACCTGTTCGTCGCCCTCGCTTCGTTTGCGATTGTGTTTCTGGGGCTGATCGTCTGGGTGCATCACATGTTCCCCAGCGGCGTCCCTACCTGGATGCGCAACCTCTACATGGTCACCACCATGCTGATTGCGGTGCCTACGGGGGTGAAGGTGTTTGCCTGGCTGGCCACCATGTGGGGAGGAAAGATCCGCCTGACAACGGCGATGCTCTTCTGCATCGGTGGCCTGTTCAATTTTGTGTTCGCGGGCATCACCGGCGTGATGCTTGCCACCGTGCCGATTGATCTTCATGTCAGCAACACCTACTTCGTGGTTGGCCATTTTCACTATGTGATTTATGGCGCGGCCGTGATGGGAATCTTCGCAGCGATCTATCACTGGTTCCCGAAGTTTACCGGTCACATGACCTATGAAGGTTTGGGCAAGCTTCATTTTGCCCTCACCTTCCTTGGTGCCAATCTCAACTTCCTGCCCATGCACCCCCTCGGGTTGATGGGCATGCCCCGCCGGGTTTCTTCCTACGACCCTCAGTTCGCCTTCTGGAACGTGCTCGCCAGTCTTGGGGCCTTCCTGCTTGGGGTTTCGATCATTCCGTTTCTTCTCAACATGATCAGTTCCTGGTTGCGGGGACCGAAGGCCTCTTCCAATCCCTGGCAGGCGATCGGGCTGGAATGGCTGCTGCCATCGCCGCCTCCCGCCGAGAATTTCGAGGAGCACGTGCCCACGGTGATCCGTGGTCCCTATGGCTATGGCACCGGGGAGCCTCTGGTGGAGCACCAGGTGGAGATTGAACAGGCACTGCTTGCCATGGAGGTGAAGCCATGACCCAAGCCAATTCAAGGGAAACCCTGGAAGTGATGCCTGGGGAACACGAATCCCATCCCAAGCACAACCTCACCGGGTTCATCATTTTTCTCTGCTCTGAAAGCGTAATCTTTCTGGCTTTTTTCAGCGGTTATGCCATTCTCAAGCTCAACGCTCTCGACTGGTACCCGCCCGGTGTTGAGGGGCTCGAGATCGGCAAACCATTGATCAACACGGTTGTGCTTGTTTCCAGTAGCGGCACAATTGCTCTGGCAGAACATTTCAAGGCCCGGGAGAACATGGCTTTGTTCCGGGGGTTCTGGTTCCTGAGCATGCTGATGGGTCTTTATTTCCTCTACGGCCAGGCCGTGGAGTGGAGTGGGCTTCGCTTTGGTTTTGATTCCGGCAGTTTTGGGGGGATGTTCTACCTCCTCACCGGTTTCCATGGTCTCCATGTCGCCACGGGCATTCTTTTGATGACGATCATGCTGATCCGCTCATTCATCCCTGGTAACTACGATGGTGGTGAGCAGGGAGTGCAGGCCACATCGTTGTTCTGGCACTTCGTGGATGTGATCTGGATCCTCCTGTTTGTCCTGCTCTATCTCTGGGCCTAGCCATGATCATCGACGACCGCCATTACGACATCATTGTGATCGGCAGTGGTGCGGCTGGAGCCACCCTGGCCTCTGAACTGTCGGCCAAGGGCCGTTCTGTTCTGTTGCTGGAGCGTGGTGGGGTATTGCCGCAGGAGGACCAGAATGTGGCCGATGTTGATCTGTTCCGTAAGAATCGCTATCACCCTCCGGAGCCATGGATCGGCACCGATGGGGACCCCTTTGCCCCCCAGATGGTCTATGCCCACGGTGGCAATACCAAAATCTGGGGCGGGGTGCTTGAGCGCATGCGGGAGCAGGAGTTCAATGGCCTCACCCTGCAGGAGGGATCGACGCCGTCCTGGGGCCTGGGCTATGACGCCCTGGCCCCCTGGTACGAGCAGGCCGAAACCCTGTTCCGTGTGCACGGCCGGGCCGGAATCGATCCCACCGAACCTCCTCGTCAGGGCGAATACGGCCTCGAGCCCCGTCCCCTGGAGCCCTTCCTCGAGGCCCTTCGTCACGACCTTCAACGTCACGGCGTCCGCCCCTACGACCTGCCGTTGAGCTGGTCGGAATCCCGGGTTGATGCCAGTGGAGACGCCGAGATCTTCGGTGTCGAACCGATGCGGACCCGCCCGACGGCGGTGGTGCGCGGCGGTGCCCGGGTTCAGGCCCTGCATGTCAGCCCCAGCGGGCGGGAGATTCGTGGGGTGGAGGCAAGCATCGATGGCCAGCCCTGGATGTTCTTCGGCCACCACGTGGTGCTTGCTGCCGGTGCCATCAACAGCGCCGCCATCCTGCTGCGCTCCAGTTCCGACCAGCATCCCCGCGGGCTGGCCAATGGATCCGACCAGGTCGGCCGGAATCTGATGAAGCTGCAGATGACCTCCATCCTTCAGCTGGCCGGAGCCCCCAATCGGGGCCGCTATGCGCGGGGTCTTGGCATCAACGACTTCCTCTGGGGCGATCGCAACGTGTCCTTCCCCCTCGGTGCGATCCAGAGCGGTGGCGGCGTGCTCCAGGACGCCCTCTTTGCGGAGTCTCCCCCCGTGCTGTCGCTGGTCACCAAGCTTTTGCCCAACCTCGGCCTGGAACAACTGGCCTCCCGTTCGGTGAGCTGGTGGGCCATGAGTCCGGTCAGGCCCGATCCCCACAACCGCGTCAGCCTGCGGGGGGATCGCCTCCAGGTCCAGTACCTGCCCAACAACCGGGAGGCCCACGACCGGCTCGTCTACCGGTGGCTCGACACCCTCAAGGAGGTGGAGGCCGACCCGGAAACCCTGGTGGTCCAGAAGGCGCCCACCCATCCCCGGGGTGAGGCTCCCCTTTCCGTGATGGGTTACAGCTGCGGCACCTGTCGCATGGGTGAGAACCCTGCCACCTCCGTGGTGAACCTGCAGGGCCGCAGCCACGAGGTGGCCAACCTCACCATTGCCGACGCCAGTGTTCTGCCCTCCTGTCCCTTGATGGGGTTTGGCCTCACCGTGATTGCCAACTCTCTGCGTATCGCCGCTGTCCTGGAGGGTGAGTTCTGATGACCCTCGACGCATCTGGAAGCACGAATCTCCAGCACCTTGAACCGTCTGAGATGCGTCGCCTGGCGGAGCGCGACCAGGGCCTGGAGCCCTGGTCGTTGTGGGGCAGCTACCTCAGTGACCGCCAGTGGGGAACCGTGCGGGAGGACTATTCCGCCGATGGCAACGCCTGGGTCTCCTTCCCCCATGACCACGCCCGCTCCCGCACCTACCGCTGGGGGGAAGATGGCCTGCTTGGCATCTGCGATGACCAATGCCGTCTCTGCTTTTCGCTGGCGCTCTGGAACGGTGAGGATCGGATCCTGAAGGAGCGTCCCTTCGGTCTTGGTAATCCTGAGGGAAACCACGGCGAGGACATCAAGGATTACACCTTCCACCTCGCCAATACGCCCACCCACAGCTTCATGCGGGGGCTCTACAAGTATCCCCAGGGTCGCTTCCCCTATGAGCACCTGGTGGAGGAAAACGGTCGCCGTACTCGGGAGGAGCCTGAATACGAATTGGTGGATACGGGTATTTTTGATGACAATGCCTATTTTGACGTTTTCATCGAATACGCCAAGGCTTCACCCTCCGATCTCCTGATTCGAGTTCGAATCATCAACCGTGGCGACAAGCCCGCTCCCCTGGTGTTGTTGCCCACCCTCTGGCTTCGCAACACCTGGTCGTGGGGCTATCCGGATGAGCAGCACCAGCCGATGCGGCTGGAGGGTGATCGGGTGATCACCCCCACCCTTTCATCCCTGCCGTCCTACGAATTTCTCAGTGCTGAAGAGGGTGCCTGGCTGTTTACAGAGAACGAGACCAACAATCAACGTCTCTATGGACTGCCCAATGCCGCCCCTTATCAAAAGGATGCCTTCCATCGTTATGTGATCGACGGTGAGATGGATGCTGTCAATCCTGCAGCGGTCGGGACCAAGGCAGCCCAGGTGGTCCGCAGGGAGGTGGCAGCGGGGGAAGAGTGGGTGGTGGAGCTCCGGCTGCGGGAGCGCAGCTCCATCTCCGCTCCGGAGCCGTTTGGAGAGCCTTTTGCTGAGATCTTTGCTGCCCGCGAACACGAATGGGGTCATTATTTCGACCACATTGCGCCGGGACTGTCGGACGACGACCGTCTGATTCATACGGCGGCCACCGCCGGCTTGCTCTGGTGCAAGAAGTATTACGGCTGGAGTGTGCTTCGTTGGCTTGAGGGAGATCCGACCCAACCGGAGCCCCCCAGGCAGCGTTGGGAAACAGAAAATGCTTATTGGAAGCGATTGCATGCCCACGATGTGATCGTGATGCCCGACAGCTGGGAATATCCCTACTTCTGTCAGTGGGATCTGATGTTCCATGCGGTGGCCTTTGCCACCTTTGATCCAGCGACCGCCAAGGAGCAGGCGATGCTGCTGCGCTCACCCCATTTCACCGCCCCCAATGCCCAGACACCAGCCTATGAATGGGCCCTGTCTGACCCTAATCCTCCGATCGGCGCCTGGGCGGCGATGCGCATTTATCAGATCCATCGCAAACAGACCGACCAGTCGGATCGCCCCTTCCTGAGGGCTGCCCTTCGCAAGCTGCTGCTTGAATACGGCTGGTGGGCCAATCGCAACGACCGTTCCGGTGACAATGTGTTTGAGGGAGGGTTCCTTGGCCTCGACAACATTGCGATTTTTGATCGTCGTTTCCCCCTGCATGATGGCAGCCGGATCGAGCAGTGCGATGGCACTGCCTGGATGGCTTCCCTGAGCCTCAATCTGCTCACAATCTGTACGGAGCTCAGTGTTGAGGAGCCGGAGTACGAGGATCTCTGTGAGCGCTTTGTACATGACTTTGTGCAGCTTGCCATCACTCTCAATTGCAAGGGCGACCGCAACTATGTGAATTGGGATGAGGAGGATGGTTTTTATTACGACGTTATCAAGCGTCCAGATGGCAGCACTGACTTCCTGAGAACCCGTTCCCTGACTGGTTTGGTTCCCCTGCTTGCGGTGGCCAGTTTTGACGTTGAAACGGTCCTGCGAGTGCCGGTGCTAGACGTGCTCAAGAGCATGTCCTGGTTTGTGCATGAGCGCACCACTCCCACCTGGTTGCAGGCCAACCTGGGCCGCTGGCACAACGACCGCATCCTCTTCAGTCTTGTACCCGAGAGCTATCTGCGGCGCATCTGCGAACGCCTGTTTGATGAGGATGAATTCCTCTCGCCCTATGGCATCCGTTCCCTTTCGAAGGTCTACGGTGAGCAGCCTTATAGCTACACCGAGGGTGATCAAAGTCAGAGCCTTGCCTATAGCCCAGCGGACAGCCCTGTGGCGATGTTTGGAGGTAATTCCAACTGGCGTGGCCCTGTCTGGATGCCGATCAATTTCCTCTTGATTGAGTCATTGCAGAAGTTTGCCCACTTCTATGGCGATAGTTTTCTGGTTGAATTCCCGACCCGCTCGGGTCACTGGATCACCCTTTGGGAGGCTTCGTTGGAGCTCGAAAAGCGATTGGTGGCTCTCTTCCGTCGCGATGACGATGGCCGCAGGCCTTTCAACGGTTCCGTCGATCTGTTCCACAACGATCCCCACTGGCGGGACCTGATCCTGTTCAACGAGTACTTCCATGGCGATAACGGTTCCGGTATCGGTGCATCCCACCAGACCGGCTGGAGCGCCATGGTCGCCAAGTTGATCCAGCAGCTGAGCCGTTATCCCCAGGCCTGATCACGATCGCCAGGTCTGATCACGATTGCCACCTGGAATCCCCCAGGCTCCCCAGTTTCGCCAGTCCGGGCCTGGCCTCCGTTGTTGTTTCCCTTTTCACAACTCTCGTTCCACTGCCATGTCCCAGTCTGATCACGCCGCTGCGACGTCCTTTGTCGCCACGGCCGGGCCTCCGTTTCACAATGCCTCCATGCCTCGCACGGCTCAGCCGGAGAGCGTGGATGGCCAGCATTTCGATGTGGTGATTATTGGCAGCGGTGCTGGTGGTGGCACCTTGGCTCGCCATCTGGCCCCTACCGGGCTGCGTGTTCTGGTGCTGGAGCGGGGCGACTGGCTCCCGCAGGAACCCCAGAATTGGAATGCGGAGGAGGTGTTCCAGAAGGGACGCTACGTTTCCAGCGACACCTGGTTCGATCAACACGGCAAGTCATTTCAGCCCGGAAGCCATTACTTCGTCGGCGGCGCCACGAAGATGTACGGGGCGGCCCACTTTCGGTTGCGGCAACAGGACTTTGAGGAGCTGAGCCATTTCGACGGCATCTCTCCTGCCTGGCCCCTGCGCTATTCCGATTTCGAGCCCTGGTATCAACGGGCCGAGGAGATGTATCACGTCCATGGGCAGCGGGGCGAGGATCCCACCGAACCCCCCTGCAGTGGTCCCTATCCCCATCCGCCGATCGCCCACGAGCCTCGCATTCAGAAGATGGTGGACGACCTGCGCTCTGCGGGTCTGCACCCCTTCCATGCGCCGAGTGGCGTGATGCTGGATGAGGCCAACATGGCCTTCAGTCGCTGCCGGAAGTGCAATTGCTGTGATGGTTTCCCTTGCCTGGTGCATGCCAAGAGTGACGCGGAGGTGCTCGGCATGCGTCCGGCGCTGGCGGCAGGTTCCGTTTCGCTGCTGACCCGGGCCCAGGTGCTGCGACTGCACACCGATGCAGACGGTCGCACCGTCACCGCCATCGAACTGGAACGGGATGGGGTGCCGATGCGGGTTGGCGGTGATGTGGTGGTGGTCAGCTGTGGGGCCGCCAATTCAGCCCGTCTGCTGCTCATGTCTGCCAATGACAGGCATCCTCGCGGCCTGGCGAATGGCTCCGACCAGGTTGGCCGAAATTACATGTTTCACAACAGCAAGGCGATGGTGGCCCTAGCCCACGAGCCGAACACCACCGTCTTTCAGAAAACCATTTCCATCAACGACTGGTATCTCGGAGATGCGGACTTCGACTACCCGATGGGCAACATCCAAATGACCGGCAAGACCAATGGTCAGATCATGAAGGGATATGCTCCCCTGGAGACCTTCCTGATGCCCGGCTGGTCGATGGACAAGATCGCCGAGCACGCCCTTGATTTCTGGATTTCGTCCGAGGACCTTCCCGATCCTGCCAACCGGGTTACGGTGGATCGCGACGGTCACATCCACCTCAGCTATACCCCCAACAACCAGACTGCCATTGAGCGTCTGACCGGAAGGCTGACGTCACTGCTGGATCGCCTTTATCTACGCAACCATCTTGTGGAGCGTCAGATCTACTTTAAGAACACGATGTCGATTGCCGCAGTGGGTCACCAGGCCGGCACCTGCCGTTTCGGTGGCGATCCCTCCAGCTCTGTGCTCGATCTCAATTGCAAGGCCCACGAGCTCGATAACCTCTATGTGGTTGATACGAGCTTCATGCCCACGATTGGCGCTGTTAATCCTTCCCTCACGGCGATTGCCAATGCCCTCAGGGTCGGCGATCACCTGAAGGAGCGCCTCGGGGTCTGATCATCCGGGGGTCGAGTGGCACCCCAGGAGCCAGGTGGGTGCATCAGTCTTGGACTGTTCCCAACCTGGCTTCCCCTGTTCAGATCTCGCCCTTCTTCGATTGATCCATCACCGATTGATCTATCGTCGATTGTTCAATTCTCGGCTCAGCTCAGCAGGGAGTTCAGCAGATCATTGAGCAGCAGTGTGTCAACGGAGAAGGCCCCGCCGCCGCAGGTGGCAAGCACCAGGCACATGACCACATACATCGCCGCTTTCTCCCAGCTGGGTGGTTCCCCGATCCCCATCGGTCCGACGTAATCACCTTTGGGAATCTGGTAGGGGTCAGGGGCGATGAAGGGGAAACCGGCCAGGATCTCAACCACGCAGGCATAGGCCATCGACACCAGGATCGCCAGGGCGGCCAGAGGGGTGAGAAGGCCTGGAATCAGGGCGATGCCAGCGCCCCACATCGAGAAGGCGGAAAGGAAGCAGAGCCATTTCGGCGTTTTCATCGCCGTGGCCCAGGTGTCGAGGTTGCGCAGTTTCGGCCAGCCGTGGCGGATGAAGCAGATCCCAAGAAACACCCGCAACCCCAGCAGGCTGCCCTGGGCCAAGGGTGATGGCCCGGATGGCACCAGCAGCTCAACGATTGTGATCGTCATCCAGGGGGGTTTAATCTGGAGTCAAGGTAGGCAGGCTCTCCCTGACCGTCATCGACCTCCGTTCGTCTGTTGTCGTCTTGATGCCATCGGGCCCTCCATGCCTTCAGGGCCTGCAGGCCTTCAGGTTTCCACCAGCTGCAGGCTGTGGCCGTCAGGATCGAGCACCGTCACCCCGCGTCGGAATCCCAGGGAGGCGGCCTCCCCTGCCCCCAGGGTCACCGCTTCCCCAACCACCTGCCCGCCATAGGAGGCCACCTGGTCCATGGTGCGCTCAAGATCGGTGATCGCCAGCCGCGTGCGCCAGTGGCTGAGGTCCTGACTGCTGTGATCGATCGGCATCGCCCGGCCCGTGGTCGGGGGCCGGTAGGCCAGGCCCTCCAGCCCCGGACCCACCCCACAGCGGTAGGGATTGATGCTCACCTTGGTGTCGTCAAGCCCGTCGAGGCGATCCTGCTCAGGGCCGACGTTCAGGCCGGGCGGGGCGAGCCTCAGGCCGAGGAGTTCGCCATAGAAGCTGCCACTGCGGGCCGGATCACTGATGCTGATGGCGCTGTGGTCAATGCCGAGCTGGGGGATGCCCCCCGCGGCCGGGGCGTGCCAGCGAGGCTCACCGCGGCCTTCGGGGAATTGAAGCAATTCCAGGGCATGGCCGTCGGGATCGCGGAACTTGAACGCCACGATCCCGCCTGCCGATGGGTTGCTGTCCGGCAGTCGCTGCGGTGCCTGGGAAATCGGGCTGAGCTGGCCGTCCTGAATCAATGCCTCGATCCCGGCGGCGGCGGCATCCATGGAGGACACCACCAGGCACAGGTGCTGAAACCAAAGATCGCAGCTGCGGGAATCGGTGGGCAGGGGCCGGCCCGCGCGCTGGCCCTGGCCGGGATCCACCACCTCCAGCAGCTCCAAATGTTCCTGGCCGAGGGCCAGTTGGACGCGCCTCAGGCGGGCGTGGGGCAGACCGAGCAGGACCCCATAGCCGCCGGGATCGAGGGTCTCTTCCGCCAGCAGGCGAAAGCCGAGGTGCTGCTGATAGAAGCTGGCGCTGGCCTTCGCGTCCTGGCAGGTGAAGCCGAAGCCCAGGATCCTTGGGCGCGGGCCGTTTTGGATCAGGGCCCCAAAGGCCTCAACGCCGGCGGCGGCAATGGCGCCATCCTCCGTAGGCGTGCGGCCGGAGATGCCGATCGCTCCGATGCAGCGGCCGGCCGTGACCAGGGGGAGACCACCGGCCATGGCGGCAGCCGGTTGGCTGATCGCTGCCGTCAGCTGGGCCAGGGCTGGCCTCGGGCCGTTGATCGCGTCCTCGAAGCTGGCGCTGCTCTTGCCACTGAGGGCCGCCAGACGGGCCTTGGCCAGGGCCGCTTCGGCGCTCACCGGCGAGGCCCCATCCAGCCGCAGGGCCAGCAGCAGCTGGCCGCCACCATCCACCACCGCCAGGCTGACGCCGCCGCCAAGGCGCCTGGCCACGTTCAGCGCGGCATCGGCGATGGCCTGGCAGTCGGCGAGCTCCAGGCAGGGATCAAGGCGCATGGGAGGTCAGCTCCAGACGATGCGGGCCAGCCAGAGGTGACCTTCGAGCTCCACCGCTGCGGCGGCCGCCTCCAGCTCCTCCTCCGAGAGCCGCAGGGTGGCCTCCGCCTGGTGGCGCACCAGATCGACGCCGCTGAAGGAATAGCCGAGGCCGGCGCCGAGGTCGGCAATCCCATTCAGATTCGGGCAGTCGGCGAGCTTCTGCCGTAGCTGCGGATCGGCTTTGACGGCCTTGAGGAAGGTTTCCAGTTGCTCGCGGGCCATGGTCTGGGGGAGGGGGATTGCGGTGGGGGGTGATGGGGCGGGGGATCAGGGTCGCTGAACGCCGCGGGTGTTGGTGAACAGGGCGTAGAGCCGGGTGGAGGCGCAGAGAAACAGGCGGCTATGGAAGCGATCGCCGAAGCAGAGGTTCGAGACCCGTTGCGGCACGATCACCTTGCCGATCAAGGTGCCATCCGGGGCGATGCAATGGACGCCATCGGCCGCTCCGCACCACAGGTTGCCGTGCTCATCGACCCGGAAGCCATCGGCCCAGCCGGGCTGAACGGTGTGAAAGTGCCTACCGCCACTGAGGGAGCGGCCGTCGTCGCCGACCTCAAACACCCGCAGAAACTGGTGGGGTTCAGCCACCCCGGCGGCCCCGGACTCCGCCACATAGAGCAGGCGCTCATCGGGGGAGAAGGCCAGCCCGTTGGGACCATCGAAATCATTGGCCACCATGGTGACCTCCCCGCTGCCGGGGTTGAGGCGATAGAGAGCTGGACCCTGCTCAGAGCTCTGGCGGCCCCCTTCGTAGTCGTTCAACAGGCCGTACAGCGGATCGCTGAACCAGATCGAGCCGTCGCTCTTGACCACCACATCGTTGGGGGCATTGAGGCGGTGGCCCTGGGCGTGGCTCACCAGGGTGGTGTCACTGCCGTCGTGTTCACGGCGGCGCAGGCAGCGGCTGCGGTGGTGGCAGCTGATCAGGCGGCCCTGCCGGTCACGGGTCTGGCCGTTGGCGAAATCCGATGGCTCCCGGAAGGTGGTGACGCCATGGCGCTCACTCCAGCGCAAGGTGCGGTTGGAGGGGATGTCGTTGAAGAGCAGGCAGTCGTGGTCGCCGAACCAGACCGGGCCCTCCAGCCAGCGAAAGCCTTCGGCCAGCAGCTCGAGCTCGGCATTGAAGAGAACCAGCGGCTCAAACCGAGGGTCGTAGCTCTCGGTGCAGGCGGATGGATTGGCAATCACCACAGGCAGGGCGGCGAAGGGTCAGGGCTCATGGGGGTTCAGGCGAAGAAGCCAGGCGGTGCAGAGCGCCAGGCCTCGTCGTTGCGTTGCACCACCAGCTGCAGGCAGGGTTCGTCCCCCACCTGGGCCGAGAGGTGGCCCTTGGCCCCATCGGCGGTGGTGATGCAGTCCTGGTCGCCACCGAAGGAAAACTCCCCGGGGCCGAACACCTGCAGCTGGCCATCCATGCTCTGCACCGACCAGCTGCCCTGGAGCACGAAGATCCATTTGGGAATGTGATTTTCATGCCAGTCGGCGCGCCAGCCCACCGGCAGGAGGGTGAGGAAGGCGTTGCCGTCCTTGAACAGATCCAGGTTCCACTGCGGGGCATCACCGGGGCCGAGAACCCCCAGGTGATACGGGGCCATGGTGCAGAGGGTCTGGCGGCTGATGCCCTCGGCATCGGTGAACAGATGCCAGTACTCGAGCGAGCTCGGCGGTGTCAGCGCAGCGGTGTCCATGGGGGAATGGGTGGTGGTGGGGCAGCGAAGGTCGGTCAGTCCGGATCCTTGATGGCGATCGCGGAGATCTCCACCTGGATGCCCTCCACGAGGGCGGCCACTTCCACCACGGCCCTGGAGGGGAAGGCGCTGGCATCGGTGAAGAATTCGCGCCAGACGTGGTCAACGGTTTCCAGCTGGTTGATGTCCGTGAGATAGATCACGGCACTGGCCACCTCGCGGGCGCTGCAGCCGGCGGCCTCCAGCACTGCCATCACATTGCGCAACACCTGGCGGGCTTCGAGCACGATGTCTCCATCTCCGACCTTGGTGTTGGTGTTCGGATCGAAGGGAATCTGCCCGGAGACAAACACCATGGATCCCACCTGGAATCCTTGGCTATAGCCAGCCACAGGCGCTGAGCAGCGGTCGCTGTGAAGGGCGTGGCGGGGAAGTATCGCGGACATCATGGTGAAAGCCTCGTTGGCAACCTAGTGAGATCTGCCGAGGTGTCATCCCCGCCGAGGGTCTTCGTCGCCATCGAGGGGTCTGAGATCACGGTTGATGGATCTGGGCTTTGGGGGGTGATGTCAGATCAGGGCGGTTTGTCTAGGGTTTGACCATTGCCTCCTGATCAAGGCGTTCTTCCATGACTGGCACCAATCCCTACGCCAACGCCACCCTGGCCACCTTGCTCCAGGACAAGGTGATCATCGTGACCGGCGGAAACAGTGGCATCGGCAAGGCGATCGTTGAGCGCATCGCCCGGCTGGGCGCCAAGGTGGTGATCGACTACCGCTCCCATCCCGAGGCCACCGAGGCGATCGAGCAGGAAATCGGCGAACTCGGCGGTTGCAGTTTCGGGTTCCAGGCCGATGTGGGCAAACTCGAAGATCTTCAGCGTCTGATTGATGCAGCGGTCGATCGTTTTGGGCGTCTTGATGTGATGGTCAACAATGCAGGCATCGAAACCCGCACCTCGATCCTCGACACCACTCCTGAGGACTACGACAAGGTTCTCAATATCAATCTCAGGGGCGTCTTTTTTGCGACGCAGTATGCCGCCAAGCAGATGATCGCCCAGGGCGGTGGCGGCAGGATCATCAACATCTCCTCGGTGCATGAAGACTGGCCGATGCCCAACAACACCCCTTACTGCGTGGCGAAAGGTGGCGTGCGCATGCTCACCCGTACCGCCGGGGTTGAGCTGGCCGCCCATGGGGTGACGATCGTGAATGTGGGTCCGGGTGCCGTGGCCACGCCGATCAATGATTCAACGATGAACAACCCCGAGCTTCTGGCCAAGCTCAATGCCGCCATCCCGATGGGTCGCATGGCCCAGCCGGATGAGGTGGCGTCGGTGGTGGCGTTCCTCGCCAGTGATGCCGCCAGCTACATCACCGCCACCTCGATCTTTGCCGACGGCGGCATCATGCAGAGCAGCCCCGGGCTCTGAGCCCAGGGTCGCTGTTCAGCCCCAGATCCATCAGCGACCCTGGGGCTGAAACCGGGGGGGTTCTGGAAAGAGGCGTTTGCGCCCTTGGAGATTCAGGGCCTGGTTGGATTCTGGTATCGGAACAGAGGGACTTGGAGCGTCGTTGACGTTGATAGCGCCAAAGGGAGGATAGGGGGCTTTCTGTAGGGCAATCTTTAAGACAGATAGGGGCGACGTCCCCTCTCGTCCAGGGGAGACCTGGCTCCTAATGTTTGTTTGTATGAATCCCGTCAGTGGATAGGGGTGCTGCTAGCCATAGATTGCTGAATTGCTCAATCTCTTCGACTTGAATTCTCTTCAGGTCAGTGCTCGAATTGGATCGGCAAGCTGAGACTTTGTTTTGGGGGGCTGGGTCACAAGTCGCAGTCGCCCTGCTTCAGGAAGCGGCTGGACAGGCGCACAGCCAGCGCAGCACTGGCCATCCCCCAGGTCAGGAAGGTGATCCCCTGGCCGATGCTGCCCGTGGGATAGATGCTCCGCTCCAGGAGGACAAAGTCGGCGAGGGAGGCGGCCGTGCCCCAGAGCACCACCCAGGCGCTCACGTACATGACACCTTTGAGGGTCTGGTTCATGGGCTGGCTGGGGGCCTCAGGGCTCGAACGGGACGACCCTAGGAGGATCCACCAGGTCAGCGGCGACTCCGATTTCCATGCGGTTTCTACATACCTCCGATTGGCACCTGGGCCGGCAGTTCCATGGGGCTTCCCTGCTGCAGGAACAGGCGGCCGCCATGGACCGCATCGTGGCGCTGGCCGCCGAGGCCGAGGTGGATGCGGTGCTGATCGCCGGTGATCTTTACGACCGCGCCATCCCGCCAGCGGAAGCGGTGCAGCTGTTCAACGACACCCTGGCCCGGCTCAGCCGCGGCGGAGCTTCTGTGGTGGCCATCGCCGGTAACCACGATTCCCATGTGCGCGTCTCCATCTACGACTCGCTGCTGTCGGCCTTCGGGGTCACCATCCGCGGTGATGTCCGCCGCTCCGATGAGCCGGTGGTCGTGACGCCCCGTTCCGGCGGCGGGCCGGTGGCGATCTACCCCCTGCCGTACCTCGACCCCGCGGTTGATGGTCCGTTTCTGCTGGAGGCCCCGGACCGGATCAGCGCAGCCGCCTCCACCCGCATCAGTCATCAGGAGGTGACGCAGCTGGCCCTGGAGCGGATCCGGCTCGATCAGCGTCGGCGATCCGGCCACCGCTCGATCCTGGTGGCCCACACCTTTGCCGCTGGAGGGGAATCCTGCGAATCCGAACGGGAGCTCACGGTCGGCCAGGTCGATCGGGTCAGGGTCGACACCTTCGCTGGCTTCGACTACGTGGCCCTCGGACACCTGCATGGCTCCCAGCAGCTCGATGGGCCGCGGGTGGCCTATTCCGGCACCCCCCTGGCCTATTCCTTTTCGGAGCAGCACCACACCAAGTCGGTGCGGCTCGTGGAACTCGATCAGGCCGGCACGCCCACGGTGGAGATCGTGCCCCTGCAGGTGGGTCGTCCGTTGCGGACCCTCGAGGCAGGCATCGAGGCCCTCTGCACGGATTCGCAGTTCGAGGGGGCGGTGGATGCCTGGGTGCGGGTGATCCTCACCGATGAGGTGCTGCCCCTGCAGGCCATGGCTCGCCTGCGCCGACGCTTTCCCCACGTGGCCGAGTTGCGGCACCGGCCCCCCCAGGGGCTGCAGGCCACGGCGATCGAGCGCAACCAGCAGGTGCGCGCAGCCACCTCACCCCTGGATCTGGGCCTGTCGTTCTTCGCGGATCAGCAGGGGCGACCGGCGGCTCCCGCCGAGGCGGCGTTGCTGCGGCAGGCCCTGCAGGCGGCCAGCGGCGGAGGGGACCGTTGAAGCCACACCTGCTGAGGATCGAGGCCTTCGGTCCCTATGTCGAGCCCACGGAGATCGATTTCGATGCCCTCAGCGATGAGGGCTTGTTCCTGATCCACGGCACCACCGGGGCCGGGAAGACGTTTCTTCTCGATGCCCTCTGCTTCGCGCTTTACGGCGAGGTGTCGGGGGATCGGAATCTCAAGGGGCTGAAGTCGGATCACGCAGAGCCGGGAGCGGTGCCGCGGGTCGGTCTCGACTTTTCCTGTGGCGGTCTCCGTTATCGGGTGGAGCGCTCGCCGGCCTACAGCGCCCCCAAGGCCCGCGGCCAGGGGTTCACCGAAAAGGCGGCCCAGGCGGTGCTCTTCCGGCGCAACGGTGCCGAGCTGGAGCCGCTCGCCAGCCGCAGCACTGAGGTGAGTCGGGAGGTGGAGCAGCTCGTGGGCCTCAATGCCGCCCAGTTCCGCCAGGTGATTCTCCTGCCCCAGGGGAAGTTCGCTGAGGTGCTGAGGGCCCGGGCGGAGGAGCGGGAGGCCCTGCTGAAAACCCTTTTCAACACCCTGATCTTCGAGCAGGCGGGGCTCTGGCTCGAGGAGAAGGCCAAGGCCGCTCGCATCGCACTGGCGGAGCAGACCCGGGGCCAGGAGGTGCTGCGCCGCCAGGTGGCCCAGGCCTGGACGCCCTTTGCCATGGCAGGGACGCCGCTGGGGGAGGAGGGCGCACCGGAGGCACCCGCCGATCAGCAGGATCTGGATCGGCTCCAGGAGCGGATGGGGGCTGTGGTTGCGGCGGCGGCCGCCCGCTATCAGCAGGCCAGCGCTGCCATGGAGGCGGCCCAGGGGGCCCGGACCAGGATCGATCGTGAGGCGGATCGCTGGGACCGGCGCGCGGCGGCGATCGCCCGCCTGATGGAGCTGGAGGGCAAGGCGGCCGTCGTGGCCGACTTCCGCCAGCGGCTGCAGCGGGCTGAGCGGGCTGAGGTGCTGCGGGGGAGCCTGGACGCGGAGGCCGCTGCTCGCCTCGAACTGAC
Source organism: Prochloraceae cyanobacterium (assembly GCA_040377855.1). Taxonomy (GTDB): domain Bacteria; phylum Cyanobacteriota; class Cyanobacteriia; order PCC-6307; family Cyanobiaceae; genus CAIXOZ01. The sequence goes on along the minus strand of JBEINY010000001.1, from coordinate 55,282 downwards.
CCAGCTGCAGCAACGACTCGAGCAGGGGCTCCGCGATGCGGAACGGGCCCGTGACGATGCCCTGGCCCTGCCGGCTCCGCTGACGCGCCTGGATCTGGGCACCCTGCCCAGCCAGGAGCAGCTGGTGGAGGCCCGCAGTGCCCTGGCGGCCTGGCGGGCGGAGCTGGCGGTCCTGGTCCGTCAGGCCCTGGAGGCGGCCCAGGCCCGCGCGGCCGCTGACCAGGCGATCCGTTTGGCCACGGCCGCGGAGGGCTCCCTGGCCCGTGGCGCTGCCACCCGGGAGCATCGGCAGCAACAACGGCAGCAGGCCAGCGAGGCTCTCCAGCGGGCCTGCACGGCCCGCGACCAGCTCGATGGTCTGGAGCGCGCTGCCCGCGAGGCCCAGCAGCGTCTGGACGCTGTGGTGGCGATCAGGGCTGCCTCCGCTTCGAGGGCGACCGCCATGGCCGCCCAGCAGAGGGCCGATGGCGAGCTCCACCGTTGCCAGGCCGCCCTTGGGGCGCTGCGTCAGGAGCAGATGGCCGGCATGGCATCCCGGCTGGCGGGCAACCTGGTGGCTGGGGATCCCTGTCCGGTCTGCGGTTCAACGGATCATCCGACCCCCGCCCAGGGCGCCGATGGGGCCGTGGCCGATTCGGCGATCCGGGAGGCGGAGCGCCAGCTGGCGGTGGCCACGGAGGGGGCCCGCCGTGGGGCCGCTGCCCTCGCCACCGTTGAGGCTGAGCTGAAGGCGCTGCTGGAGCAGGCCGGCGCGGCGGCCCTGGATCCGCCGGCCGCCGCCGCGGCCATGGACAACGCTGCCCTGGCCTTGAAGCTGGCCCGCGCCCAGGCCGCCGAAGCCAACACCCTGCAGGCGGCGATTGAGACCCACGACCGGGAGCTGCAGGCGCTGCAGCAGGTCCTGCAGACCGCAACCACGGATCAGGCCCTGCACCGCCAGGCCGCCGCGGCTGCCGGCCAACGGGCCCTGACCCTGCACGCGGAGATCGTGCGGGTGCTCGGTGAGGGGGTTGATCCGCAGCAGGCCCAGCTTGGGTTGGACCCCCTCGGGGCGGCCCTGAAGCAGCTGGCCGCCGGGGCGGAGGCCAGCAGTGGTGCCCAGGCCAGGCTGCAGCAGGCGACTGGGCGGCTGCTCCAGGAGCTCGCCGGCACCAACTTCAGCGACGGCGCCGCCGTCAGGGCCGCCCTGAAGGATGAGAGCTGGCGGCAGGAGCTGCAGAAGCGGATCGACACCTACGACCGCGAGCTCATCCAGGGGCGGGGCCTGTTGGCTTCTGAGGATCTGGCGGATCTGCCGGAGCAGCGGCCCGATACCGCCGCGGCCCTGGACGCGCTGGCCAGCGCCGATGCCGGTCGCAATGTTGCCCTGGAACGCCAGAGCGAGGCACGTCATGCCAACGCCGAAATCACCCGACTGGCGGAGGAACACCGCCAGGGGGACCGGGTGCTGGGGCAGCGGCAGGAGCAGGCCCGGCTGCTCAATGCGGTGGCGGATCGTTGCCTCGGCCGCACGGCCCCGTTCATTTCCCTGCAGCGGTGGGTGCTCTCGGCCTATCTCGCGGACATCTGCCGCTACGCCAACCAGCGGCTTGAACTGATGACCTCCGGGCGCTACCAGCTCCGTCTCACGGATGAGGGGGGCCGGGGGGGGCGCCATGCCGGTCTCGGCCTGAGGGTGCTGGATGCCTATACCGGGGAGGAGCGGGAGGTGAGCAGCCTCTCGGGGGGCGAAACCTTCCAGGCTTCCCTGGCCCTGGCCCTGGGGGTGGCCGACACCGTGCAGGCCCATGCCGGCGGCGTCCATCTGGAGGCGCTGTTCATTGATGAGGGGTTCGGCACCCTGGATCCCGACAACCTGCAGCTGGCGATGGATGAGCTGGATCGCCTGCGGGACGGTGGCCGCATGATTGGGGTGATCAGCCACGTGGGCGCCCTGAAGGAACGGATCCGGGCTGGCATCGCGATCACCGCCGCCGAGAAGGGATCCCGCGCCACCGTTTGCCGCACGGCCCTGGGCTGATGCTTCATGGGGCAATCAGCCCGAGCACCCTGCTGCGGGCACGCCGCCGGGCTGCCGCAATCTGCATGCCAATGTGTTCGACTACGGGGCTGATTCGCTGACCGTTCCATCACCACCGCCATTTCGCCCCCCTTCCCTCGAGCCACGACCACCACTGCTGAGAGCCTGGCCCGCAGCCTCAGGCCGATGCTGCCGCCCCAGGCCTTTCGCACCGATCCGAGCAGGCTGGCGCTGGTCCTGATCAACCTGGCGATCCTTGGACTGGGCTGGACGATGGCCCGCTCCCTCGATCGCTGGGCCTTCGTGGCCCTGCCCCTGTTTCTGCCCTTCACGCTGGTGATGGGCAACGCCGTGGTCGTGCTGCTGTTCTCCACCCACGACCTGCTGCATGGGCGGAGTGTGGGCTGGAGCTGGGCAAGGCGTTGGCTGGCGTTGCTGGCCCTGGCGTTGCTCTGGATGCCACCGACGCTCTGGCTGGCGGTGCACAACCGCGAGCATCACAGCCATACCAACAGCCTTCAGGATCCTGATCGCAGCTACCTGGAAAGCCAGCCGGCCAGCTGGGGCAAGTGGATCCAGCACCGCTTCACCCCTTCCGATGAGATCGGCCCGGTGGGGTTGATGCTCGGCCTCGCCAGTGCCTGGGGGGTTCACAATTTCCGCACCCTTTCGTCGGTGCTGCTTGTACCCGATGGCAGTGCTGCCTTCCCTCCGTCCGCCTTTCGGGTGTCGCCCCGCGACCGCCGTCGTATCGCCTTCGAACTGCTGGCGATCGTGGGGCTGCATGCCGGCGTGATCGGTTGGCTGGGTCTGGATCCTCGCAACCTGCTGCTGGGCTATTTCCTGCCGATCTGGCTGGGCTATGCCGGGGCGATGGCTTACATCTTCACCAACCATCTGCTCGCTCCCCTCGACGAAACCAACGATCCCCTGCTCAACACCCTCTCGTTGAAGTTGCCGCGGTGGTTGGATCTGCTCCATCTCAATTTCTCGCACCACACCGAGCACCACATCTTCCCCGGTCTCAACAGCAGCTACTACCCCGAAGTGCGCCGGCTTCTGCAGCGTCACCATGCTGATCGGTTTCAGTTGTTGCCTGGCCGGGAAGCGTGGCGACTGCTGCTCGCCTCGCCACGGCACTACCGCACTGCCGACACTGTCTGCTCCCCCGATGGCCTGCGGGTCATGAAGCTGCCCCAGCTCCCAGGATTCTGAACCTGATCATCGGAGGCTCATGCCCCGATTGTGATGCCCCGATGCTGATGACCTACTCAAGACGTCTGATGATGAATGGGGGCACCAAAATCCAGGTGCCATGAGCTTGGATCTTGGTGCCTTGTTGCTGGAGGAGGTGGCCATCCATCTGGTTTTCCGGTAAGCCAACAAAGGTGTGGCTCTGATGGGGTTCGCCAATTGATTCGCTCGGCTGAGGTTCTCAGTCAGCGTGTTGCCTGAGGGGCCGGTCGAAGCCCGTCAGCTGGATGGAGTGCGTCGGGTGGCTCCATCGAAATGGCCTGGCTTTTGCATCAAGCCAGGCCGCCATGAATCAAGCCAAACCTGAACATCCTGCCCAGCTGATTGCAGGCATGAATGGTTGAACATGGGTCGCCTGAGATTCGAACTCAGGACCAATCGGTTAAAAGCCGAGTGCTCTACCGCTGAGCTAGCGACCCGCCCATCTGGGCAGCCCTGTCGGGCTTTCAGAAACTTATCACCCAGGGGGGCCCCAGCCGGCGGCCAGATCCCTGGTCAGGGGGGCCGCAGGACGAGAATGGATGGCTCCACCATCGCTGCCGGATCCCGTGACCTCCCCTGCCACTCCCTGGCCGGAGCCCAGGATCCATGCCGACGCCTGGGTGGCGCCATCGGCGGTGCTGATCGGCGATGTGACCCTCGAGGCGGGAGCGAGTCTCTGGCCCACGGCCGTGGCCCGCGGTGATGTCTGCCCGGTTCACATCGGTGCCGGCAGCAATGTGCAGGACGGCGCCATCCTCCATGGCGATCCAGGCCATCCGGTGCTGATTCATGGGGATGTGACGGTCGGCCACCGGGCCGTCATCCATGGCGCCACCCTGGAGGAGGGCTGCCTGATCGGCATCGGTGCGATCGTGCTCAATGGGGTCACCGTCGGCGCCGGGGCCCTGGTGGGGGCAGGCTCGGTGGTCACCCGGGATGTGCCCGCGGCCGCCGTGGTGATGGGGGCGCCAGCCACGGTGCGCCGTGAACTGAGTGCTGAGGCCGTGCTTGAGCAGCGTCAGCACGCCCGCCGGTATCGCCAGTTGGCCGATGCCCATGCCGGCCGCAGCCAGGACATCGGTTTCCGGGTGCCGTGATCCCTGCCCCCAGTTCCCCGGGACTTGCCCTGGTTTGCTGCAAAACCCATCGAGGTTTCCCTTTTGGGGGCGGAGATGGCGCAGGGGTCCTTAAGATCCACAAACGCTTGTTTTGATCCAGCCATGGACGCTCGGCTTCTGCTTGTTGCCACCCCTGTCCTGCTGGCGGTGGCCTGGGCCGCCTTCAACATCGGCCGTGCTGCCGTGGGGCAACTGCAGCTGCTGATCAAGCGCGCCCGCGCCTGAGCATCTCGCCTTTGCCATGCAGCCCCTCGGGGCATGGCAGGCCCATAGCCTGAGGGCTGGCAACGGGGCAGCAGGCAGTGTCGGAAACAGGATCAGGACCGGCGCCGGTGCTCGTCATCGGGGCCGGATTGGCTGGTACGGAGGCTGCCTGGCAGATCGCTGAAGCAGGCATTCCCGTGAAGTTGCTGGAGATGCGCCCTTTGCGTCGCTCTCCAGCCCATCACAGCCCCGATTTCGCGGAACTGGTCTGCAGCAACAGCTTTGGAGCCCTCTCCAGCGATCGGGCGGCCGGCCTGCTTCAGGAAGAGCTTCGGCGCCTTGGCTCCCTGGTGATCCGCACCGCTGACAGCCATGCCGTGCCCGCCGGTGGGGCCTTGGCTGTCGATCGTGGCCGATACAGCGCTGCCCTCACCGCCATCCTGGAGCAGCATCCCCTGGTGACGGTGGAGCGCCTGGAGGCCACGGAGCTTCCTGGCGCTGGCCAGATCGCCGTGCTCGCCACGGGCCCCCTCACCAGTGAGCCCCTTGCTGACCAGCTTCGTGCCTTCACCGGGCTGGCCGACTGCCATTTCTTCGATGCCGCCAGCCCGATCGTCGAGGGGGAGAGCATCGACCTCACCGTCGCCTTCCGCGCCTCCCGCTACGACAAGGGCGACGCCGACTACATCAATTGCCCGATGACGGAGGCGCAATACCGCCTCTTCCGCGATGCCCTGCTGGAGGCCGAGCAGGCCGAGCTCAAGGACTTCGAGACCGGTCAGGCAACCTTCTTCGAGGGCTGCCTGCCGATTGAGGAGCTTGCCCGGCGCGGTGAGGACACCATGCGCTACGGCCCGCTGAAGCCGATCGGGCTCTGGGATCCCCGCTGGGGTGATGTCAATGACCGGGACGTGCGCCGCGCCCACCGCGCCCACGCGGTGGTGCAGCTCCGCCAGGAGGACAGGGATGGCCGCCTCTGGAATCTGGTCGGCTTCCAGACCAATCTCCGCTGGGGTGAACAGAAACGGGTGCTGCGTCTGATTCCCGGGTTGGAGAACGCTGAATTCGTGCGCTTCGGGGTGATGCACCGCAACACCTTCCTCGAGTCGCCCCAGCTGCTCGATCCGACCCTCCAGTTCCGCCGTCGTCCGAGCCTCCTGGCCGCAGGTCAGATCACGGGAACCGAGGGGTACGCCGCCGCCGTCGCTGGAGGCTGGCTGGCGGGCACCAATGCGGCTCGCCTGGTGCGGGGTCTGGAGCCGATCAGCCTGCCGCCCACCACGATGATCGGTGCCCTCACCCATTTCATCGCCAGCGCCCCCACCCAGAAATTCCAGCCGATGCCCCCCAACTTCGGTCTGATGCCGGAGCTTCCCGAGCGGATCAAGGGCAAGCGGGAGCGCTACGGCGCCTACCGGGATCGGGCCCTGGTCCACCTGGAGCCGTTTCTCAGCCCAACGGCGCCTGCCCCTGCCCTGGTGGCTTCCTAGGGTCAGCGCCAGCGAGCCTGCCTCCGTTGATCGTCTCCTCTCCGTCCCCTGCCCCCACCGCCACCGAGGGTGCCGGTTCCGGACCGTCCCCTTGGGATGTGGTGGTGATCGGTGCCGGGATCGGCGGCCTGGTGACCGCCAGCCAACTGGCTGCCAAGGGCGCGAAGGTGCTGGTGCTGGAGCGATACCTGATCCCGGGGGGCAGTGGCGGCAGCTTCGAGCGGGGGGGCTACACCTTTGATGTGGGCGCCTCGATGATCTTTGGCTTCGGGGATCGGGGCCACACCAACCTGCTCACCCGTGCCCTCGCCGATGTGGGGGAGCACTGCGACACCATCCCCGATCCGGTGCAGCTGGAGTACCACCTGCCCGGCGGCCTGCAGCTGGCCGTGGATCGTGATTACGAGAGTTTCGTGGCCCGGCTCTCGGCCCTCTTCCCCCATGAAGCCAGGGGCATTCGCGCCTTCTACGAAACCTGCTGGAGCGTTTTCCGCTGTCTCGATGCGATGCCGCTTCTCTCGCTAGAGGATCCGGCGTACCTGGCGAAGGTGTTCCTGCGCGCTCCCCTGGCCTGCCTTGGCCTCGCCCGCTGGCTGCCGGTGAATGTGGGGGAGGTGGCGCGCCGTCACCTCCGGGATCCGCAGCTCCTGAAGCTGATCGACATGGAGTGCTACTGCTGGTCGGTGGTGCCGGCTGATCTGACGCCGATGATCAATGCCGGCATGGTCTTCTCCGACCGTCATGCCGGAGGCATCAACTACCCCCGCGGCGGTGTCGGGGTGATCGCCCGCAAGTTGGTCTCCGGCCTGGAGCGCCATGGCGGTGCCATCCGCTATCGGGCCCGGGTGACGGAGGTGCTGCTCGACGGTGGACGGGCCGTGGGGGTACGCCTTGCTGGTGGGGAAACGATCCATGCCAGGCGCGTGGTGAGCAATGCCACCCGCTGGGACACCTTTGCCGGTGCCCCGGATGGGGAAGGGGCGGTGGCGAGGCCCCTGGTGGCGCCAGCCCAGACCCCTGGCTCCGAGACCCGCTGGCGCCGCCGCTATGGGCCCTCACCCTCGTTTTTATCCCTGCATCTCGGGGTGCGGGCCGAGGTCGTGCCGCCCGGCACCCATTGCCATCACCTGCTGCTGGAGCGCTGGGAGGAGATGGAGGCTGAGCAGGGCACGATTTTTGTGTCGATCCCGACCCTGCTGGATCCCGACCTGGCACCGGCCGGTCGCCAGATCGTGCACACCTTCACCCCTTCCCGCATGGGCTTTTGGGAGGGCCTCAGTCCATCCGCCTACAGGGCGGCCAAGCAGGAGGCGGCCGATCGCCTGATCGCCAGGCTTGAGGCGATCCTTCCGGGCCTCGGGGCGGCCATTGAGCACCGGGAAGTGGGCACTCCCCGCAGCCATCGCCGGTTCCTGGGTCGCATGGGCGGCAGCTATGGGCCGATTCCCTCCCAGCGGCTGCCCGGTCTGCTGCCGATGCCCTTCAACCGCACCGGCATTGCCGGTCTTTATTGCGTGGGGGATTCCTGTTTCCCCGGCCAAGGTCTCAATGCGGTGGCGTTCAGTGGCTATGCCTGCTCCCATCGGATCGGTGCCGACCTGGGGCTCAATCCCTGGGCCCTGCCCGCCTGAGGGCCGGCCTCGCCGGGCGACCACAACCGACCTGATGGCCTCCATAGGCTGGGCTCCACGCTGTCCTTGCGATGAGCTCCACCCCCACCCCCAGCTCCGCCGATCTGGCCCGCTACCTCGAGCAGCGGGGTGAACTCGGCAAGCCCTGGATGTGGCACCTGCTGCGTCTCACCAAGCTGAAGGAGGCCAAGGACACCATGGATCCGGAGGCCTACCTGAGCCTGGTGCAGGAGGCCCACACCGATCTGATGCGCCTTGGAGAGTTCTGGAAGGGGCGCGAACAGGAGGTGTTCACGGGGCGCTACCAGCCTCCATCCTTGGTTGAACCCTTGCCCGGTTCCCCCGAAGACCGTTGAGCCTTTCCTCCTCCAACCCAGTCCCTGGAAACGATCGGCCCCAGGATTGCACCGCCCCCAGCGGGCTTCACCGGATGGAGCCCCTGATCCGCGGCACCCTGGTGGCCCTGTATCTCGCCCTGGTGCTTCCCCTCCCCGTGTTGGCGCCGGCTGCTCTGAAGCTGCCCCTGGCCCTGGCGCTGCCCTTGGGCGGGCTGCTGGTGCTGGCGATCACCAGTGAGCAGGTGCGCTGGGACAGCCGCACCCTCCAGGTGGGGCCGGCTCCATGGTGTCGCTGGTTGCTTGGGCGCCGGGGCTGGCAGCTCGACTGGGAGACGATCACCTCCATCGTGCCGGTCGCCACCAGCCAGGGTGGCCGGGTGTATTACCTCCGCTGTCGCCATGGCGAGGCGTGGCTTCTGCCCCAGCGGATGACCGATTTGGAGGGTTTCCTCGCTCAGATCACCCGGGCCACCGGCCTGCATACAGGTCCGATCGGCCGGTTGACGCCCCCTTGGACCTACCAACTGCTGGCGGTGCTGTGCGGCCTGATGTTGGCGGGTGAAGCCGCTGTGCTGCCCCTGAAGCTGATCGGCTGGTCCGGGTTGGCTGGGACGTGATCGTCAGCCCATGCCCAACAGGGCCTGGGAGGCGGGGGTTGGTTCAGGGGATTCCGGCAGGGTGTCGAGGCTGAAGCGGTAGCCCTGCTGCCGAACGGTTTCGATGCCGCCACCTTCCCCCAGGCCGGCCTGCTCCAGCTTGCGCCGCAGGGTGAGCACCTGGGTGTCCACGGAGCGGGGCCCACCACTGAAGGGAGGCCAGGCCATTCGCAGCAACTCCTGCCTCGAGCGCACCATGCCTGGCGGCATCAGCAGGGCACAGAGCAGGGCGAATTCCCGGGGACTGAGTTCCACCGGCTGATCCCGGAGGGTCACCTGGCGCAGCAGCACCTGCACTTCCAGGGGGCCGACGCAGACCCGCTCCTGAAGGCCACTGCCGTGGCCCCGTCGCAACAGGGTGCGACAACGGGCAGCCATTTCCTCGAGGCCGAACGGTTTGCGCAGCACATCGGCGGCACCGGCATCCAGGAGGGACACGACCGGTTCAGATCCCGTGCGGGCCGTGAGCACCATCACGGGGGCTCGCAGTTGATCCGCCAGCCTCAGGGCACTGCTTTCTTCAAGCAGTTCAGCGCTCACCAGCAGATCAGGGGCCTGTTCGTCGCAGAGCTCAAGGGCCTCCCGCGCCGTGGCCACAGCAGCAGCCAAGTGCCCATCCTGACGAAGCCTCTGGGCCAGCACCGTGCGCAGGGTGGGGTGGGGCTCCACCACCAGCACCCGCCTTGGCAGGGCCGATGTGCCGGAGCCGCTGGTGTTGGTCTGAGGGCTCAGGGGGAGATCCACTCGATCTGGCAATTGTTCCTACGCTAATGAGCATTCATGATGGAGGCTGGTATCAGGCGATGCCTTTCGTTCTGTCCCCTCCTGATCCAACCCCATCCTCTCACGGTCCTATAGGACTCCGCCCTTACGCCTGTCGCCGGAGCTGCCGAGGCGCTGCCGCCAGTCAACCGGCTCCCGGGCCCAGTTCCCTGCTCCACCACCGTTCATGACCGCCCTTCAGGATCCCACCGCCATCCGCCACTTCCAATCGGTGTGCGACGCCTGCCAGGACCTGGCCAGTCGCTATCACGGGCCCTCCGAGCTTCGTCTCTACGCCGACGGCTATCTCCATGCCCTCAGGCGTACTGAATTGCTCGACCCGATCGCCCAGCGACGGTTGGAGGAACTGGTGGACCGCTGGATCCTTGATCCTTCCAGCTTCATTGGGCCCGGCGGCGACGTGAGCACCCTCTACGAGACAGGCCGGAACTGATCGGGGTGTCTACGGGTCCCGCCAGGGATCGGTCGACACCACGCCTCTGATGTCCTGTCAGCGAAAGGAAACCGAACGCCTGACGAGCTAGCCTCGCTGACGGCTCAGGATCCGAGGGCGACGGTCAGGGTTTCCCGTAATTCGCCCGAGTTATAGAGCTCGATCAGAATATCGGAGCCGCCCATGAACTCTCCATTGACGTAAACCTGGGGAATCGTTGGCCATTCGGAATAATCCTTGATTCCCTGGCGGATCACCATGTCGGAGAGCACGTCAAAGGTTTCAAAGGGAACGCCGAGGGAGTTGAGAATCTGGACGACGTTGTTGGAGAAGCCGCACTGGGGCATGAGCTTGTTGCCCTTCATGAACACGAAAACCTGGCTGCTGCCGATCAGGGTTTCGATGCGTTGCTTGGTGGCGGAGTCCATGGCGGGAAATGGGAAACGACTCAGGTTGGAAGGGAGGTCTGCAGGGCCAGGGCGTGGATGGCTTCGGTGGCCAGCTCCTGACGCAGGGCCCCATAGACAAGCTGGTGCTGCTTGACACGGCTGAGGCCATTGAAGGCCGTGGATACCACGCTCACCTGGAGATGATCACCACCGCCGGTGAGATCCTCCACGCTCACCGATGCGTCGGGCAGGGCCGCAACGATCGCTGCCTTGACCTGATCGGGATGAACCATGGATGAATGGCAACAGCAGAGGAATTCAGACTTTAGGCAGACAGGGACAGGCCCGGCCCATCGCCAGGCTCATTTGGTGCCTTCCGAGGTGGCGCCGGCGTAGGGGGTGGACACGAAGCCGAGTTCAACCAGGGTCTGGTAGGCCTTGATGCCATCGGGGGAGGCTGGGGTGACCAGCTTCACCACTTCCACCAGCAGGGGCACCGCCACTTCCGGCTGGTTCAGGCGGCGATAGATCGCGGCCAGCCTCAGGTTGGCCATCACCTGAAGCTCCAGCACCTCCCGGCCTTTGGCATCCATCTCCCTGGGGATCCGGGCATCCAGACCCCGGAAGGAACTGGCCAGCCCCACAAACCAGGGAAGGAGCTTGCGGCAGAGGTCTCGGGCCTGGTCGTAGGACGCATTGGCCTGGGTGAGGTTGCCGGCGGCCGCTGCGGCATCACCCTTGGCCAGGAGCGCCTTGACGGAGCCGATGTTGAAGGCGGCTCCGGGAGCCTCCAGGGTCTTGACGGGCGCAGTGGCCTGGGCGCCGACTGCACCGGCGCTCAGCAGGGGGGCGGCCAGGGCCGTCAGGGAAAGGCCGAGGGCGACGAGGGGCCGGGACACGGCAGTCGGTCAAGGGACCGGAACTCTAGGGGCCAGGCAGGGGGCGTCCCACCAGGGTGCGAGCCACCTTTTCGGCTGCCCGCATGGCGCTGGCCGCTGATTGGTTGAACGACCGGGCCGCTTCCCGGTCCGGTTGCGTGAGGTGGTGGGCCTCTCCGAAGCAGATCGCGGCCCGATCCCTCCACCGGGGCCTGGCATGGGCATAGGCGATGCCCACGGGGATCACCGGCACGGCCACCCCCTGGCTGGCTGCAAGCTGCACCAGCCGTGAAAGGCCAGGGCGGAGGCTGATCGGATCATCGCTCTGTTGAATCCGACCTTCCGGGAACATCACCAGCTGCTCCCCCTGATGGAGGAGATCGAGGGCATACCGCAGGGAGGCCGGGCCGGCCCGGCGGGTGTCCACCGGAAAACAGCCCAGGCGGTGCAGGCACCATCCCTGCAGTCCTGTCATCTCGTCGCTGCTGACCATGAAGCGGCAATGGCGACCGGTGACCCGGCGGCCAGCACCGAAAGGCAGCATCAGGGCATCCCACCGGGCCCTGTGGGTGGGTGCCAGCAGCACCGGCCCCCGCTGGGGAAGGTGCTCCTGGCCCCGCACCTCCAGATTCCTGAAATAGGAGGGAAGGACCAGATCCTGGGTGACCACCATCGCCACCGGCCCCAGCCAGGGGCTGATGCCGTTGGAGAGCGTGCGCTGTCGTTCGACCAGAGCGATCTGCGCCGTCACCTGCACGAAAACCCCGCCATGGCTGATCTGATTTCTGAAACTTAAAAGCGAAGACCCGCTCCGGGGCGGAGGGTACGGGCAGTTGATCGTTCGGCCCAGATCCATAGGATCAACCCCTGCGCCCGCTTTCCTCCATGGCCAGCCTTGGGGTCAACCTCGATCACATCGCCACGGTGCGCCAGGCCCGGCGCACCGTGGAACCGGATCCCGTCACCTATGCCTTGCTGGCGGAACTCGGCGGTGCTGATGGCATCACCGTGCATCTGCGCGAGGATCGTCGCCACATCCAGGAGCGGGATGTGGCCCTGCTGCGGCAGACCGTGCGCAGCCGCCTCAATCTTGAGATGGCGGCCACCACCGCCATGGAGGCGATTGCCCTGCGGCTCCAGCCGGCGATGGTCACCCTCGTGCCCGAAAACCGCCAGGAAGTGACCACCGAGGGCGGGCTCGATGTGCTCGGCCAGGAGGCCCCCCTCAAGGCGGTCGTCGACCACCTGCAGGAGGCGGGCATCGGGGTCAGCCTCTTCGTGGATGCGGAACGATCCCAGTTGGAGGCTTGCGCTCGCACCGGGGCCCGTTGGATCGAGTTGCACACCGGCCGGTACGCCGATGCCGCCGCCGTCGACCAACCCCGGGAGCTGGCCCGCCTGATCGAGGGCACGGCCTTCGCCCGCCAGCTCGGCCTGCGGGTCAACGCTGGCCATGGCCTCACCTATCAGAACGTTGAGCCCGTGGCGGCCATCCCCGGCATCGAGGAGCTCAACATCGGCCACACGATCGTGGCCCGCGCCCTGGCCGTCGGTTTGGAGGTGGCCGTGCGCCAGATGAAGGCCCTGATCCAGAATCCCCGCCGCGATCCCCTTTTCGGCAGCACCACTCCATGACCTCCAGCACGTTGCACTTCGTGGCCGCCAGCGAACGCTTTCTCACCGAAGAGGAACCCCTTGAGGAGGTCTTGCGGGAGCGCACCCGCCATTACGGCGAGCAGGGCAAGGCGATTGATTTCTGGTTGGTGCGACGTCCCGCCTTCCTGGACGCTCCGGCCCTGGTCTCAGGGGCAGCAGCGGTGCCAAGGCCGGCGGCGGCGGTGCTGTCCACCGATCCCACCTTCATCACCTTTCTGAAGCTTCGGCTCGAATTCGTGGCCACCGGCAGCTTTGATCCGGCTGAGCTGGGCCTCGCCGATCCCCTCGCCAGTCTGGGCTGACGACCCGATCGGGGGATCGTCAGAAGAGCCCGAAAAACCGCCGGCGGCCGGGCCCGGAGGCTTCGCTTCGGCCCTGGCCGCCGTCCTGCTGGTAGCGCGGCTTGTTGTCGCCAATCGTCAGCAGGGCCTCCTTGTTCTTCCACCACACCCAGTCGCGGATCGGCGGGGTGTTGGCCAGCTGCTCTCGGGTCAGACCCAGCCCGAGCTTTGATGAGGCCGTGAGCAGCACATCCAGCATCGCTTCCCCATCGCTGCATCGGGCCAGGGCTTCATTGGTCCGTTCAGCCCCATTCAGGGCGCGTACCAGCAGGTTGATCCGCTGGGACACCGGCAGGCTCCTCGGATCGACGGTGCTGCCGGCGTCTTGCCGTTCGGCGGCGATGCGGTTGCCGGACGGCTGATCGTTCGCGTCCATGCCGCGGGTCAGGGGTGGTGCGAACCGTATCAGTGCTGTTCGGTGCCGTCTATTCGGGGCCAGGGGAAGGCTCCTGGGGCCTGGGCGAAGGGACGATCGAGTCAGGTTGTTCGGGCGACGTTTGGCTCGATTGACCTGTCAACCGTCAGAATGACTCCAATGCGTCGTCCCCATGACGTCCGAATCGACTGAGAGACCCTGCCCCGGCAGCCTTCCGCTCAGTCCAAGCCTTGTCGCTCCCCATATCTCCCCCCGGCGCCACTGGGTGATCGGGGATGTCCATGGTTGCGCGGCCTCCCTCGGGGCCCTGCTGGCCCGTTTGCCTGCCGACGATCACCTGATCTTCTGTGGTGATGTGATCAACCGAGGCCCTGCCATCGAGCAGGCCATGGAACGGGTCTGGGAGCTGGTGGAGCAGGGTCGTGCCACCTGGTTGATGGGTAACCACGAATGGGCGTTGCTGCAGGCCCTCAGCTCGGGCCTGCCCCGGCCTGCGCTCTCGCTGTCCTATGTCGAAACCCTGCGTCAGCTCGGGGAAGAGGGCTGCTTGGCCTGGCTCGATCGCCTGCGGCAGCTCCCCCTGGCCTACTGGGGAGATGGCTGGGTCGCCACCCATGCAGGCTTCGACCTCACCACCTGGCTGCCGGATCTGACCATCCGCCAACCGTTTTGGCGTGGCTACGACGGTCGCTTCGGGGAGGTGATCGTCGGCCACACTCCCGACCAATCCCTTCGGCGCTACGGCTCGGTGGTGATTGTTGACACCGGCGCCTGCTACGGCGGCCCCCTGACGGCCTACTGCCCGGAAACCAGGGAGGTACGCCAGGTGCCCGGGGCCCAACAGCGACAACCCGCTCCCACCGTTTTTCGGCCGACCCTGCAGACGGTCGGCCTGGCCTGAGTGCTCACGGTCTATCGCAGCAATCGGGCCGAATTCCTGGCCCAGATCCTGGCGGAACGCCTGGGCCTCGAACCTCCGGATCCGTTTGAAGAGGTGGCCGTGGTGGTCAACACCTGGCCCACCAGCCGCTGGCTTGGCGAACAGCTGGCCCTCACCATCGGGATCGCGGGCCATCTGCGCTTTCCTTTCCCCGGCGCCCGGTTGCGGAGCATCGTCAACCAACTGCTCGGGGAGGACGGTTCGGACGATGCCACCGCCGCCGATCCCTGGCGAGCCCAGAATCTGGTCTGGCCTGTGCTGCAGGAGCTGCCGGCCTTCAGTCAGGAGCCCGAGGCGGCGGCGTTGCGCCACTGGCTCGATGGCCATGACCCGACCCGCCGGATCGATCGTTCCACCTGGCAGCTGGGTCGGGCGATCGCCGATGCCCTCGACGACTACACCCTTTACCGCCCCACGATGGTGGCGGCCTGGTGGCGGGGCGACGATCACGACGGTTTCGGCCACCCGCTGCCCCACGCCCAGCGCTGGCAACCCCTGCTGCTGCGGCGGCTAGCCGCTCGCCTGGCGGTGCAGCCGTTCGGCCTGAAGGTGCTTGCGGCCACGGAGCTGCTGCGGGCCGGGGCGACCATCCCCCGCCAGGCCGCCGCTCCCTTGCGGCTGTTTGGCCTCAGCAGCATGGCGCCGGTGCAGATCCAGCTGTTGCAGGCCCTCTCCGGAGCCCTGCCGGTGGAGCTCTACCTGCTCACCCCTTGCCGGGATCTCTGGCAGCGCTGCGTCGATCGCCGCCGTCAGCTGCAGGACAGCCTGGCCCTGCGCCAGCCCCTCGACCTGGAGTGGCTCTTGAGCGCTCCACCCCTGGAGGCCCGGTTCGGTCGGCTGGGAGGGGAATTTCAGCAGCTTCTGGAGGGCACCGGGGAGGCCACCCTCGGCAGCTGGCAGGAGCACGATCTCTTCTTCCCGGCGGCGGACGTGGCCCGCCAGCGCCATCCCGACCGCCCGGTACCGCTGCTCGCCCAGCTGCAGCAGCAGCTGGTGGATCCCGAGGCCTGGCCCCGGCTGGACCGCGGCTCCGGCGACAGCTCCCTCGAATTCCATGCCTGCTCCGGTCTGCTGCGCCAGGCCCAGGTGGTGCGCGATCGGGTGCTGCAGCTCCTCCAGGCCGATCCCACCCTGGCCCCCCGCGACATCCTGGTGATGACGCCCCAGGTGGACCGCTTTGCCTCCGTGCTGGCCTCGGTGTTCGGGGATGGGGCGGCCACGGGGGTGAGCCTTCCCTGGCGCCTCACCGATCGCAGTCAGCAGGGGGAAGCCGGCCTGGCCCGGACCCTCCTCCATCTCCTCACCCTCTCCGGCGAGAGGCTCACCGCGACGGCGCTGGAGCCCCTGCTCGACAGTCCCAGCCTCAGGCGGCGCTTTCAGCTGGAGGGGGAAGCGGGTCTGCGGATCAGTGAAACCCTTCAGGCCTGTGGTTTTCGCTGGGGTCTCGATGCCGACGATCGCGATGGTGATCCCGCCCACAGCTTTGGCTGGGCCCTGGATCGGCTGCTGCTGGGCCTGGTGCTGCCGGAGCAACCGCCCGGGGCGATCGGTGGCTGTGCCCCCTTCGCCCAGGCCGGCAGTCTTGAGGACCGGGGCCGGGCTCTGCATCTGCTCACCTGGCTGCGGCAGTGGATCCGGCGGCTGCGCCAGCCCCGGACCTGCCAGGGCTGGGGTGCGGAGCTGCGCAGGCTTCTGGAAGCCCTCGGGCCCGACCCTGAAACGGGCGACTGGGAGAGCCAGGCCCTGCTGGCGGTGATCGAGGAGTGGCTGCTCTCAGCGGAGGGAGCGGAGCCCCTGCTGGAGGCTCCGGTGGTCGCGGCTGTGCTCCAGGAGCGACTGGCGGTCGACAGCGGCCGCTTCGGCCACCGCAGCGGTTCCCTCACGATCAGTGCCCTGGAGCCGATGCGGGCGATTCCGCATCGGGTGGTGGTGCTGATGGGGCTCGATGCCGAGGTCTTCCCCCGGCGCCAGACCCGCCCCGGTTTCCATCTGATCGACCAGAGCCGCCAACTCGGCGATCCCCAGCCAGCCGATCAGGATCGGTACGTGCTGCTGGAGGCCCTGCTCTCTGCCCGGGACCATCTGCTGATCACCTGGAGCAACCGTGATCCCCGCAGTGGGGATGCTCTCCCTCCGGCCACCCCCGTGCGCCAGTGGCTGGAGCTGCTGGAGTCCAGCCTGGGCAAGGGCCAGGCCGAGGGCCTGCTGGTGGACCATGCCGCCAATCCGCTCGAACGCCGCAACTTTCTCCCCCAGCGCGAGCGGCCGGCCCCCAGTTGTGATCAACGGCTGCTGCACGCCCGCCGGCTGATCGAGCTGGAGCAGGCGGCTCGGGGGCGGCTACCGCTGCAGGCACCACCGCTGGCCTTCGGTGCGATGCCCTCCGAAGCCCCTGCGGCGATCGGGCCGCCGGCAGACCCCTATGACGACCTGCTGCGCTGGTTGCGGGCGCCCCAGGAACACTGGCTGGCCGCCCTCGGCCTTCGGCCGCGGGAATGGAGCCGCGCCGTTCTGGATCTGGAAGCCTTGGCCCTTGATGAACGCCAGCGCAGTGCCCTGCTGCGGGAACGGCTCACCGCCGAGCCGGATGTCTGGACTTCCCAGGATCCCCAGGTGGCTGATGGGGTCGATGACAGCGCCCCCTGGGTTCAGCTCAGCCATGGCCGTGGCCTGTTGCCGGCCCGCAGTGGCGCCCTGCTGGAGGCGTCCCTGCTGCAACGCCGCTGGCAGAGCCTGCAGGATTCCTTGATCGCCCTGGGCGCCGAGGCCTCGACCCGACAGCACCGCTGGCGGCACCTGGAAGCAGCCCTGCCCTGGCAGGGGGACACCCTGGTGCTGCTGCAGACAGCCCAGGCCCATGGACGCCATGCCCTCGAGCTCTGGCTGCAGCTGCTGCTGGCGGTGGCTGCCGGTCAGCCCCCTGGGCAGGCGGCGCTGGTGGCTCGCAAAGGCGATCAGTTCACTGTCTGCGCCACGATCCAGGTGCCGCCGCCTGCCCTGGCCGAGGCTGAGCTGGAACGACTCCTGACCTTGCTCGCGTGCTGGCGCACGACGTGCTGGCCGGTGCCTCCCCGGAGCGGTTGGACCTACGCGCAGAACGAACACACCCGCGCAGGCACCGGCCTGGCCAAGGCGATCCAGACCTGGGAGGGTGGTTTTTTCGGCCGGGG
This sequence comes from Prochloraceae cyanobacterium, assembly GCA_040377855.1. Lineage (GTDB taxonomy): Bacteria > Cyanobacteriota > Cyanobacteriia > PCC-6307 > Cyanobiaceae > CAIXOZ01. The sequence continues at coordinate 37,623 of JBEINY010000001.1, read as the reverse complement.
TGAACGGGAGGAGGAGGCCCACGCCCTTTGTTTCGGCAGCAGCCTGCCGGGGCGGGTGTTGTTCGATGACCAGCGGCAGGCCTTGGCCAGGGAACTGTTCGGGCCCCTGCTGGATCACCTCACCTGGATGGGATGACCGCGATGCCTGATCGGTTTGCGCCCCTTCCTGGGCAGGTGTCCGAAGGCCCCTTGCCAGCCTTCGACGCCAATCGCTTTCCCCTGGAGCCCGGGGTGCGGCTGCTGGAGGCCAGCGCCGGCACCGGCAAGACCTTCGCCCTGGCCCATCTGGTGTTGCGGCTGATCACCGAGCCACGACAGGGGGGCTATCTGCGTTTGGGCCAGCTGCTGGTGGTGACCTTCACCAATGCGGCGGCTGCGGAACTGCGCGATCGCATTGCCCGCCGCCTGCAGCAGGGACTGCGCTGCCTCGCTCCAGCCCTGCTGCCCGTGCCAGACCCCACCGCCGTCGCCGTCGCCGTCGCCGCTTCCGACTCCGATCGGCCGGCAACCGCTCCTGATGCGGCCCTGGCTGGCTGGCTGGCTGGTCTTCCCGAGGATCTGGAGCAGCGGGATCGGCTGCGGGGGCAGCTCCTGCTGGCCCTGGAGGACCTCGATAGCGCCGATATCACCACGATCCACGGCTTCTGCAGCCGCACCCTGCAGCGCCAGGCCCTGGAGGCCGCCCAGGCCCCCGATCTCCGGCTTGAGACCGATGCCGGCACCCTGCGCCAGGAGCTCTGTCACGACTACTGGCATGGCCAGGTGCTCTCGCTGCCGCCCCATCTGCTGGCGGGGCTGCAGAAGCGCGGCCTCAACGCCGACCGTCTGGCCGACGTGCTCAGAAGCCTCGATGCCGATCCAGCCCTCACGGTCGACCCCCTGCCCGAGGGGCTACGAATCGATGGCCCCCTGGCGGAGCAGCTTGAGGCCCTCTGGCTGACCCCCTGGCGTCGGTTCGTGGCCCTCTGGCAGGAGCAGGGGGCGGCGCTCGAGCAAAGCCTTCGCCAGATCGCGAAGCGCTGGCGTCAGGAGGGGGTACCGGCCAAGGAGACGGCACCCTATGCCGCTGCCCCCCGCAGCGATCGCCAGGCCCTGCTCAGCCAGTGGCTCAGCCAGCAACCCCTTGAGGGCAGCTATGCAGCGGTGCTGGAGCAGGACAAGCTCCTGGGCACCTATTTCCATCCCGGCGGTTTCTGCAAGGTGGCCCGCCCGATCGAACAACCGGATCGCGGTGATCCCTCCCTGCCCGACCCGGCCCTGATGGCGGCCGTCGCCGATGTGGTCGATGGCCCCGCCGAGCGGTTGCTCCTTCATTTCTGCCACTGGGCGATGCCGGAGCTGGCCCGGCGTCGGGAGCAGCGGGGCAGCATCGGCTTCTCCCAGTTGCTCGAGGCCCTCGATCCCGGGGATGGGGAGCATCCACCAGCCAATCCCCAGGCCGAGGCCCTGCTGGAGGCCGTCGGTCGCCGTTATGCGGTGGCCCTGATCGACGAATTCCAGGACACCGATCCGATCCAGTGGCGCATCCTCAAGCGCAGCTTCTTCCAGGGTGGGGAGCACCTGCTGGTGATGGTGGGTGATCCCAAGCAGGCCATCTACCGCTTCCGCGGTGGCGATCTCGCCACTTACCGCGCCGCCCGCGCCCTTTGCGACACCATCGTCGGTCTGGATGTCAATTTCCGCAGCAGTGCTGTCCTGCTCAGCCAGCTCAACCGGTTGATGGATCCGGGCCTGAGGCGCTCGCGCCTGGAGGTCCCCGCCGTGAGCCCTCCGCCCGAGGCCCCCGGTTCCCGACCCAGCCTGGGGCTTCCCGCCGGTGAATCCCCCCTGCAGCTGCTCTGGTTCGGGCCCGAGCGAGCTGCCGGTGACCCCCTGCCCTCCCTGAGCAGCATCGAGGCCGACCTGCCCGATGCCCTGGCGGGCTGGGTGGATGGCTTGCTTGCCCGTCGGCTTGTCCTGGAGTCCAAGGGCCGTTGCCTTGGCCCTGGGGATCTCTGCCTGTTGGTGAGCCGTCATCAGCAGGCCGATGCCCTGCGCCAGGCCCTTGAGCGTCGGGGCCTGGCAAGCCGGCTGGTGAGCACGGGCGATGTGCTCACCAGTGAGGGAGCCACGGCATTGCAGCGGTTCCTGGATGTCCTGGCGGATCCGGGGGATGGCAACCGGTTGCGGCTCCTGGCCGCCTCTCCGCTGCTGGCCTGGAGTGCCTCCCGGATTGCGGCCACGACCCCGCTCGAGTGGAATGCCATGGCGGGACGGCTGGGGGGGCTGGCCTCTCAGCTGGCGTCCCTCGGCTTGCTGGGCGCCCTTAACCAGATGCTGCAGATGGATGGCCTGGCCCGGCTCACCCTGCGGGGTCGGTTGCTGGCCGACCTGCAGCAGGCGGCCGCCCTGGTGCAGGAGCGGATTCATGGCGAGACCCTGGGCCCCCGGGCCGCGGCCGATTGGTTGCGACGTCGGCGCCTGGATCCTGACCTGGATCCGCCTGACACCCACCAGCCCAACAGTGATGCCGTCGATGAGGCGATCTCGGTGGTGACGGTCCACCGCAGCAAGGGGCTGGAGTATCCCGTGGTGATCTGCCCGTACCTTTGGCAGGCCCCCAGCCAGCGCTCCCGCGGCCTCGGCATTCGCTGGATGCCGCCTGGATCCGCAGGCCCCCGCCTCGATCTCCATTTTTCCGCCCACTGGGGCCACGGCCGTCAGGCTGCTGAGCAGGACCTTGACGCCCAGGAGCAGGAACGGGAGAGGCTGGCCTATGTGGCAGCCACCCGCGCCCAGGTGCTGCTGGTGTTTTGTTATGCCCAGGTGGCTGGCCACGACTGCAACCCTCTGCTGCCCTGGCTGTTCGGCCCCGACTCCTGTGTCGGTGCCGGTGATGGGCCCGGCCGGGGCAGCGAGGGGCAGGTGGCCGACGGTTCGGCCGGCTGGCGCGGGTGCCGGGAGCTTCGTGCGCAGCGCCTGGAACTCGATCTGACGCTCACCCTGTTGCCAGCAGCTGCGGACCAGGAGTCCGCGGCTGCGTTGCAGCCCCCCGCCCCCTCCCCCCTGCCTGAGTTGGATCCTCGGCCGGAGCTGGCCTGCGGACCGGTGCCCTCCTGGCCCCTGGATTGCAGCTGGGGACGGAGCAGCTACAGCGGCTGGACCCATCGTCAGGGACCGGCGCCGGCACCGGATGCCCTCGAGGAAGGTCGGGATCGGGATGCCCAGGTCGGCCCCCTCGCCCTGACAGCTGAGGAGGACCCTGATGGCCCGCCTGCCGGCGAGGCGGAGCTTCCTCCCCTGCTCCAGGTGGATGGTCCCCTGGCGTCGTTCCCGAGGGGGGCGGCGGCAGGGGATTGCCTGCATCGCATCCTCGAGCGAATTGATTTCCAGCTCCCGGGCGACCATCCCGACACCCGTCGGGTTGTGGAACGGGAACTGCAACGGGCCGGGGTCGCGTCCGATCTTGTGAACGCCGTGGGGGAGGGCCTCGATCGGGTGCGGCTGACCCCCTTCGGCGGGGGGCTTGGGGCGTTTCACCTGGCCTGCCTCAGCCCTGTTCAACGGCTGGCGGAGCTGACCTTCGATCTGCCCCTGGCGGCATCCAGCGGCCAGCTGGTGCGTGCCCGCGACCTCGCCAAGGTGTTCCGGGAGCATCCCGGGGGAGCGTTCGGTGCTGCCTACGCCAGCAGCCTGGAGGGCCTGCCGGTGGCTAGCCGTGGCTTCCTCACCGGGTCGATCGATCTGGTGTTTCGCGCTGCTGATCCCGAGGGCCAGGACCGCTGGTGGGTGGTCGACTGGAAGAGCAATTGGATCGGTGAACGGGATGGCCAGGGCCAGCCGTTGGCCTGTGCACCCCGCCACTATCACCAGGCGGCGTTGGAGCGTGCCATGGCCGAGCACCACTACCCCCTGCAGGCTCACCTTTACCTGGTGGCCCTGCATCGCTACCTGAACTGGCGCCTGCCGGGGTACATCCCCGAGCGCGATCTTGGCGGTTACGGCTACCTATTCCTGCGGGGCTTGCCCGGGCCCCTGCCCATGACTGGGGCCGGCGGGGCCATTCCCGGGCTGGTGCTGGAGCGTCCGCCCCTTGATCGGATTCTTGCCCTCGATGCCCTGCTGCGGGAGGGTGCGCCATGACCATGGGGCCCCAGGAGCCCAGGGGCCCGCGTCCGGCCTGGCTGGAGTCCCTCTCCGCAGCCCTGGTGGAGGCCTTGCCCCGGCTCTATGGCACGGACGACGATCCCCTGGTGGGGGCGCTAATCACGGCCCTAACCCGTGCCCTGGCCCAGGGAGAGGTGAGCCTGGATCTGCAGGGTCCACGCCCCGACGGACTGGATCCGGATCTCTGGCCCGATGGGTATCGCCGGGCCCTCCAGGCAGCGGCGCTGGTGGGTGGTGATCACGGTCCGTTGGTGCTCGAGGCCGATCGGCTCCACTGGCGCCGCTGGCATCAGCTGCGGGAGCAGGTGATCGACACCCTGATCGCACGAACCCGCACGCCCCTCGCTGAACCGCTGCCGGAGGCGGCCCTGGAGCTGGCCTGCCGCCAGGCCGCTGAGGCCGGTCTCGATTCCCGTCAGCAGGAGGCGGTGCGGGTCCTGCTGCAGGGCCCCCTGGTGCTGCTGGAAGGGGGGCCTGGCACCGGCAAGACGAGCACGGTGGTGCAGATGCTCGCTGCATGGCTGCGCCACCACCCGGGTTCGAGGCTGCACCTGGCGGCACCGACCGGCAAGGCCGCCGCCCGCCTGCGCCAGGCGATCCAGCGGGGCTGCCGCGACCTGGCGCCGGAGCTGGCCGCCGCCATCGGTGGCTTGCCCTGCACCACTCTTCACCGCCTGCTCGAGAGCCGGGGTGAACGGTTCGGCCGCGATCGTGCCCATCCCCTCAGCCTTGATCTGCTGGTGGTTGATGAGTTGTCGATGGTGGATCTGCCGTTGATGGCGGCCCTGCTGGCTGCCCTCCCAAACGCAAGCAGGCTTGTGCTGGTGGGTGATGGGGCCCAGTTGCCCCCCGTTGGTCCGGGCGCGGTGCTCGAGGAGCTGGGCCTCCGCCATCAGGCCCTTGGCCCGGCGGCGATCACCCTGACCACCACCTACCGCAACGAGGGGGCGATCGCGGCGGTGGCCCAGCGGCTGCGGGAGTTGCCGGATCCCACCGACCTGCTGCTTGGGGCGGGCCTGGACCAGCTTGAGCCGGGCGACAACCTCCAGTGGCTGCGCGCTTCCATGGGCACCCTGCCGCCCCTGGTGCTGGAGACCCTCAGGGAGCAGCGTGATCACCTGGCGGCGCTGGCGGCCGATCTGGCGGCTGGATTGGATCGGGCCGATCCGAAGGCCTTCCCCGCCCTCCTGGCGGCCGACCGGGCCACCCGGTTGCTGGCTGCCCAGGAATCCCTCGCTGTGCTGACACCCCTGCGGCGGGGGCGCTGGGGCCTGGAGGCGATCCATCGCGCCCTGCTGGGCGCTGCGCTTGATCGGGGCCCGGTGGGATGGCCTGCCGGTACTCCTGTGCTCTGCGAACGCAATCGCTGCGATCTGGATCTCGCCAATGGGGATGTGGGGGTGCTCCTGGAGCTGGCGGGCGGTCGCCAGGTGCTGTTCGCCGGTGCCGTGGGCGAGCCGGCCCGGCTGATTCCGGCGGGGCTTCTAGGCGATGCGCGCCCTGCCCATGCCCTGACCGTGCACAAGGCCCAGGGCAGTGAGATGGAGACGGTGATCGTGCTGCTGCCCGATCGGATCCGAGATCAACGGCGGTTGCTGTACACAGCCCTCACCCGGGCCCGGCGGAGGGCCGTGTTGATCACTCCGGCCGACTGAGGCGGTTCAAGCGGCCGGCAACGCTTCCCCGAGGCCCCAGATCCGCGGCTTTCTGCCCATCCTGGGAGTGTTCTGCAGACCTGGCCGTGCGGATCATCCCTGCCTCCAGCGAGGAGAGCACCAAACCCGAGAGCACTGGCCATGGGGACCCCCGCGATCGGGGCCCCCATGGTGCGGCCGGCCGGACGGAGCGGCCCTGGGGTTGGTACGAATGCCTGGGAAGCGGAGAAGGGCATCTGGTCAAACGCCTCTGGATCCGCCCCGGAGCTCGGATCAGTCTTCAACGGCATGCCCACCGCGTCGAGCACTGGGTGGTGGTCGCTGGCGCCGGGGTGCTTGAGAGCGACGGTCAGCGGGTTGAGGCGGTGGCGGGAACCACGTTCTTCATCGCCCCTGGGGCCATCCATCGCGCCAGCGCCGGCCTGGAGGGGCTGCAGATCATCGAGGTGCAGCGAGGGGCGGTGCTGCAGGAGGAAGACATCGAGCGCTTTGAGGACGATTTCGGAAGGGTCCCGTCACGAAGTGTTAGGATTTAAATTCAGCCTTTGATAAAGGGCAGGGCAGACAAGGGGTGTTCGGCGCGGGATCCTCGCTCTCCGGCCTTTCCCAGATTCCGATGGGTACCTGCCGGCCTCCGTTGAAGGATTTACAGGCCCCATCTTTTCTGTGACCCAACCCACCCTGGGCAGTGCTTTCAGCTGCTCTGTCGAGCTCGGCGCCGTGGATCGGCTGATCGAGGAAGCCTCCGAGCTGAGCGCGACGACCCCCCTGGCCAGCAACCCTGAGGCCGAGCTGGCCCCAATCGAGTCCCCGACCGACTCTGCATCGGTCCCCTCCTCCCTTGAGGCCGCCTCTGGCCTTGCCCCTGCAGGGGTTCCTGACCAGGCTCAAGAGCCTGCCGAGGCCGAGGTGGATTCCGAGTTGATCGGCGAGACCAGCTCCGCCTCCGAGCCCCCGCTTGTCGATGGTGCTGCTGCCGGCAACGCCCAGGCCGCCGAGGCGCCTGCCTCCGGTTTTGCCAGCTTCGGCTTTGATGCCCAGTTGCTGGAAGCCCTGAGCCTGTGCGGCTACGAGTCGCCATCGCCAATCCAGAAGGCCGCCATCCCGGAACTGCTGCTGGGTCGCGACCTGGTGGGCCAGGCCCAGACGGGCACCGGCAAGACGGCCGCCTTCGCCCTGCCGATGCTGGCGGCCCTCGATCCTGAACAGCGCACCCCCCAGGTGCTGGTGCTGGCTCCCACCCGGGAGCTGGCCCTGCAGGTGGCTGAAGCCTTCAGCACCTACGCCTCACGGATGCCCCAGGTGCGGGTTCTGGCCCTCTATGGCGGCGCCGATTTCCGCGATCAGATCCACCAGCTGCGCCGCGGTGTGCAGATCGTGGTCGGCACCCCTGGTCGGGTGATGGACCACATGCGCCAGGGCACCCTCAATCTCACGGGCCTGCGCAGCCTGGTGCTCGATGAAGCCGATGAAATGCTGCGCATGGGCTTCATCGACGATGTCGAGTGGGTGCTGACCCAACTGCCGGAGCAGCGCCAGGTGGTGCTCTTCTCGGCCACCATGCCGTCCGAGATCCGTCGGATCGCGCACACCCACCTGCGCAACCCGGCTGAGATCACAATCCGCCAGAAGCAGGCCGATTCAACCCGCATTCGTCAGCGCTATCTGACGGTGAATGCTCCGCACAAACTCGAGGCCCTGAAGCGGGTGCTTGAAGCGGAGCGCCGGGAGGGAGTGATCATTTTCGCCCGCACCAAGGCCATCACCCTCACCGTGGCTGAATCCCTGGAGCAGAACGGTTACGACGTGGCTGTTCTCAACGGCGACGTTCCCCAGGCCCAGCGGGAGCGCACGATCGAGCGCCTGCGCAGTGGCAGTGTCGATGTGCTGGTGGCCACCGATGTGGCGGCTCGGGGTCTGGATGTCGAGCGGATCACCCTCGTGATCAATTACGACATCCCGTTCGACAGCGAGGCCTATGTGCATCGCATCGGACGCACCGGCCGTGCCGGTCGCACCGGAGACGCGATTCTGTTCCTGACTCCGCGCGAACGCCGTTTCCTTGGGGGGATGGAACGGGCTGTCGGCCGTCCGATCGAAGCGATGGACGTTCCCAGCAATGCCACCATCAACCAGAACCGTCTGGATCGGCTCAGGGAAAAGCTCACCGCCGAGATCAGCACCCCCACCGGCACTGATGAGGAAAGGGCCCTGCTCGCCGAAATCCTCCAGCGCGTCTCCCAGGAGCTGGAGACCACCCCGGATCAGCTCGCCCTGGCGGCCCTGCGGATGTCGATCGGTCAACAGGCCCTGCTGGTGCACGGTGAGGAGCAGTGGTTGCGCCAGCCTGCCCAGCGCAATGACCGGGAATCCGGTGACCGTCGTCGCTTGCCCGATCCGGCTGGATCCAACCGCCGCCGGCCTGGGCCCAGGGCCGATGGTCCTTCCGCCCCCCCCGAGGCGGACATGGACCGTTACCGGATCGAAGTGGGCTGGCGTGATCGGGTCAAGCCCGGGAACATCGTTGGGGCGATCGCCAATGAAGCGGGCCTGAACGGACGCAGCATCGGCAGGATCCAGATCTTCGACACCCACAGCACCGTGGATCTCCCCAGCGGCATGCCGGATGAGGTCTTCCAGGGTCTGCGCCGACTGAGGGTGATGAACAAGGAGTTGCAGATCAGCCGCTTGAACGCCTGATCAACTTCCCCTCAGGGGTGGCCGCCTCAAGGATGCGAACCCGATTGCTCCTTGAGGTCCTTTCTTCAGGGGGCGGGCTCTCAAGGGTGGTTCCCTGTTCAGCCAGCCAGCCAGGCAGCCAGCCAGCGTCAGCGGCTTCATCACCCCCCATCGTGGTGCCGGTGACCCATGGGCCTTGGCGCATGGGTTTCCAAGGCCCCCCCAGGGTCCTCTTGTCAGGACTTGACCATCGAAGACGGGCCTTGGGATCGGTGGCCGCAGCGCGCGCCGTTAGAGCTGACCCCCAGGGCTCGCGGCGGCTCCCTTCGTCGCGGGGAGTGCTGATGGAGACCTGCAGCCTGGGCTTGGGATTGCAGGCCCGGGCGCACGGATGTCAGATGCAGAGTCCGGTCACGTCGCCCGTGGACAGCAGGGTGACCTGGTCCAGCGGCAGACTCTCGATGGCCATGATCAGCCCGGGCTGGATCGAGGCCTGTTCGCTGCTCACAAGGGTCTGGAGCAGATCAAAACGGTCCTGCGTAGCAAGTTCGCCGTCGTCATGCCAGGCGAGGCTCCAGGGGGCGGGGGCAACCATCAGTGGCCGAGCTCCACGATGAGGATTTGCTGACAATGGGACCCTAGGTGGGCTCGGGCTTGAAAGGCAGGGATGGCTTCGGATTCGCTTCACGTTTCTCCATGACCGAGGGTGAACCGGCGCCGCCTTGTATGCTTGGGGCGATTCCCTGGTAATCAGGCTCCTTTCGGTTCGCTCAGCAGGACGACGCGCTTCATCGGCACTCTGTTTTTCACTGGCTTTTCCCAAGGAACCCCAGCATCCACGAATCAGTTCCAGGTTCCAATCAAGGAATGACCATTTACGTCGGCAACCTCTCGTTTCAGGCTGAACAGGAGGATCTGCAGGATCTTTTCGCCCAGTACGGCGCCGTAGCCAAATGCAGCCTTCCCCTCGACCGCGAAACCGGCCGTAAGCGCGGTTTCGCCTTCGTCGAGATGGAAAACGATGCTGATGAACAGAAAGCCATCGACGATCTCCAGAACGTGGAGTGGATGGGCCGGATGATCCGCGTCAACAAGGCCACCCCCCGCGAGAACAATCGTGGTGGTGGTGGTGGTGGCGGTGGTGGTTACGGCGGTGGCGGTGGCGGCCGTGGTGGTGATCGCGGCGGCTACGGCGGCGGTGGCGACCGGGGTGGCTATGGCGGCGGTGGTGGCGATCGCGGCGGTTATGGCGGCGGCGGTGGCAACCGTTGGTGATCACGGCCTGACGGCCTGATTCCCGAACTGCCTGACAAATCACCCGCTGGTGACGGGGGCTTGCCCCATCACCAGCGATTCGTCACCAGCGGTTCAGCTGATCAGCCCTCTTGCTGCATCTGCAAGCTCTCCTGGATCGCCTGGGGATCGTTCAGCTCCTCCAGGGCGTGCATCCGGGCTTCCTCCCGGCGACGATCCGGGATCACCACGGCCTCGATCGGTTCGCCTTGGCGGCCTGCGGGCAGCCAGGCCTTCAGATGGCGACGCCGCACCTTGGCGGTCCAGCGATGAAATCGATTGAACGCTCTCGAACGGGTCATGGCACCCCCAAGGGAGATGGGTCCGGTCTAGGCCGTTGGTGACCTGACGAACTCCCAAGGACATCGATCGCCCCGGGGACGCCGCAGTTCTTGGCTGCGGCGCCCCGATGTCTTGCAGCCTCCTGGGCCCCCGACCAGGGCCGTCAGGATTCGGGCAACCTCTTGAATGGCTCCCAGCCGGCTCTGTCTCCGTGGGCTCCTTGCGTTCCAGGTCTGCACCCCGACCACCGCTCCGACGGCTGCTCGCCACCTTGAAGCCTTACCGCCGTCAGGTGTGGTTGGCGAGTCTGTGTTCGGTGCTCAACAAGCTCTTCGACCTCGCCCCGCCGGTGCTGATCGGCCTCGCCGTTGATGTGGTGGTTCAACGGCAGGGATCCTGGCTCGGGGGGTTGGGGGTGCAGGGCATCCCTGGCCAGCTCGGGGTGCTGGCGGCGCTCTCCTTCCTGATCTGGAGCGCCGAATCGCTGTTCGAATACCTCTACGCGCTCCTCTGGCGCAACCTGGCCCAGACCGTCCAGCACGACCTGAGGATCGAGGCCTACGACCACCTCCAGAACCTGGACATGGCCTTTTTTGAGGCCGGGAGCAGCGGTCGACTGCTCGCGATCCTCGGTGATGACATCAATCAGCTGGAGCGCTTCCTTGATCAGGGGGCCAATGAGATCTTGCAGTTGATCACCACGGTTGTGGCCGTCGGCGGCACGATGGCCTGGCTCTCCCCCGGGGTGGCCGGCGTGGCCTTCCTGCCGATCCCGGTGATTCTCTGGGGGTCCCTGGTCTTTCAGCGCCGTCTCGCTCCCCGCTACCGGGAGGTGCGGGAACGGGCCGGTGACATCGCCAGTCGACTCGCCAACAACCTCGGCGGCATGCTCACGATCAAGAGCTTCACCGCCGAAGCCTGGGAAACCGCCCGTCTGCGCGACAGCAGCCAGGCCTACCGAGACAGCAATGCCCGGGCGATTCGCCTCTCGGCGGCGTTCATTCCCCTGATTCGTTTCGCCATTCTGTTCGCCTTCCTGGCGATTCTGGTGATCGGAGGGTTGCAGGCTTCCCAGGATCAGATCGCCGTGGGCACCTACAGCTTTCTGGTGTTCATCACCCAGCGTCTGCTCTGGCCCCTCACCTCCCTCGGTCGCACCCTCGACGATTACCAGCGGGCCATGGCGTCCACCAGCCGGGTGCTCGACCTGCTGGACACCCCGATCACGATTGCGGGGGGTGGTCGGCCCCTGGCCGGGGAGCGGGTTCGCGGTGCGTTGCGCTTCGAGGGGGTTCGCTTTCGCTATCCAGGCCGGGAACCGCTCCTGGAGCAGTTCAACCTCGAGGTGCCGGCCGGCAGCACCCTGGGCCTGGTGGGAGCCACCGGTTCGGGCAAGAGCACGATCGTCAAGCTGCTGCTGCGCCTCTATGCCCTCGATGCCGGCACCATCAGGCTGGATGGCCTACCGATCGACAGCCTCCGGCTCGATGATCTCCGGCGTGCCATCGGTCTGGTGAGCCAGGAGGTGTTCCTCTTCCATGGCACCGTCGCCGAGAACATTGCCTACGGCAGTTTTCAGGCCAGCGCCGATGAGATTGCAGCCGCCGCCCGACAGGCGGAAGCCGATGGCTTCATCGAAGCCCTGCCGCAGCGCTACGACACGGTGGTGGGGGAGCGGGGCATCCGTCTCTCTGGCGGCCAGCGCCAGCGCCTGGCCCTGGCCCGCGCCATTCTCAGGAATCCGCCGATCCTGATCCTGGATGAGGCCACGGCTGCCGTCGACAACGAAACCGAGGCGGCGATTCAGCGCTCCCTTGAACTGATCACCGCCGATCGCACCACCCTGGTGATCGCCCATCGCCTCAGCACGGTGCGCCATGCCGATCGGATCGTGGTGCTTGATCACGGTCGGATCGTCGAAAGTGGTCGCCACGATGCCCTGATTGCCGCCAATGGGGCCTACGCCGCCCTCTGGAGGGTTCAGGCCGGCCTGCGGATCGACGAACCCCTTCAGATCTAAGGCCAACCTCGAACCATGCTGAAGGCCGGGATCATGGAGCTCCCCTTGGCCGACCGTCTCCCCCGGAGCGGTCATCCCTCCATCGATCCCCCTGGCATCCCCATCCGGCCTTCCATAACTTGAAGTCCATTCCATCGCCTTCCCCATGGACAGGCACCACGCCACCGATCAGGCCTCCGAGTCCTGGTCCACCCCTGATGCCCTCAGCCACAGACAGCTGAGCGCCTGGCTGCAGCAGGCTCCCCGGGAGCTGGAACATCCGAATGCCTCTCCTGGGGCCCTGGGTCAGGCTGCGGCCGATCCCATGGGCCGGCTGCAGGAGCTCCTGCACCAGCACGAAAGCCTCACCCAGGCTTTGCTGGAGGAGCTTGCCAGCCAGGAAGAGACCCTGCAGGTCGCTTACACCGCCCCCCAGCTGATGGCCCTCGGTGCCCTGGCGGCCCACCTTCGCCTGGGACTCCAGGCCCTCGCGGCCAGCCGGCGTTAGGTCGACGGATCTGCCGCACGGTGCCGGGGTTCTTCGGCAAAGGGGTTGCGGTTGCATCCGTCAAGGCGGAGGGCATGCCATAAGTTGAGCCCGATGACCCCAACAGAAGCCCCCCGGCGTCGGCGCCGCCCTTCGATCTTGCTGGCCGTTCTGGCTGGTCTCGGTGGTGGCCTGCTCCTCTCCGCTCCCCTGGCCCGCCTGTTGCAGGGGGAGGGGTTTGGAGCGGCTGATCAGCTGGTGAATCCCTTCAGCCGCTGGGCCAGCATCGCCAGCCAGGACGTGGTTGTGCTCGGCACCGATGTCGGAGGTGGCAACACTGACGTGATGACGGTGCTGAGGGTTCGCAATGGCGTCACCGAGGTGACCCAGGTTCCCCGCGACACCTACATCGAATCCCGCCGTTTTGGCCCCTTGAAGGCCAATGCGCTTTACAGCCTCGGGGGGCCTGAGGCCGTCAAGGAGGAGTTGTCGCGGCACCTCGGCCGTCCAGTGCAACACCATGTCCTCATCAACCTGGCCGCGATCAGGCGCATGGCCGATGCCCTGGGCGGGATTGTGGTCAACGTGCCCAAGCGGATGGTCTACACCGATCGCACCCAGGGCCTTTACATCGACCTGCAGCCCGGCCCCCAGCTGCTGAAGGGGAAGGATCTGGAAGGCTTCCTGCGCTTCCGCCACGATGAACTCGGCGACATCGGTCGCCTGGAGCGCCAGAAGTTGGCGATCCAGGCCCTGGTGAAGAAGCTCTCCCAGCCCTCGGAGCTGGTGAAGTTGCCGATGTTGCTTTCGGCCGCAGGCAAGGATCTGAGCACCGACCTGGGGCCGATGGAAATCGGGGGTCTGGTGACGGCCATCAGCGGCACCCGTCTGCAGACCCATCGCCTCGAGGGCCGCCCCACCTACCGCGATGGCATCAGCTACTGGGAGGCGGTGTGGCCCGAGCCTGATGCCCCAGACCAGACCTCGGCCGAGCTTGGCGAAACCCCTCCCCGGGGCTCGGGGGACAAGGCCCAGCCAACTCCTTCCGAGGCCAACGACAAAAGGTATCGCTTCCTCTTCTGAGGCCATCCATGGCCATCCGTGGCCGAGCAGCTGATGTCCTCAGGCCAGACCGGCTGAGGGTCCAATCCCTGAACGTTTCAATGTCCTGAAGGCCTCAATGTCCTGAAGGCCTCAATGCCCTGAACGCCTCAATGCCCTGAAGGCCTCAATGGCGGATCATTGCGCTCAGGAAGGGGGCGTGGCGTCCCTGGGGTCCTGAACCTCGGCCTGGCCGGCCAGGCTCGGATCGATGGCCGGCATCAGCTTGCCGCCGGCCCCCTGGGTGCTGGTGAGGGTGACCAGGGCCAGGGCCAGGAAGGCCAGGGACGGGGTGGAGGCCGCCACACTCACTCCCAGGGCGGCCGTGAACCAGATCGATGCCGCACTGGTCAGCCCTCGCACCTCGGGTGCTCGATCACGGCCATTGCCGGGGGGCACCAGGATTTCCCCGGCCCCCAGAAAGCCCACGCCGGTGGCCACGCCCTGGATGGCCCGGCTGCGGGAATTGGGATCATGCCCGGCGGCCAGCACCAGAAGACAGGCGCTCAGGCCCACCAGCACATGCACCCGCAATCGGTTCGGATGGGGTGTGGTGCCGTGGTGGGCCCGGTTGAGCCCCACCGCCAGCGCACAGAGCACCGACATGCCCATGCGCATCAGGGCATCCAGGTCGGGGTTCAGATCGTTGATCGTCATCACGCCATCGTTTGCATGCCCCAATCGTCAGCATCGCTGCAGGAACGCGCCACAATCGGCACGATCTGTTGCGGCGCCGCTTGGAGTCCCAGCTACTGCGGAACAGCCTGAGGCTGGGCGCGGCCATCCTGATCACGGCAGCGGTGGCCACCTGGTGTGAGCGCATTGCCTTTGTCTGGTATCCGCTGCTGGCGGTCGTCGTGGTGCTTGACGACAACACCGACCAGACCCTTGGTCAGGCGACGGCCCGGATCGGCGGCACGCTCCTCGGTGGCCTGGTCACCTTCGTGTTGCATACGATTCTCGTCGGCTGGATCGGAGTGCTGGTTTCGTTTCTGGTGATGTTGCCCCTGCTCAGGCGGCTGGGCTGGCAGTCGGCCACGGGCACCGCCACCCTGATCGCGATCATGTTTCTGATGATTCCCAGCCATGTGGCCCTGAACTGGGATTACGTCTTCAACCGCAGCGTCGACACCGCCGTGGGCTGCCTGATCGCCATCGCCGTCGGTCGCCTCTTCTGGCCCCTGGATGTCCTGGCCCAGCTGCAGGACCTGGAAACGGCCAGCCGCCAGACCCTGCAGCGGCAGCTGGAGGCCTACCGCCACTGGCTGACCCGGCGCCAGGGGCCGCCACCGGTCCCGTTGGCTGCCGCCCCGATGGCGGCCCGCCTGCAGGCGATCGACGGTCTGGTGCGTCGGGAGTCGCGGGGACCCCACGGCCGGACCATCCGGCGCCAGCGCTGGCGTCAGAAACTGTTGCTGTGGCAGCAGGTGCAGGCCCACTGGCTGCATTGGGAAAGCCTCCTGGCCGGTGTTCCCTGGCCCCTGGAGGGTCCCCTCCAGCCGTTGCCGGAATCCCTTGATCGCCTGGCGTTTCTGCTCCAGGGGCCCCCCGCTCCGGCCTCGCCTGCCCCCGCTTTGGTCGCTCCCCAAGGCTGGCGGAGCCTGGCCGAGGAGCGGCGCCTCCCCCTGCTGTTGCTCCTGGCCCTGGCCGAAGAGCAGAAACCCCTGGAGGCGAATCTGGTGAGCCTGCAGCATCTCTGGCGGCGGTCTCCATGCTGATCACCCGTCAGGACCTTCGCCTTGCGCTCACCGCCGGGCTGGCCACCGGCTTCGGTGCGATCACCGCTCTGCCGTTCAACTACTACCTCGGCATCACGGTGCTGGCGGTCAGCACCGGTTCCTATGGCGGCGCCCTCGGTCTCGGACGTCAGCGATTGCTGGGCTCCCTGCTGGGCACTGTCGTGTTGACGATCGGTCTGCGGGGCCTTCAGAACCTGCCGATGCCCCTTGGTCTGGCCATCGCCATGGCGAGCCTGCGCCTGCTGGGTGGCCTGTTGAACCTGAAGGTGGGCTACAAGGTCGGCGGTCTGATCCTGGTCATGGGCTGGCTCGTCCATGACGATCAACTCGGCGAGTGGCTGCACCTGCGCCTGTTCTGGACCGCCCTCGGCATTCTCGTGTCGCTGATCAGCCTCCGCCTGCTGTGGCCGTCGTCGGCCGTGATCACCTCCTGGCGTGAGCTGGGCGATCTGCTCGAGCACCTGGCCGTCAGCATCCAGAAGCAGGCGGATGGTCTGCAGTCCGGCAGCGCTGGCCCCGGCCACGATCGGCTTCAGCACCGCCGCACGATCGTCGACCTGCGCACCAGGCTGGCCAGCCTGCGGGCCCTGCGCCCCCAGGTGCGGGAGGAACTCGGCAGCCTGCCCCAGGATCACCCCATCGATCGACTGCTGGATCGCTTCGATGCCTCCTGCTCGCAGCTGATCGGGGTCGTGCAGGGGTTCGGCTCGGCCGACCGCCGGGGGCGAACGATGGAAGCCGTGTCGGAGGCCCAGGCCGCCCTGCCGGCGGCTGAAGCTGCCCTGCTCACTGCCGTGGCCGCTCGTCTTCGGCTCTGGCGAAATCAGCTGCAGCAGAATCCTGAAGGCTCACCGTTGCCGCCGCCGGCCCCGTCCGCTGGGCCTCCCTGGCCCGACCCCTGGCTCGCCCTGGAACCCTGGCTCCAGAGCTCGGTGGTCGAGGCCTTGCCCCTGGAGCCACTCCAGCACCTGGCCTCTCGCCTCGTGCTCTGCCGTCAGGCCCAGCTGGTGATTGCACACACTGAAGACCACTGGCGGGAGCGGCACCATGGTTGAACCTCGTCGGCCCCTGCTGATCGTGCTGGCCGGCAGCCTCCTGCTCCAGGGTGGAACCCTCGCCCAGGTCAGGCCCCAGCCTTCGATCACCCCGGCACCCTTGCTGCCTGCCCCGCTCGCCAACCCCCTGTCCGAGCCGGGGGTCGACCGGTTGCAGCGCCGATGGAGTGAGCTGGATCGTCAGTTGGCGGAGCTGGATCGACTGCTGCCGGAGGAGGCCCTGCAGCCGCCGTCCCAGCCGGGTTCCGCGCCCCGTAGCCCCGCAGCCGCTGCGCCGGGGATCCTGGCGCCACCGCCCCTCAGCCTGCCAACGGCTCCGGACCTGTCATCGCGGCAGGCGCTGCCGATCAGCCTGGAGCAGGCTCTGGCCCTCGGCTTCGCCGCCAATCCTGCCGTTCAGGCCCAGCGGGAACGGGTGGCTGCCGCCTTCGACGAGCTGAAGGCGCTGCTGGCAACCCGGTGGCCCACCCTCAGGGCCTTCGCCGATGCCGGCACCGGCCAGTCGTTCCAGGTGTTGACCGCCCCGATCGGCAACGGTGCCCTCGGCCTTGGACCCCAGTTCTCCGCCAATGGCCTGCTGGCCCCCGGGTTAAACGGTGGCCTCCCCGTACCCACTCCCGGTGCCTTCTATGTGCCCAGTGGTGGATCCGCCAGCCTGATCACCACCACCAACAGCTACGACGCCGGCCTGCTGCTGGATCTGGCCGTGTTGGAGCCGGTCCGGGAAGCTCGGATCCAGCAGGCCCGGGCGCTGTTGCGTGAATCCCGCCAGAGCTACGGAAGCCAGTTGCGTCTGCTGCAGCTCGAGATCAGCGAGGCTTACTACCAGCTGCAGCAGGCCGACCAGCTGGTCCTCATCCGGGACGCCGCCGTGCGGAACGACGTGCTGATCCTCCAGGACACCCTCGATCTGCAGGCAGCGGGTCTTCGACCTCGCCTGGATGTGTTGCGCCGCCGCGCCATCGAGGCCGGTGATCAGGAGGCCCTGATCCAGGCGATCGCCGACCAGAAGGTGGCCCGCCTCCAACTGGCAGCCCTGCTCAATCTGCCCGCCAATCGGATCCCGAGAGCCAGCGATCCGGTGCGGCTCCAGCCCCGCTGGCCCCTGAACCTCGAGGCCAGTCTGCTGGCGGCCTACAAGGGCAATCCCGAGCTGGAGGCGATCCTGGCCACCCGCGACGCCCTCGCCCGCCAGCGGGATGCCGTGGTGGCGGCCCTGTTGCCGCGGTTGTCGCTGTTCGCCAGTGCGGGGTTCAGCGGCGGCACCACCGGCAACGACAACATCAACGTCTGGGCTGGCGGCTGCTGCGGCTCCACGGTGGTGCCTTACACCACAACCGGCGGCAGCGACTGGTCGGTGGGGCTGGCGGTGCGCTGGTTGCTCTTCGACTGGGGCAGCACCAGCGCGCAGGCAGCAGCGGTGAGCCGGCGCGAGGCGGCCACGACCCAGCAGTTCGCCGACCAGCGCAACCGGATCAGGGTGCGGCTGGAGCGCGCTTTCCTTCAGCACGAAGCCAGCCTGGCCCGTCTGGCCGCGGCGCGGCGCGGAGTGGCCGCATCCCTCGAGGCCTTCCGTGATGTGAGGCTCCGCTATGCCACGGGGCTCTCCTCCGAACTCGATCTCTCGAACACCCAGGAGCGGTTGATCACCAGCCTGGTGCAACGGCTCAACGCCACCGTCTCGGTGAACCTCACCTACGCCCAGCTGCTGCGGGAGCTGCTGCCGATGCCCACCGATCCCCAGGCCCCCCTGGCCCCCACCCTGCAGTTGCCGTCAGGGCCTTGATTCGGCCTCGATTCACCCTGGCCTGGCGCTGAACCAGCGCTCGATCCGATACCCCAGGATCACCAGCAGCACCACCAGCCAGAACCACAGCTCCGGCGCATTGGCCTGACAGAGCACAATCAGCAGCACCACTTCGCTGATCAACCAGGGCAGTTCCCGGCGGAGCAGGGGGTTGGCGTTGAGGCGGAAGCGGGGGGCCATGGCCGGGTGCTCAAGCGGGGGACGTGCCGGGGGGAGGGGACTGGGGAGCCGCAGGACGGGGCCTCCCAGGACCGAGGGGTCTCAGGGGGGTGGGCTCTGGCGCAGGGCCGGTTCGTTCCAGCGGCTGTCGATCCTGGGAGAGCGGTACCCACCGGTGAGCGACCGCAGGCCCGGCAGCAGATAGCTGATCGGCGGGCGCCATTCCACGTAGGCGTGACCGGTGATGGTCAGCCCTTCCCGCACGGGGAAGACTGAGCTGCCGGAGGAAATCGTCCAGCGGTAGCCGTCGCTGGTGCCGGCATCCCGCAGCAGGTCGATGTCGACCCGCATCACCGGCCCCTGGCGCACCAGGTCCTCGGCCAGCTGGGGGTTGCCGGTGTTGGTGGCGATGTCTTCGGGGGTCGCCGGCAAGGTGGACACCCGCCGTACCCGGCCGATGATGCCTCCGAACCGGGAGCGCTGGTTCCAGAGGGGGACCACCTCCAGGGGCAACCCCTGGGGCAGCCGTCGGGCATCTCCCGGTGGGAAGTAGGCCACGGCCTGCAGGGGGCGACGGCGGTCGCTGCCCAGGTCGGGATCCCCGATTGTGCCCAGCCGCTGACCGGTGGCCACCGTCTGCCCCTCGATCACCTGAAGATCAAGCACCGTGCCGCTCCGCTGGGCATGGATCCGCCCCTCGAAGCTGTTGCGGGCCTCGGTCACTCCGATCTGACGTCGGAGGTCGGAGATCCGGAAGCGTCGCTGCAGGGCTTCGGTCTCGAGGTTGAGCTTGACCTGCTGGTAGGCCGTGAGGGCAGCTTTCTCCTTGATCTTCACCTCGTCAAGGCTGACGCTGGTGCTGGTCAGGCCCTGCTCGGCACCCACCACTTCCTGGGCCAGGGGCGCCACCACCTGGCGTCGGGATAACCACTCAAGGTTGCGCAGTTTGGCCTGATAGGTGGCCTGGAGGGTCTGGTAGCGACGTCGGTCATCGGCCAGCTTGGCGACGGTGGTGTCGAGGGTGGCCCGTTCCGTGCGTAACCGTTGGCGGTCGCGCTCATCCAGCTCCCGGTTCTGCCGTTCCAGCTGCAGCAGGTTGGCTTGTTGCTGGATCAGCTCCTTGTCCTGCACCGGCAGATCGAGCTCCATCAGCACCTGGCCCCGGCTTACCCGCTCCCCGGTGCGCACGAGCATGCGACGCACCTGGCCACCGAACCGGGCATTGACCAGGCCGGCGCGGTCGGCGGAGAGCAGCACCCCCTGGCCGATCACCTCCGTGGGCACGGGCCAGAACAGACCCCAGAGCACCAGGGCACCACTCACCGCTGCCAGGCAGACCCCCACCTGGTCGTGGTCACTGAGGGCGTGCCATGGCCGCAGGGGGCCTGCGCCTTTGGTGGCAGGGGCGGGCATGGCCTGGGGGCCTGGAGCCTCGGATGGGGAAGGAACCATGGCGGCCAGCTTGGCGGAGGGTGGGGATGCTTTCTGCAGTGGATGGTGAGGATTCCGTTGCTGGCCCTCGCTGTTCAACGGGGAAGCACACCGAGGACTGCCAGGGGGGCCAGCCCTGAGGGGGATGGTTCGTGCAGGGACCTGGTCAGGGCCTTGGCCAGGATCGGGGCCAGGACGGGCACCTGGCTGAAGGCCCCGCTGAACCCGCTGAAGAGCCAGAGGCGAGGCTGGTCGGGCAGAGGGCCCACCAGGGGGAGGCCGTCGGTGCTGAAGGCCACCGCCGTCTGGCGGTAAGGGGCCTCAAGCCCGGCCAGGGCCGGATCCCACGCCCCCAGCCCCTGCCGCAGGCGTCTGTCCATCAGGGCCGGGTCGGGGCCCGGGATCGTCGCCAGGCCTGGCGCCACCAGGCTGATCTGACCGGCGAGCAGCCCCGCCCCCCGGGGGGCCAGGCCGGGATCCACGATCCATTCCTCCGTTGTCAGGGAAGCAGCCCGACGCTCCAGCGCCGGCCGCTGCCAGTGGCGGGGTAGTCGCACCTGATCCCCCCGCCGACCGGGGGGCCGCTGGCTCGCCGTCAGCACCCCGGCCCAGCTGGAGCGCAGCACCGGGGTCAGCGTCGGCCAGAGGGTTCGGCAGCCCGCTCCGGCGGCCAGCACCACCCGATCCGTGGGCACCCTCTCACCCCGGGGGAGCACCACCACAAGGCCCCGGTCGGCGCTCCCGGTGTGGGGGTTCTCCAGCTGCAAGGGCCCCAGCGGGGCGATCGGCAGCCGCTCCACACCCATGGCCAGCAGCGCTGCGGGCAGCCGTTGCGCGAGCACCTGGCCATCCACCCTGGAGAACCTCCAGGGCCGGAACCGTTCCCAGGTCGGGGCCCCATGGAGCTGGAGCCGGCAACGCCGCCAGCCGAGATCGCCGTGACGCCGTTGCCATTGCCTCCACTGGCGTGGGGCCTGGCGCATCAGGGCCCCCCGGGGCCCCGGGGGCCCGGCCCACCAGGCCACCCCTCCGTAACTGAGGGCGGTGGCGTCAGGGCCGGGGTCGTCGCTCACCAGCAACTTGACCCGCCAGCCCGTCTCCGCGAGTGCCAGGGCCGCCAGGGATCCGGCCAGCCCTCCCCCGATCACCACAACGTCACCGGCGGAGGGCATCGATCAGATCTGGAAGGTGAACGAGGTCACCACCCGTCCGAACAGATCCTTGACCCGGGACCAGCGCACCTCGTTCGTGCTGGCGGCCAGGGTGTAGAGGCGTCCCCGGTCCACCACCACCGTGGCCAGTTCATGGCGATCGCGGTCGGCCAGGTGGACGCTGTATTCCAGGTCGTAGAAGGTGCGGTTGCCAGCCTGGCGCTCCCGGGCTTCGATCAGCTCCGCCACCCGGCCGCTGCCCTCAGGCGCGATGGCGGTGCGGCGCAGGGTTTCGCCCACGGCCACGGCGCTGCCCAGGCTCGAGAGATCCCGGTCGGGGTTCACATCGGTGATCACCAGGCTCAGGGTCTCGTCGCTGTTGATCAGGTCGTGGAAGACCAACTCCGGTCCGCCACTCACCGCCGCCCGCACCCAGCCGGTGGGATACAGAAAGACGTAGCGGCCATCCGGACTGACATAGGAGTTGAGGCCGGCGGCGGCGGCACTGCAGCCCGCCAGGGTGATCGCCAGCACCAGGACGAGCAGGGCTCCGAGGCCGCCCTGGCGCAGACGCTGGCCGCAGGCGCGGAGGGAGGGGAAAGGCATGGGGCTGGCGGCCACTCGGATGAACGCATTGTCCCTGGCCGACGCCTCCCGGCGGGAGCCCCCCTAGATTCCGTTCACTTGCCCCATGGTCCTGAGCGGCTTCACCCGACCTCTGGCCCGGTTGATCGACCAGTTCGAGCGTCTTCCAGGCATCGGTCCCCGCACGGCCCAGCGCCTGGCCCTGCATCTCCTGCGCCAGCCGCCCGAGCAGATCCAGGCCTTCGCCGATGCCCTGCTCAACGCCCGCAGCCAGGTGGGGCAATGCCGCGAATGCTTCCACCTCTCGGCGGAGCCGATCTGTGAGATCTGCGCCAACCCCGATCGCCACAACGGCGAGATCTGCGTGGTGGCTGATTCCCGCGATCTGCTGGCCATGGAGCGCACCAGGGAGTTCAAGGGCACGTATCACGTGCTCTGCGGCCTGATCTCGCCCATGGATGGGGTTGGCCCCGACCTGCTGCAGATCCAACCCCTCGTGGCCCGGGTCGACCGGGAGGCGATCACCGAGGTGATCCTGGCCCTCACTCCTAGTGTCGAAGGAGACACCACAAGCCTCTATCTCGCTCGGTTGCTGCGCCCGTTCACCCAGGTGAGCCGGATTGCCTATGGCCTCCCGGTGGGCAGTGAACTGGAATACGCCGATGAGGTCACCCTGGCCCGGGCCCTGGAGGGCCGCCGCCGGGTCGATCCCTAGCGGGCCAGTCAGGTTTCCAGGATGTCCTCAACGAAGAGCCGATACAGCGCCATTCCCCCGGCGGAGCGCCTTCCCCCCTGGTTGCGCCGTTCGATCGGCACGGCATCCGATCTCGAACGGGTTCAAAGCCTGGTGAAGCAGCAGCGACTGCACACCATCTGCGAGGAGGGCCGCTGCCCCAACCGCGGCGAGTGCTACGCCGCCGGCACCGCAACCTTCCTGTTGGGCGGCCCCATCTGCACCCGCAGCTGCGCCTTCTGCCAGGTGGACAAGGGCCAGGCCCCGGCCGCGTTGGATGCGGATGAGCCGGAGCGGGTGGCCCTGGCGGTGGCCACCCTGGGCCTGCGCTACGTGGTGCTCACCGCGGTCGCCCGCGATGACCTGCCCGACCACGGCGCCAGCCTGTTCACCACCACCATGGCGGCGATCCGGCGGCACACCCCCACGGTGGCCATCGAGGTGCTCACCCCCGATTTCTGGGGGGGGAGCCGGGACCCCCTCGTGGGCCGTACCCAGCAACGGCAACGGCTGGCGGCCGTGCTGGCCGCTGATCCGGTCTGCTTCAACCACAATCTGGAGACGGTGGAGCGCCTGCAGGGGGAGGTGCGCCGCGGGGCCACCTACGGCCGTTCCCTCGACCTGCTGGCGGCGGCGGCGGCGCTGGCACCCGCGATCCCCACCAAATCGGGGCTGATGCTGGGGCTTGGCGAAAGCCGCGACGAGGTGCTGGCAGCCCTTTCAGATCTGCGGGCCGTTGGTTGTCGCCGGATCACCCTCGGCCAATATCTGCGGCCCTCCCTGGCCCACATCCCCGTGGCCCGTTACTGGCGGCCCGAGGAGTTTGACGAACTGGCCGACCGGGCCCGGGAGCTGGGCTTCGAGCAGGTGCGCAGTGGTCCCCTCGTCCGCAGCAGTTACCACGCCGGCTCCTGAGCCTTGGATCGCTGATCGGCCTACATGGGGAAGGTTCGAACAGGTGCAACCGGTGGGGAGACGGGGATGCTGTCAGAGGATCTGATCGAGAAATTGCCGGGTGCGGGGATGGGAGGGCCGGTTGAAGAACGTCTCCGGTGGAGCCTCCTCCACCACATGGCCATCAGCCATCAACACCACCCGGTCGGCCACCTGCTGGGCAAAGCGCACCTCGTGGGTGACGACCACCATGGTCATGCCGCCTTCCGCCAGCGTCTGCATCACCTCCAGCACCTCCCGCACCATTTCCGGATCCAGGGCGCTGGTCGGTTCATCGAACAGCAGGATCTCCGGCTCCATGCAGAGGGAGCGGGCGATCGCCACCCGCTGCTGCTGCCCCCCTGACAGCTGGCCGGGAAACTTGTCGGCCTGCTCGGCGATGCCGACCCGCTCCAGCAGCTGCCGGGCCTGGTGTTCCACCTCCTGGCGACGGCGACCGCGCACCAGCACCGGGGCGAGGGTGAGGTTGGCCAGCACCGAGAGGTGTGGGAAGAGGTTGAACTGTTGGAACACCATGCCCACCTCCCGGCGGATGGCATCAATCTGCCGGAGGTCGTTGGTGAGGGGGATGCCGCCCACCTGGATGGTGCCCTCCTGGAAGTCCTCGAGGGCATTGAAGGTGCGGATGAAGGTGCTCTTGCCCGAACCCGATGGGCCCATGATCACCACCACCTCACCGCGCCGAACGGTGAGATCGGCGCCGCGGAGGGCATGGAACCCGTTCGGGTACCACTTCTGCACCCCGCGGGCCTCGATCATCACGGTGCGCTCATCGACCGGCACGGCAGGCACCGAGTCGGCGGAGGACGGGGAGGAGGACATCAGGAGCTGGGAATGGGGTTGGGATCAAGGCGACGCTCGAGGGCCCGGCTGCCCAGCCCGAGGGCTGCGCAGCAGCACCAGAACAGCACAGCCAGGGTGAGATAGACCTCGGCGTTGCGGCCCAGATAGTCCGGGTTGGCCATCACCGTGCCGGCGATGTGCAGCAGGTCCATCAGGCCGATCAGCGACAGCAGGGTGGTGTCCTGGAGCAAGGTGATGAATTGCCCCACCGTGGCGGGCAGGGCCACCCGCATCGCCTGGGGCAGCACCACATGGATCAGGGCCAGGTGCACCGGCAGTCCGAGGGAACGGGCCGCCTCCATCTGGCCGCGGGGCATGGCGGCCAGGCCCGAGCGCACCGCTTCGGCCACGTAGGCCGCGGCGAAGAAGGTGAGCACCCAGGCGGCCCTCCAGACCCGCTCCGGCGCCAGGCCACCCGGCAGCATGAAACCCAGAATGTTCTGACCGAGGAAGAGCAGGGTGATCAGCGGCGCTCCGCGGATGAACTCGATGTAGACCACCGATCCCCAACGCAGCAGCGGCAGTTCACTGCGGCGTCCAAGGGCGAGCAGGATGCCCAGGGGGAAGCAGAGCAGAATCGCGAAACTCGCCTCCAGCAGGGTGAGCAGCAGGCCACCCCACTGGGAGGGGGTCACCTGGATCAGGCCGAAACCACCGCTGATCAGCACCATCCCCAGCAGGTAGATCAGGGGCCAGGCCAGGCCGATCCAGGGCCGCCAGCCTGCCGGCAGGATCCGGGCCCAGCGGCCGCAGACCCAGCGCAGGCCCACCAACAGCCCGGCGATCAACCACCAGCGCAGCTGGATCAGCAGGGGGAGCTTCAGGGCCAGGGGGCTGAGCAGGGCCAGGCCTGCCAGCAGCCCGATGGCCAGGCGATCGTTGCGGGGCCAGAGCCGGGCCGGTCGATCGGGCCTTGGCAAGCCCCGCAGCAGTCCCCAGCTGATGCCGGTGGCCGCCGCCAGCAGGCTGGTGAGCAGCCAGAGCCGCCATTGCTGGGACACCGGGTAAC
The DNA here is from genome assembly GCA_040377855.1 of Prochloraceae cyanobacterium. Classification (GTDB taxonomy): domain Bacteria; phylum Cyanobacteriota; class Cyanobacteriia; order PCC-6307; family Cyanobiaceae; genus CAIXOZ01. The sequence goes on along the minus strand of JBEINY010000001.1, from coordinate 12,515 downwards.
GCCCGATCGCCAACAGGATGCTGTTGGCATGGATCACCTCCCAGCGGGCCTGCACCAGGGCCCAGTGGCCAAAGCTGGTGGCCACGGCCAGGAGGAAGCCGATCAGTCCGATCGAAATCAGGCCATCGAGCGGGCTGGCGAACAGTTCACGTTTCAGGCGCCGGCCCAGGGATTGTGCTGAGGGAAGAGAAGCCATGGTGATCAGCGCTCCCTCAGTTGCACGAGCCGGTTCACCCCGTTCATCACGGCGGAGATCAGCAGATCAATCACGAGGTAGGAGCCGAGCAGGACCAACACCACCTCCACATCCCGGCCTGTCTGGTTGCCGGTGGTGCTGGCCACGGAATAGAAATCGGGGTAGCCGCAGGCCACTGCCAGCGACGAGTTCTTGGCCAGGGAGATGTACTGGCTGTTGAGGCCGGGCACGATCACCCGCAGGGCCTGGGGCAGCACAATCCGACCCAGGGTTTGGCTCTGGCTGATGCCAAGGGAGCGGGCTGCTTCCCACTGACCCCGGGGGACGGAGGCGATGCCGCCCCGGACCACCTCGGCAATGAAGGCACCCGTGTAAACGACGAGCCCCGTCAGCAGGGCTCCGAACTCCAGGGACAGGCTCAGCGGCGCCTGCCAGACCCCATTCACCAGCTGGGCCGCGCCGAGATAAAGCCCTGATTTGGCGAGCACGATCCCCGGCAGCTGGATCGCTCCCTGGCCATTGGGCAGGGCCAGGAAGACCACGAAGTACCAGAACACCAGCTGCAGGAGCAGCGGGATGTTGCGGATGACCTCGACGTAGACGCGGGCCAGGCGGCGCAGCAGGCCGTTGCTGCTGAAGGAGGCCGCCCCCGCCACGGATCCGAGCAGGCTGGAGAGCACAAGACCCACGAGCACCACCCGCAGGGTGTTGACCAAGCCCGCTGCCAGGCCACGCCAGTAGGGCATGCCGGGGTCGTAGGGGAGGACGGTCTCGGCGATCGGGAAGCCCGCTGGATTGTCGAGCCAGCCGAAGCTGAGCAGCAGCCCTTTGGCCGTCAGGTTCCGGACGAGATTGGACATCAGGAACGCCACCAGCACCAGCAGCACCAGGCCTACGGCGGCCTGGACGAACCAGGGCAGCAGCCGTCGGTTGCGCCACCAGGGAATCGGAGTGGCGGGTCCTGGGGGGATCGGGGAGCTGCTGAACGCCATCAGCGGAAGGGCGGCGAATAGATCAGGCCGCCATTGCTCCACTGGCGGTTGAGTCCTCGGTCGAGCTTCAGGGCTGAGGCGGGGCCGACATTGCGATCAAAGATCTCGCCGTAATTGCCCACGGCCCGGATCACGCTCACCACGAAGTCGGCGGGAAGGCCCAGTTGCTTGCCGAAGTCCCCCTCGACCCCGAGGAAGCGGCGCAGTTCGGCCAGGTTTGAATTGGCTTTGGCTTCACTGAGCTTGCTGTCGATGTTGGCCTTGGTGATGCCGAATTCTTCCGCCTGCATCAGGGCATAGACGGTCCACCGGATCACATCGGCCCAGGCCGGATCGGCGTTGACGCTGGCAGGGGTGAGGGGCTCCTTGCTCAGGACATCGGGGAGCAGGATGTGGTCGTCCGGCCTGGGGAAGCTGGTGCGCTTGGCGGCCAGCTGGGAGCGGTCGCTGGTGACGGCGACGCAGCGGCCACCCAGGTAGGCCGCGTAGGTCTGGTCGCCGGTCTGGAACTTGAGGGGGGTGTAAGTGGCATTGATCTGCCGCATGCGGTCCGCCAGGTTGAGCTCCGTGGTGGTGCCGCTCTCGACGCAGATCGGCTTGCCGGCCAGATCCTTGAGGCTGCGGATACCGCTTGATTTGAGGGTCATCACCCCCTGACCGTCGTAAAAGGTGGTGGGTCCAAAGCTGAGGCTGTTGCCGCCGGCGGCATCCCGGCTGAGGGTGTAAGTGGTGTTGCGGGACAGCAGGTCCACCTCGCCGCTGGCGAGGGCTGCAAAGCGCTCACTGGAATTGAGGTCGCGGTATTCCACCTTGGTGGGATCACTGAGCAGGGCAGCAGCCACCGCCTGGCACACATCCACATCCAGGCCTGAATACTTGCCGTCGCTGCCGACGAAACTGAAACCGGGAAGTTTTCCATCCACGCCGCAGACCAGGCTGCCGCGGCCCTTGATCGTGGCCATCTTCTGACTCTCGACGCCGCCCTCCTCCGAGGCGCAACCGGATACCAGCAGCACCGCGCCCAGGGAGGCGAGGGCTAGCAACTGTCGGGGACGAACCATGGATGGGAGTGCGTTGGCGGCAGTTTGCCAGCAGTTCGCCCCCCTGATCAGTCCCATTGCGGACAGGGGAGCATCGCGGACCGGCTTTGAGCAGATGCAGGGGTTGGGGGGGCCTGGGGTTTGGTCTGGGGTTTTCGTCTCGATCGACGACTGGAACGCTCCCGTTGCCGCTGTTGGCGGGTCGATCTGCAGCGCACTCCGTTGTCTGCGGCTGCGATCCATACCCTCCAGGCACACGCCAGAGTCGGATGACACTCCAGCACGAACGCACCCTCCGGGCTCTGTTCGCCCACCCCATTGCCCATGGCCTCACCATGCGGGAGGTGGAGGGGTTGATCGAGTCCCTCGGTGGCGCCGTCACCCATCTGGCCGACCGGCGGGTCCAGATCCGTCTGGAGGATGGCTCCCACACCTGGCTGCACGGGGCCAGTCAACCCGCCGCCACCCTGGATGCCGACGCCGTGATGCGCCTGAGGCATCTGCTGCAGGAGGCGGGCGTCGATCCCCTGCATCCCGGGGCTCCGGGGCCTGGAACACCGCGGGGTGATCAGGCCCGTCGGCTCGTGCTCAGGCTCAGCCACCGGCAATGCGAGGCCTATCAACTCGAGGGCGACACCGTCGAGCACAGCCAGTTGCGCAGTGACGGCATCTGGGGGACCCGCCAGAGCACCACCCATCGCAAGGAACGTGATCTGCCTGGTCAGAGGTCCCCGATCGACACCGACCTGCTCGAGCGACTCTGTGGTCTGATCGCGGAGGCGGAGCGGGTGCTGCTGATCGGCCATGGCACGGGCCAGAGCGACCTTCGAAAGCTGCTGCTGGATCACCTGGAGCGTCGCCATCCAGCCCTGCTCTCCCGGGTGGAGGGCGTGCTCACCCTCAATGACGATCAGCTCAGCGATGGAAAACTGCTGGCGGTGGCCCGGGAGCATTTCGGAAACCTGCCCCGCCGGCACCAGCCCCCGGTCCAGGGGGCGTGATGCCTGGGGAGGGGGCACTCCTGCCCCCTGGGCTTGCCGCCAGGCCTGGGATCACTCCACCGGCACCTGGATGCAACGGGAGCGGGCCTCACCGGTCTTGGGAATCTCCACCTCCAGCAGACCATCGTGGAAATGGGCCTTGAGGTGCTCCTGGTCCACTTCCGAGGGCAGGGTGAATCTGCGGATGAAGTTGCCATAGGACCGTTCCATGCGATGGAAGCGAAGGCCCTTTTCTTCCTTCTCCTGGTGGCGTTCACCCTCCAGGGTCAGCACACCATTCTCGAGGGTGACTTTGACATCTTTTTTGTTCACGCCAGGGATTTCTGCTCTCACCTGGAAAGACGCATCATTTTCACTGATGTCAACCCTGGGACACCATTCGCCATTGGTCGACAGATCGCTGGACCGTGCCATCGGGAAGCCCATGGCACGGCTGTAGCGATCAAAGATATCTTCAATGTCCCTGAGGGGCTCCCACTTGATCATGGCCATGGAAAAACTCCAGAAAGTCCATAATCACGCTAAGGAGTGCTGTCTCCAGAGCCGGTCGTGGGCTGCAGCGTCCCGGCCTTAATCAGGCTGCAGCGCCATCATGTCGCCCCCCGTCTCCTGCCTGGCTTGAGGGCTGCGCCCTCCACTTTTTTGTAGGCCTGAGCCAGGGGACGGAGCGCCCTGCGGACCAAACTGGAACCAACGCCATCGCCGCCCGGCGGGCCCTTCCCCCTGATGCCGACGTCATCCCTCGATTTCGAGCCCAGCCCCCAGCGCCTGACCCTGCGCCGCCCGGATGACTGGCATGTCCACCTGCGCGATGGAGCCATGCTGCAGGCGGTGGCCTCCGCCACGGCCAGCCGTTTTGGCCGGGCGATCGTGATGCCCAATCTGGTGCCACCGGTGACCACGGCGGCGGCGGCGAGCGCCTACCGGGAGCGGATCGTGGCCTGCCTGCCGCCGGATACCGACTTCCAGCCCTTGATGACGGCCTATCTCACGGACGGCACCGATCCCGATGACCTGGCGGCAGGGTTCCGCTCGGGGGTGTTCAGCGCCTGCAAGCTCTATCCGGCCCATGCCACCACCAATGCCGCCGCCGGTATCAGTGACCTTGGTCTGCTCGAGGCCGTGTTCGACACCCTGGAGGCAATCGGCATGCCCCTGCTGGTGCATGGGGAGGTCACCGAGGCCTGGGTCGACATTTTCGATCGCGAGGCCGTGTTCATCGAAAGGCATCTGGCACCGCTGACGGCGCGCCATCCGGGCCTGAAGGTGGTGCTCGAGCACATCACCACCGAGGAGGCGGTGACGTTCGTGGAGGGGGCCGGGGCCCAGGTCGCTGCCACGATCACCCCCCATCACCTTCACATCAACCGCAACGCGCTCTTCAGCGGTGGTCTGCGGCCCGATTTCTACTGTCTGCCGGTGGCGAAGCGGGAACGGCACCGGCTGGCGCTGCGACGGGCGGCCACCTCCGGTCGGCCCTGCTTTTTCCTTGGCACTGATTCGGCTCCCCATCCCCGCCACGCCAAGGAATCGGCCTGTGGCTGTGCCGGCATCTTCAACGCCCCCTGGGCGATCGAGAGCTACGCCCAGGTGTTTGAGGAGGAGCAGGCCCTTCACCGGCTGGAGGGCTTCGCGTCGGAGCATGGCCCCCGTTTCTATGGCCTGCCGCTCAATCAGGGCACGATCACCCTGGTGCGGGAGCCCCAGCTGATTCCCGCCAAGCTTGATTTGGATGATGGCAGTGGGACCCCCCTGAGGCTGCTGCCCTTCCATGCCGGGGAGATCCTGAACTGGCGCCTGGCGGCGCCGGGGGGTGAAGACCGCCCTTAAGGTGATGTCGGTAACCAATGAACACCACCGGCAGCGTGCGCGCCTCCGGCACTCCATCTCCTAGGCATGCGCACTCTGTTTCTCTATCCCGAGTTTCCCAAGACCTTCTGGAGCTACGAAAAAATCCTGGAGCTGGTGAACCGCAAGGTGCTCCTGCCGCCCCTCGGGATGGTCACGGTTGCAGCGCTTCTGCCCCAGCACTGGGAGATGAAGCTCGTGGATCGCAATGTGCGCGAGGTCACAGCCGCTGAATGGGAGTGGGCCGAGCTTGTGGTCATCTCGGGGATGATTGTCCAGCGCGCCGACATGGCCGTCCAGATCGCCGCCGCCAAGGCCCGGGGGTTGCCCGTGGCCGTGGGTGGTCCGTTCGCCAGCTCAACCCCGGACGCGCCAGAACTCAATCTGGCTGATTTCAAGATTCTCGATGAGGGTGAAATCACCCTTCCGATGTTCATCGAAGCGATTGAGCGCGGGGAATCAGGCGGGCGTTTCAGCGCCAACGGTGAAAAACCTGATGTCACCTCCACCCCGGTGCCGCGGTTCGATCTGCTCCAGCTCGATGCCTACGATTCAATGTCGGTTCAGTTCTCGAGGGGCTGCCCGTTTCAATGTGAGTTCTGCGACATCATTGTTCTGTATGGGCGTAAGCCCCGCACCAAGACACCCGAGCAGCTGATTGCCGAACTGCAGACACTGTTTGATCTTGGTTGGCGTCGATCCATCTTCTTGGTGGATGACAATTTCATTGGCAACAAGCGCAACGCCAAGTTGCTGTTACCGGCCCTCAAGCAGTGGCAGATCGACCATGGCTATCCCTTCAGCCTGGCCACGGAAGCCTCTGTTGATCTGGCCGCGGATGAGGAACTGATGCAGATGATGGCCGAGTCCCGTTTCGACAGTGTCTTCCTTGGCATTGAAACCCCCGACGAGGCGAGCCTCACCACTGCCGGCAAATTGCAGAACACCCGCAGCTCCCTGGAAGAGGCGGTGGATCGCATCAGCTCCTATGGCATCAGGGTGATGGCCGGGTTCATCATCGGTTTCGATGGTGAGTCCAACGGCGCCGGTGATCGCATTGTTCAGTTCGTCACCCGCACCGGAATTCCTGCGGCCATGATGGGCATGCTCCAGGCCTTACCCAACACGGGTCTCTGGCATCGTCTGGAGAAGGAAGGTCGACTGATTGAAGGCACCACCGATGCCAAGGGTGTCAACCAGACCAATCTTCTCAACTTTGTGCCCACCAGGCCGATCCGAGATATTGCCAATGAGTATGTGGATGCCTTCTGCCGGTTGTATGAACCCCACGCATACATCGACCGGGTCACCAACTACTACGTGAAGATGGGGTTGCCCCGTTGGCAGCACTTTGTGCCGGCAGCGTTTGGGAAGGCTTCGCTGCCCGCCTGGTCTGATGTCAGGGCCCTGCTGATCGTGGTCTGGCGCCAAGGGATCCGTCGCAACACGCGGCTGCGCTTCTGGCGCTCCCTGTGGCAGGTGGCCCGTCGCAACCCTGGGGTGCTTGAGCAGTTCCTGGTGGTGCTGGCCCACAACGAGCACTTCATGGAATACCGCGCCGTGGTCAGTCGGGAGATCCAGGAGCAGCTGGAGGCCCTGCCTCCGGAACCGCCCCAGCCCCGCGAGGCGCGCTTGCTTCAGCCGGTCTAGGCCCCTTAAGACCCTCCGCTGAGGGATGGCCTTCCGATAGACGCAGGGCTGATGCAGTGCCGACGCATTGCAGATGTATTGCCGATGCAGGGCTGATGCAGTTGTACGGCTTGCGGGGGGCGCCGATGGGGAGTGGGCTGGCGGAGGCGGGGGACGGACTGGAGAGCTGGCCTAGTCAGCATCGCCCTGCTTGGCTTGAATCTGTAACGGTTGGTAAGGAAACCGCGCCGATTCCACGGTGAATCCGGGGTCGGCATAAGGTTGAACTCAGCGGTTCCGGGCCCAACCGGCAGCGCGTTTCATCCGAGAGATGGCCATGAAAAGCGCGAACGGTTCTTCGATGACCATTGGTGAACTCGAGGCCAACTACCCGCTCTATTGCAAGGCCCTTCGCCTGCTGCTCCAGGAGGGCCGCAGCATGGAAGCCATTCATCGCACCGTTTGCTGGGAGCGTCTCGCGAAGCTGCATCTCTGCTTGCCCAATCGCTACAAGGATCCCGATTACCTCCTGGCGGTGCTGAGGCGTGATCTTGCCAGCGCGATGGCGGCCTCGGCAGAGGCTGCCGCCTCCTGACCAAGGCTCTCCCTCCGGCCGGAGATCAAGCTCCATGGATTCTGCCCCCGAAGTGCCCCCTGCCACGCCGCTCACCTCCCCTGTGATCGACGAACAGGGTCGGCTGACCTACATGGGCACCGATGGCCGCCGATATGTGGTGCTGGGTCCGAAGGATCAGGAGGCCTACCGGAAGCGCAATGTGCAGCAGGCCCTTGACCAGGGGGCAAGGGAGCTCCAGGCGATGGAACGCCATGCCCAGCAATGGCTGGATCTGGTCTGTGGTCCCCATCTGCAGCGGGCCGAAGCCCTTGCCTTGCTGCTTCAGACCCTGGAAGCCAGCCTGGGCGGATCGGATGGGGCGGATTCCCCGCCTGTCTGACCGGTTGGTTGCGGATGACCCCGGCAAGGCGCGTTCTAGGGTGGGGGAGATTCCAAGATGTCTCGTTTGCAAGCTCGCCACTTTCTTCTGGGCTTTCGAAGGATCGGTTCTCAATTTTTTTGGTCATGACGATTTACGTCGGCAATCTTTCCTTCGATGCCGAAGTTCCCGATCTGGAACATCTTTTTGCTGAATACGGTCAGGTGAAGCAGTGCAGCCTTCCCCTGGATCGCGAGACAGGCCGTAAGCGCGGCTTTGCCTTCGTGGAAATGGTGAACGAGGCCGATGAAGCCAAGGCCATCGCCGATCTCCAGGATGTGGAGTGGATGGGCCGCAACATTCGCGTCAACAAAGCTGAACCCCGCAGCGGTGGCGGTGGCGGCGGTGGTCGCAGCGGTGGCGGCGGCTACGGCGGTGGCGGTGGCGGCTATGGCGGTGGTGGTGGCGGCAACCGCTACTGAATCAACCCACCGCCCGCTTGGGCGCTTTCTGAATAGGCCCGGTTTGCCGGGGGATGGGGCCGGCCAGGCTTTCACCCCCCTTCAACGCCGGGCTTTTTGGTGGCCCACCGTTCAGGCCAGCTGGAAGAGCAGCAGATCCGCCGGGCGATCGATCGCCTGCACCGCCTGCAGGTCACCCGCTGCAAACCCAAGACCGTCACCCTGGCCCAGGATGGTCGGTAGACCAGGCCCAGGGATGGTTGCCTCTGGGGTGATCAGCACGCTGGCGGCATCGCTCTGCTGGCCGCCTAGGGCCAGTTGCCCTTCAATCACCTGGATCCAGCCCAGGGATGGCACCGTCAGCGGCAGCGGCAGGATCTGGCCGGCCCCAGGACGGGCGCGCCAGACCCTGATCGGCCTCGATACGGCCAGGGCCCGCTCCCGCGGCTGCGGTTCGATCAGGGGGGTCCAGCTGGGGCCCACGCTGATCGAACGCTGGTCGTAGGCGGGGGGCAGGTTGAGGGCGGCCGGCTCGAGCCAGATCTGCAGGAGTCGGCAGGGTCGCTCGCCGCTGTTGATTTCGCTGTGGTGAATGCCGGTGCCGGCGGTCATGCATTGCACGTCCCCGGCCTGCAACAGTCCCCGGCTTCCGAGGGAGTCCTGGTGCTCCAGCTGTCCCTCCACCAGCACCGTGATGATGTCCATGTCGCGGTGGGGATGGACATCGAATCCCCGACCTGCGGCGATTCGATCGTCGTTGATCACCCGTAAGGGGCCGAATCCTCGCCAGGCAGGATCGTCATGGCCGCCGAAACTGAAGCTGTGCCAGCTCTCCAGCCAGTCGCGGCGGCTCAGGAAGCGTTCTGCGGCGGGGCGGTGGCGGAGGAGCGGCTCGGTGGCCATCGGGTTCGTTGGAGGCTTGCCACTCTGGCGAGGCGGCGGGTGCAACTGTCGTCCCACCGGGCCCATCGTCCTTTTGTTGCGTTGGTCCTTAGGAATGGTCCGTTGAACTGGATCAGCTGCGATGGATCAGCCCACTCAGGAACTGACTGATGTCCACCATCCGTTGTGACAGGCCAACACAGGAGAGGGTGAGGGTGATGAAGGCCACCAGGCGAGCCTCCCGGTGCCGCACCAAAGCCGTGATTGAGGCACTGACACCGACTAGCACAGCCACCATCACCGAGGAAGACACCAACAGGTCCTTCAACTTCCAAAGCGGCGAGATGTAGAGCCCGGACACCGGCCCCACCGCCAGGACGATCAGACCATTGGACAGGTTGTAGAGAATTGCGATCAGGGCATACGCGAAGGAGGCCCAGACAGCGATCTTGACGGAGAGATGGTTCAAGGCTTGCGTTCAGCGCATCGTCAACATTGTTTGGACGCCCCGCGCAGTGTCAAGGCGGGGCTCGGGTTGTTCCTGATTTGACCGTCTTGGTGGGTGGCGATCGTCGTTGCCTTTCCGGCAAGAATGAATCCGATGACGGGCCGATGGGCCGAGGCCGTGTCCCTGATGCAACGACTTGACCGGCAGTTGGCCCATTTGGGAAGGACCGCCCTGATCCCGCTTCTGATCCTGGCGCTGGCCTGGACCCAGGAGCTGCTGGATCAACTCCTGTTCGGTGGACGCTGGAATCTGCCGATGGTGCACGGCGGTCCCCTCTGGGGTGTGTTCACCGCTCCGTTCAGCCATGGTTCCTTCGGCCATCTGATCAGCAACAGCCTCTGGTTTCTTCCCCTGTCCTGGCTGGTGCTGGCCAAGGGGCGACGCGACTACCTCGCGGTCTGGATGGGTGTGGAGGCGATGGCCGTTCTCGTTTGGTTGGTCTGGCCGGAGAGCAGCCATGGCCTTTCGGGCGTTGTGTACGGCTTGCTCGGTTATCTGCTGCTGATCGGCTGGCTGGAGCGCCACCCCTTCAGCTTGCTGCTGTCGTTGCTGGCGCTGGTGAGTTACGGCGGCATCCTGCCGACCCTGCTTCCCTTCTTCACACCGGCGGGGGTGAGCTGGATCAGCCACGCCAGTGGTTTCGTGGGCGGGTTGCTGGCGGCCCTGGCCGTGTATCGCGAGCCTGGCCGATCCGATCCTGAGGTCAGTTGATCGGGTTCAGGAGCTCGCGGGCTGGATGGTTTTGTCAGATGGAAGGTCTGCGTTGAATGGCAGCACCCGCTTCCATGGAACCGTTGGCCTGATCTGCAGACCTGGGTGGAATGGAACGTTGGGGCGCTGGTCCGGGGGGCTCCTCGCCCAGGGGGAAGGGGCCGTAGGACTGGTCTCTGATCACTGATCACTGATCGCAGGGATCACACGGATTTTGCGCCTTGTGCGGATCGAGCAACGTCACGATGGGGGCAGGGGGACTTGAACCCCCACAACGTTGCCGTCTGCGGATTTTAAGTCCGCTGCGTCTACCGATTCCGCCATGCCCCCCGGCCTGGGACGGAGGTCACCACGACCTCCTGCCCATCCTAGATTTCGTACCACTTGCCGAAATCACCCGTGAGCCTGCCGGGCCTCCTCAGGGACCTGCCGATCTCCCTCGACACCCTCCTGGTTATCGGTGCCTATGCGCTGCTGGGCGGCGGTTATCTGGTGGTGGCGCCCCTCCTCCTCTACTGGTGGATGAACCGCCGCTGGATGGTGATGGGCAAGCTGGAGCGCACGGCCATCTACGGCCTGGTGTTTCTGTTCTTCCCCGGCCTGATCCTGTTCTCGCCATTCCTCAACTTCCGCCTGGCGGGGCAGGGCGAGTGACCCGCGGCCAGTCCCTGCTGATCGGCCTGGCGGTCTTTGCCCTCGGAGGCCTCGGCTACGGCATCTTTCTGGCCACGGGTCTGGAGGGCTTCTCGGCCGGGATCGCCGCTGAGGCCCTGCTGGTGGTTGTCGTGCTCGGCTGGACCGGCAGCTATCTGTTTCGGGTGGTCACCGGCCGGATGACCTACATGGAGCAGCGCCGCCGGTACCGCGACGTCTACGACGCCGCCACCGACGCCGAACTCCAGAAGCGCTTTGAGGCCCTGACCCCGGAGGAGCAGGAAGCCCTGCTGCGGGAGGTGGGCCAGCTGCCGGAAGAATCCCAGGCCCCTGGGGCCACCGGCGGCTGACCCCATAGGCTCTGACCATCCGTCCACATCCTCCGGGCCCGATGTCTGCAGCCCCCGCAGCCAGCCTCACCCCGATCGCCCAGCGTTTCGAGGCCCTTGAGGCCCAGGGCCTTTGTGCCCTGATGCCTTTTCTGGTTGCCGGTGACGGGGGCCTCGACACCACGGCTGCCACCCTGCTCAGCCTGCAGGAGGCCGGTGCCGACCTGATTGAACTGGGTATCCCTTACAGCGACCCCCTGGCCGACGGCCCCGTGATCCAGGCCGCAGCCGGCCGTGCCCTGGCGGCAGGCACCACCCCGGGAGCGGTGCTGGAGCTGCTTTCCAGCCTCCGGGGACGCCTCACGGTGCCGGTGGTGCTCTTCACCTACAGCAACCCCCTGCTGAGCCGAGGCATGGAACGGTTCTGCCAGGACGCAGCGGAAGCCGGAGCCGCCGGCCTTGTGGTGCCCGATCTCCCGCTGGAAGAGGCCGAGAAGTTGTCGCCGATCGCCGCCCGCCACGGTCTTGATCTGGTATTGCTCGTGGCCCCCACCACCCCGGCTGATCGCATGGCCAGGATCCATGCCGCCAGCCGTGGTTTCACCTACCTCGTCAGTGTCACCGGCGTCACGGGAGTCCGCAGTTCCCTCGAAACCCGGGTGGCTCCCCTGGTGCAGCAGCTCCTGGCCCTGCCGGGACCACCCGTGGCCGTGGGCTTCGGCATCTCCGGTCCGGAGCAGGCCCTTCAGGTGCGGGACTGGGGGGCTCGGGGGGCGATTGTGGGCAGCGCCCTGGTGGCGGTGATGGCCCGGGCCGAAGGGCCCCAGGCCACGGCCGCTGCCGCCGGTGCCTTCTGCCGGGAGCTGCGCCAGGCCCTCGATCACTGAAGTCGGGCGATCAGCTTGCCTAGCCTGGGGGCACGGCCCGGTTGGGATGCTCATGGCTGTGTCCACCCCCAGCGCTGTCGTGCTGTCCCCCCTGCTCCTGGCCCCGCTTCACCTGGTGGTCGGTCTGGCGATCGTTGCCGTGCTCTACGGGCTGTTGCGGTCCCTGCTGGGTCGCCTCGCCCGCCGCGGTGCCCCGTGGAGCGGCGAATCCTCCCGCCTGCTGCTCCAGACCCTGGCCCAGATCGCTGCCCTGGCGGTCGTCACCCTGGCCCTGCAGATGCTGCCGCTCGGTAGCAACGGTCTGCGGTTGTTGCAGGCCATCAGCCAGCTCCTGCTGGTGGTGGTGCTGGTGCGGCTCGCCAACCGGTTGGTGCTGCGCCTGTTGCACACGGCCCTTGCCCGTCTCGGTGAAACCCTGGCGATTCAGGGCCTCCAGGCCCTT
>JBEINY010000065.1:0-11470 GCA_040377855.1 Prochloraceae cyanobacterium | reverse complement strand
GACCGCGACGCCCAGGCCAGCAACGCCGTCCGCGACCGGCGCGCCCGCGCCCCGCGGAACTCGGCGCTGAACGCCTACACCGTCGCCCTCATGGCCCGCCAGAACACCGCCGGTCTCGAGCAGCGCGCGCAGCGCCTGCAGTCCATCGTCGAGCGCTCCGAGAACGTGCGGCAGGAAGTCCGGGCCAACACGGCCGTGCTCGCCCGGTATGGCGAGGAGATTGCCGCTGCCGCCGCTGCCCGTGGTGTCTACGTCCTGATCGAAGCGGCGGTGGGGGGCGGCATCCCGATCATTGAACCCCTGAAGCAATCCTTGGGCAGCAACCGCATCCAGCGGGTGAGCGGCATCATCAACGGCACCACCAACTACATCCTCAGCCGCATGGCCGATGAGGGTGCCGCCTATGGCGATGTCCTCCGGGATGCCCAGCGCCTCGGGTATGCCGAGGCCGATCCCGCCGCGGATGTCGAAGGTGGTGATGCCGCCGACAAAATCGCGATCCTGGCGGGCCTGGCCTATGGCGGGACGATCGAGCGCTCCCAGATCCCCACGGAGGGGATCAACCGCCTCGATGCCAGGGATGTCGATTACGCCGCCCAGCTGGGTTTCGTGGTCAAACTGCTGGCGGTCGCCCAGCACGTGGGGACGACCCCCGATGGGCAGGCTGAGCTCGATGTGAGTGTCAATCCCACCCTGGTGCCGCGGGACCACCCCCTGGCCGGCGTGCATGGGGTCAACAACGCCATCCTGGTGGAGGGCGACCCGGTGGGCCGCGTCATGTTCTACGGGCCCGGGGCCGGCGCGGGACCGACAGCCTCCGCCGTGGTGGCGGACATCCTCAACATCGCCGGCATCAGGGCCGCCACCGGTGCCGATGAACCCGGTGGCCAAGGCCGGGATGGAAGCACCCCGCGCCTGGATCCGCTGCTGGCTGCGAGCAGCTGGCGCCCCTGTCGCCTGGCCCAGGCCGGGGCCACCATCAAGCGCAACTACGTCCGTCTCGAGACCCGGGATGAACCCGGGGTGATCGGCAAGATCGGCAGTTGTTTCGGCCACGAGGCGATCTCGATCCGTTCGATCGTTCAGTTCGAAGGCCGGGACGGCCAGGCGGAGATCGTGGTGATCACCCATGAGGTGCCGGAGGATCGCTTCCGTTCCGCCCTGGCGGCGATCACCGATCTGGAGGAGGTGAAGGCCGTCGCCGCCTGCCTGCGAACCCTCTGAGCCCCCCAAGGACGCCAGTCCATCGCCGGTGCCTGTGTGGGGTTGCGGACATCCACCCCTTCAACCGTGGCACCTGTGCCTATGACTCAGGCAGAGTGAAGGAAATCTAAAGAGGTCGATTCGGCACCCCCAGGAAGCGCGGCGATTCTGCCCGCATCCAGTCCAGATCAGCCTCAGTTCCAGCACGTTCCAGCCCGGCATTCAGCATCGGGACCTCCGCAAGCATGGCCAGCAGCAACGACCAAAGCGTTCCCAGCAGCGATCTTTCCAGCCTTTCTGCCCTGAAGCTTCACCAGGGCGACACCATCCGCCTCCCCGACGACGGCAGCATCCGGTTGCCCCAGGCTCCCCAGGCCGAAGGCACCCTCTACCAGGTGATCGCCCTTGATGCCGGCCATGATCGCTGCTGGATCCGCAGCTGGCCGCTGACCCGCCAGGGGTCGCCGGTGTTTGAGATTTCCCTGCAGCAGGCCCAGCGCCACGGTGACCATCGCCCCCTGCCCCAACGGCAGCCTTCTTGAATGGTGGGGGCCTGGAGTCGCTCCAAGCCCCTTTCCCCCATTCAACCCCTGTCCTTGGCCCGTCCGACGACCTGGCTCCTGACCCTGCTGACCGCAGGGCTGCTCACTGGCCTGGTGTCCTGCCAGGTGCCCCGTCAGCCCGGTCGGTTGATCGTCGCCAGTCGCCATCGCATCGACTCCGTCGATCCTGCGGCCGGCACCACCGTCGGTGCCCTGCAGCTGCTCAGTGCCCTTGGTGATCCGCTGTATGCGATCAGTCCCGAGGGACGGCTGGAGCCCCGGCTGGCCCTGGCCCTGCCTGAGGTCAGCGACGATGGCCTCCGGGCCCGCATCCGCCTGAGGTCAGGGGTGCGTTTTCAGGACGGCACACCGTTCGATGCCGAGGCGATGGCCTTCAGCCTGCGGCGCTTCCTGAGGATCGGCAAGCTCAGCTATCTGCTCGGTGATCGGGTTCAGGCTGTGCGGGTGCTCGATCCCCTCACCCTCGAGTTGCAGCTGAGGCGTCCCTACAGCCCGCTGCCGCGCCTGCTCAGCGCCATCAGCCTCACCCCGATCTCCCCAACCGCCTATCGGCAGCATCGGGACCGGTTCCTCAACGACCGCTTTGTGGGCACCGGTCCTTACCGGCTCACGTTGTTCAATGCTCAGCAGCAGCGCCTTGAACCGTTCGAGGGCTACTGGGGACAGCGGCCGGCCAACCGGGGGCTGGACCTTGTCAATCTGAGCAATTCCACAGCCCTGTACGGCGCCATGCAGAGCGGCGAGGTGGACGTGCTGCTGTCCACCAGCCTCGACAATGACCAGCAGATGGCCCTGCATCGCCAGGCGGCCGCCGGCCTGCTGCGGGAGGGGGTTGGTCCGGCCCTGGAGATCGGCTACCTGAGCCTGCTCACCAATGCTCCACCCCTTCAGGATCCACGCCTGCGCCAGGCCCTCGCCCTCAGTCTTGATCGGGCCTTGATCAATGCCCGCGTCAGCGAGAACCTGCGAACGCCGCTTCGCACCGTGGTGCCCACCATGCTGCCTGGGTCAGCTCCCACCAGCTGGCCTGGCTTCAATCCGGCCGCGGCCCGAAGCCTGTTCCGCCAGGCGGGCTATTGCCGCGGGCGGGTGTTGACGCTGCCGCTCACGTTCCGCTCCAACGTCCCCAGCGATCGCCTCTTTGCCCTCACCTGGCAGGCCCAGTTGAAACGGGATCTGGCCGACTGCGTGGCCCTGCAGGTGACGGGGATGGAGGCCACCACCGCCTACCGCCAGCTGGGGGATGGGGTGTTCCCGTTGATCCTGCTCGACTGGATCGCAGATTTTCCCGATGCCGACAACTACCTGATGCCCCTGCTGGGCTGTGACCAGAGCCAAGGCAGTCGCTGCCTGCGGGGAGCCAGTGCCGCCAGCGGCAGCTTCTGGAGTGAGCCGGGGCTCGAGGAACGCCTGGTCCGTAGTGCCCGGCTCGATGGGGAGCCCCGCCGGCGGCTCCTCGATCAACTGCAGGTGCGTACGGCGGCGGCGGTGCCTTACCTGCCGGTGTGGGGTGTGGCCCCCAGGGCGTGGGCCCGCCCCAGGCTGCGAACGCCCCGGTTTGATGGTTCAGGGCGGTTGCTCCTGGGGGAGCTGGCCGAGCAGTCGGAGCCCAGGTCCCAGCCTGCTGGAGATCACCGATGAGCCGTCGCCGCGACCTGCTGCGTTACGGGGCGGGGCGCATCGCCCTTGTGCCGGTGATGCTGTGGCTGATCGCCAGCCTGGTGTTTCTGCTGCTGCGGGTGGCCCCGGGGGATCCGATCGATGCCCTGCTCGGTACCCGCGCTTCCGAGGCGGCCCGGGAGGCGTTGAGGGCCCAGCTCGGCCTCAACCAGCCGTTGCTGAGCCAGTACGGCCATTACCTGCTGGATCTGCTGCACGGCCAGCTGGGGCAATCGCTCACCAATCAGGAACCGGTGGCGGAGATCATCGGCAGGAGCCTGCCGGCAAGCCTGGAACTGGGGGTCTGCGCCCTGCTGCTGGCGGCCCTGCTGGGGCTTGCGGTGGGCTTCAGTGGGATCGCCCGGCCTGAGGGTGGCGTTGATCTGGCCGGCCGGCTGTTCGGCATCGGCACCTACGCCCTCCCCCCCTTCTGGCTGGCGATGCTGCTGCAACTGGTGTTTGCCGTCTGGCTGGGCTGGTTGCCGGTGGGGGGCCGTTTCCCTCCCACCCTGCAGCCCCCGACAGGAACGGGGTATTACCTGCTCGACAGCCTGAGGGCCGGCAATCTCAGCCAGCTGTTCGGCAGCCTTCGCCATCTGTTGCTGCCGGCCGCCACCCTCGGGCTGTTGATGAGCGGCATCTTCGCCAATGCCCTGCGGCTCAACCTCCGGCGGGCCCTGGCCTCCGATTACGTGGAGGCGGCCCGCAGCCGGGGCCTAGGCGAGCGCAGGGTTGTGCTGCGTCATGCCCTGCCGAATGCGCTGCTGCCGGTGCTCACGATCACCGGCATCACGGTGGCCTCCCTGATCGGTGGTGCCCTGCTGATTGAGGTCACCTACTCCTGGCCTGGAATCGCCTATCGGCTGCAGGAGGCGATTGGTCAGCGGGATTATTCCCTGGTGCAGGGGATTGTGGTGGTGGTGGCTGCCTTGGTGGTGCTGGTGAGTGTGGCCGTGGATCTGCTGGTGGCCCTGCTCGACCCCCGCATTCGCTTCTGAGGGTCTTGCCCCTGGCTTCAACCGCTGGGTGCATCGGGATGGGGTTGGTCCTGATCAGCAGGAGTATTCACCTCCGGTCACCTTCTGCCGGCCGGAATCAAAGCTGGTGACGTTGCCTGTCACCGTACGGATGACGCAGCGACCTTTGTTGTCGGGTCGTTGTTGCTCGGCCCGGGTTTCCTTGCCGTCAACCCAGACACTGGCCCGTACATCACTGCCGACAGTGATCCGTTGCTTCATGCCATCGGCCCAGTGGATCACGTAGGTGGCTGACCAGGCATGGCCCGACAAATCAGCGGAGGCGTTGACCCTGCATCCCATCGGCACACCATTGAAGGCGCAGGTCCCTTTGGTGAACCAGGTTTCCGCGGAGGCGGGGCTGGCAAGGCCCAGGGTGGCGGCCAACCCTGCTGCCAGCCATGGGGGCAGCTGGCTGGTGAGGTTGGGACGCACACCTCGATGCATCCGCTGCGCAGGGCCCATGGCGTCCTCCAGAAAACCATGCTTATTGTATTTAGAGAATCGGATGTTGCGGCCCAGGCTGACTTGGGATTGCTGGATCGACGATTGCAAGCCCGACGATTGCAAGCCCGACGTCTCTTTGATCGTTTGATTGTGTTCACTTTCTTTGGAAAGCAGGCCGATATTGGCCTTTGTCTTTCTTGCCACGGATCGCCGTTGAGTGTCGTCAGAGTTGATCCCATCGGCCGTTGCGGATCGTCACCCGTACGGCCATCGTCCCCCGTACGGCGATTGTCCCCCTGCGGACCTCGTGGCTCTCTCCCATGGCCAGGTGTCAGGGCCTGGGTGCGCCGAAGCCCTCCCACCAGCGCTGGGCCAGGGAGCGATCGAGTACGAAGGCGTGCACCCCGTCCTGCCGGCGGCGCTGCACCGGCAGACCAGAGGGCTGCTTCAACGAGCGGAGGAAGTCGGCCGTCAGTCCGGCCAGCAGGGCCTGAACCCGCGTCGGTTCGATTCCCACCAGCGCACTGTCGAGTTGAAAGGTGGCGCGGTCCTGGCGGGGCAGGCGGACCACGGAAAAATGGCTTCCTCCCTGCACCAGCACCAGGCGGCTGAGGGGCTCCTGGTGGGGCAGGAAGAGTTCGAGCTGTTCAGCCAGCGGCGGCGTCACCAGGTCCTGGGAGCCCCCCACCATCATCACGGGCACGCTGAGGCGCTCCAGGCCATGGCGGGGCCAGAGCAGGCTGCCGAAGCTGTTGAAGGTGACCACGGCCGCCACCGGCACCGGCAGCCGGATCGGTGGCGGCTGCACCGTGAGCAGCTGGCACTGCAGAAATCGGGAGATGTTCACCAGGGGCAGCCCATCGACGGCCCTCTGGCAACGCCGTGCCAGGCCCGGTTCAGGGGTCAGCCCTACCCCCAGCAGGGCCGTGAGCCCGCCGAGGGAATGGCCCACCAGCACCACCGAATCCCCGAGGTGCGGCAGCCGGCCATTCTTTTCCGCCATCAGGACGGCCTCCAGATCCTGCAGGCGGGCCGCCAGGGTTTCCGGCCCCGGCGCGGGCCCGTCGCCATCGACCAGGGCTTGCATCGCCTGGTCGTCACTGCCGGGATGGTCGAGGGCGATCACCGGCCAGCCCTGTTCAGCCAGGGAGGCTGCCAGCCAGGCCAGCTGCCGGCCGTTGCCTCCCAGGCCCGGCATCAGCAGCACCCAGGTGCTGGCCGGGGTTCCCTGGGCCGGCCAGATCTGCAGGCGCAGGGGCAGGCCCGGGCGGTGCGGTACGGCGAGCCTGACGGTGAGTGGTCGCAGGCCGGGATCGCTGTAATCCGGTCGATCGAAGCTGGGGCTTCGTCGATCCCGGAGGGGCATGGGAAGCCGATCGAGGGCGTCCACCGCCAGCCGTTGGGCCTCCAGCTGGGAGCGCCAGCGCCCGGTGATCTCCACCAGGCGATCGACCTGGAGGGTGAGGCGGCCGCTCGGCATCGCCTGCAGCAGATCGAGGGCTGTCACCTGCCGTTGGCGGGCCAGCAGGGTGTTGAGGCTGCTCACCAGTTCGCCGTGGGTGCTCAGGCCATCGGGGGTGGTGAGCAGATCGCCGATCTCCTGAAGCAGCTGCTCGCCAACCCAGCTATTGAGGAGCTGCTGGCCGAAACTGCGCTGGCGCAGCAGGGGGGTGGTGAGCAGCCGCCGCAGGTGCTGCTGATCGTCAGCAGTCAGCAGGCTCAGCCAGAGCCCGAGCTCGCCCCCGGCGCCGCCGTTGCTCCAGGCCCGGAGCTGCCCCACCTCCACCGGCAGTTTCAGCCCCAACCCCTGCAGCATCAGCTGCTCGGCAGCTCGGCCAGGAGCTGGGGCCTGGATCGATCCCAGGCTGAGCAGCAGCACACTGGAGAGAAGTAGGACCGCCGGAGACAGGGCCCTTGAACGACATCGCCGGCCCTGGTCGCGCCACCGCCGGGGGGGGATCCTCTGCAGGGGGAACGCCAACACCGATGGGCCTGGGAGCACAGTCGCCGGGGCAGTCTGCTGCAACCTGGCCCAAAAGCTGGCTGAGGCAGTTTCCAGGCCCCCTGCGGGGGCTGGCCCTGGTCCGGCTGATCGCCAGCATCGGGGCGGGTGGGGTGCTCTATCTGACGCCGATGGTGTTTCAGCAGGAGGCCTTCACGGCCACCAGTGTGGGCAGTGGCCTGGCCCTGGCGGCCCTGGCCGGCACCCTGGGTCGCTTTGTGAGTGGCGTGCTTCTGGATCGGGGCCTGGCCTGCTCCCTGCCGGTGCTCCTGGCGATCGGGTTCGCAGCCGCCGGCGATGGCATCCTGCTGGCGGCCAGCAGCCTGGCTCCCTTCCTGCTGGGCCAGGTGCTGCTCGGCGTGGCGATGGGGCTCTATTGGCCGGCGATTGAGCTGGCTGTGCCCCTGTGTGCCAAGCCGATGGCTTCGGGGCGGGGGTTTGCCCTGGTGCGCAGCGCCGACGCCCTTGGGATCGCCACCGGTGCCCTGTTGGGGGCTTTGCTGGCCCACAGCCAGCTCCTGCGGGGGATCTATGGGGTCGATCTCGTCGGGCTGGCCCTGATGGCGTTGCTCCTGCTGCGTCGCCCCTTGCCGCCCTCCCCCCATCGGGGCGGCGATCACGGCCGCGATACCCCCTGGCGGCGCTGGATTCCTGCCCTGTTGCCGATGCTCGCGATCACGGTGCTGGCCACGGCACTGCCGGCCCTGATGCAGAGCGCCTTGCCGATCGATCTGCTGCGGGGCAGCCTGGCGCGCTCCCCCATGACCACGGGGCCGGGGGCGCTGCTGATCGGCCTGCAGCTGGGTCTGCTGCTGCTGATCCAGTGGCCGGTGGGGCAGGCCCTGGCCCGGCGGCCGGTGACCGTGGGCCTGGCCCTGAGCCTGCTCTGCTTCGCCGCAGGTTCGGCGTTGCTGTCGCTGTCGAGCTTCAGCAGTTCGGGGGTGTTGCTGGTGATCCTGGCCCAACTGCCCCTGGCCCTCGGGGAGGCGGCGTTCCTGCCGATCGCCACCGAGGCCGTGGTGGAGCTCACCCCAGCGGAGCATCAGGGGCTGGGGATGGCCCTGTTTTCCCAGTGTTTTGCGGTCAGTGCCCTGGTGGCTCCCCTGGCAGCCGGGTGGCTTCTCGATCTCCAGGGTCATGGGGCCGGCCTCTGGGCGGCCGTTGCCGGTCTCTGCCTGCTGGGGCTGTTGCTGGTGCCGTTCATCAAGCCCAGGCTGGCGGCCTGATCGCCCCAGGCAAGCCCGCTCCGGCAACGACCGCGACCGGCTGCGGACCCGGCCCCTTGCGGACCCGTACGGCAGTGGCCAGGCTGCATCGGGGCTGTCGCCCGCCTCCATCCACGTTCTGCCCAGCTCACACTGGGGGCAGTGGCCCAGACCCGTTGGCGATCCATCGGACCCTCGACAACTCCCAGCTGCAAAGGCTGGCGCCCCATCTGGTTGGTCGGACCCGTCGGGGGGTGGTGGGCAGCAGCCGCTACGCCCGCACCCTGCGCGAGGCGATCAGCAAGGCCTCCCAGGATCCCAGCCGCCGGCCGGTGTTGATCAGTGGGGAACCGGGCCTGGAGAAGGACAACCTGGCGGCGTTGGTCCATTTCGGTTCCCCCGATCGTCAGCAGCTGATGCTGCGCTTTGACGGGGCCCTGCTGCGGCCGGATGGTTCGGAGCTCTTCGGCAATGGAGCAGGTCTCGTTGCCAGCCCCGAATCCAGTGAGCGGCCCCTGCTGGAGTTGCTGGGTGCCGGCGCCCTCCTGATCGACAAACTCGACCAGGTGGCGGCACCGCTGCAGGCCCGCCTGCTGGAGCTGGCCCGCACTGGCCAGTGGCATCGGGGCAGCCCTTCAGGGCCCCTCCAGCAGTTCAGCGGCCGCGTGTTCTTCACCGCTGAATCGACCCTGCCCTCCTTTGACCGTTGCTGCACGGTGGTGCGGGTCCCTCCCCTGCGGGTCCGCCGCCAGGACCTGGGGGAGTGGTTGCGTTTCGGCGTCAGGCAGCGAAGTCGCCGCCTGGGCTGGCCCAGGCCGCCGCTGGTGGATGAGGCCGTGGTGAAACGCCTTCAGAGCTACGACTTCCCGGGCAACCTGCGGGAGTTGGAAACCTTGATTTCTCGCGCCCTTCAGCAGGTGCGGCGCCAGGAAGGGGCCGGTGGTGTGGAGGGATCCTGGCCAGTCCTGATCCCGGAGGATGTCTTCTGGACCCCACCCAGGCAGCAGCGTTACCGCTTCGACATCTGGCGTTGGAAGCCCCAGCTGAGGGAATGGATGCGGTCGCCTTGGCTCTGGAACAGCCTGCTGTTTGCCCTGGTGAGCTGGCTGTTCGTGGTGGTGAACGTTTGGCTGTGGCTGGGGCCCCAGGATCGGTCCCACAACGGCGGTCTGAACCTCTTCTGGGCCTGGTGGTGGCCCCTGATCCTGCTCGGCTTTCCACTGGTTGGCAGGCTTTGGTGTTCGTTCTGCCCGTTCATGGTCTGGGGCGAGATCGTGCAGCGCACCGCCAGGGCACTGGGCTGGCAACCGCAGCGCTGGCCCCGGGGCAACAGCGACACCTGGGCCTCTCCGCTCCTGGCGGCGGGCTTTGCGGCGATCCTGCTCTGGGAGGAGGTGTGGAACCTGGAGAACAGCGCCTGGCTGAGCAGCTGTCTGTTGCTGGTGATCACCGCCGGGGCCGTGGTGGGGTCGCTGCGGTTCGAGAAGCGGTTCTGGTGCCGGTATCTCTGCCCCGTGGGTGGCATGAATGGCCTGTTCGCCAAGCTGTCCATCCTGGAACTGCGCGCTCAGGCGGGCACCTGCAGCGGCAGCTGCAGCACCTATGCCTGCTTCAAGGGAGGGCCGGCCGATGGGGAGGGCCTGGCCACGGCGGGCTGTCCGCTCGGCACCCATCCGGCCCATCTGACGGATAACCGCAACTGCGTGCTCTGCCTCACCTGCGCCCAGGCCTGTCCCCATCGTTCAGTGCAGCTGGCCCTGCGGCCCCCGGCGGCCGACATCCAGCGCCAGATGGAGGTGCCAGCCGGTGAGCCGGGTCTGCTGCTGGTGCTGGCGGGCGATCTCTGCCTGCACCATTGGCAACGGCTGCTCGGCTGGCTTCCCCTGGCGCCAGGCAGCCTGGTGGAGGGTCCGCTCCTGCCGCGGCTGGCGTTCGCAACCCTGGCGCTGGCCGTGCCGGCGGCGTTGTTCGGGGTGTCGCGGCTGCTGTTTTCGGATGCTCGCCTGCGCCGCACGCTCTATGGCCTGCTGCCGCTGATCTGGGCCCTGCTGCTGGCGCGCCATCTGCCGCTGGGCATGGGGGAGGCCGGGATGCTGCTGCCGGTGAGTGTGGCGCCCTTGGCTGATCGGATCGATCCCCAATGGCTGGCGCTCCTGCCCTCCTGGCGGGCTGATCAGCACGTGATTGGCTTCTGCCAGAGCGCCGCGGTGCTGCTGGGTCTGGTCTGGGCGGTGGTGCTGCTGCGTCGTCAGCTGGCCAACAGCAGAGCCGCCTGGTTCGGCTCGTCCGTGCTGGCGCTCGGACTGGCGGTGGCCGGGCGCTGGCTGGTGGCGGCCTGATTGGGCTTGGGCGATCGTCAGCCGCGGTAGCGGGCTCCGACCCTTGCTCCCCAGCTGCCCAGGGGGCGTCGCTGACGCCGGTGATGCCACATCCTGTGGTGCCCTGATCAATCCTGTCTTCAAGCCCCTCTGGACTCTTGTCGTCCTTGGGCCTGCCGAAAGGGACCCTGGTGTTTGATGGGTTTCCGAAGGGTCTGCGGAAAAGGTCTTCTAAAGATGTCGATGGTTGCCATGGTTTTTGCCCAGGTGAGCCTGGTGATCAGGTTAGGTTGTTGATCCTGATCCTGGGTATTTCTTTGCCTTTGTTGTCTGTGATGTCTGACGGACGCCTGCCTCGAAGGATAATGGAAAGGCGCTCAGCAGCCGACTTGATAAAATAATTTTTAGAGTGGTATTTTATTCCTTCCAGGATCAAGTTTACCTGGTCTTTGAGGGTTAATTTTTGCGGTATTTCCCGGTAAGTGTGAGTGAATATTGTTTTGATATGGCGACTTTTCATGAGCCTGTATTTCCATAGATAATAGACGACCGAAAGTGTTGACTGCTCTTGAGAGTGCCAGATAAAGCCGGGATAGTTTTCGAAATTTGTTATCTGGTTTCTACCTTCGTCCCGGGCGCTTAGGTTGTACCAGTCTCTGCAGAATTCCCTGGAATGTTTGTTTTTTCTCATGGCGATACATCCTCCCCATCGATGGAGGAGGGTTTGTCCTTCGCAGTGAAGATAATCCCTGAGAACTTCTTGCTTGCAATCAAAGAACAGGGGAAACAGGCAGTCGGCTAGTAGCGCTATTGAATGGCTGTGCATATGATTGCTAAAAAAAGAACTCAATCTTGGGAAATTATTGCCGTAAAGCGGGTATCTGTGTGCATTGATGTCATGATAGACAATAATGGTCCCTTCTTCCAGCTCGCTGTTTTCCGCAAGAAGAGCCATCAAGATCGTGGGCTTCCATAGCAGGGAGTTGAGATTTATCCAGGGAAGATTGATCGAGCTCTCCCTTTGTTTTGAATTTAAGTGCTCATTGATGTATTCTTG
>JBEINY010000006.1:0-44421 GCA_040377855.1 Prochloraceae cyanobacterium | reverse complement strand
CCCATTAAAGCGGTACGCGAGCTGGGTTCAGAACGTCGTGAGACAGTTCGGTCCATATCCGGTGCATGCGTAAGAACATTGAGAGGATTTCTCCCTAGTACGAGAGGACCGGGAGGAACGCACCTCTGGTGTACCAGTTATCGTGCCAACGGTAAACGCTGGGTAGCCATGTGCGGAGCGGATAACCGCTGAAAGCATCTAAGTGGGAAGCCCACCTCAAGATGAGTGTTCTCATGGCTTAAGCCAGTAAGGTCACGGGAAGAACACCCGTTGATAGGCTCTACGTGGAAGCGCAGTAATGTGTGAAGCGGAGGAGTACTAATAGACCGAGGGCTTGACCATCATAGGCGCTTGCAAAGAAGCGTTCTTTCCAGATTTTTTGATCGGGCATTGTATTGATTGTCTTTCTTTGGAAAGGATGTCAAGTGAATGCAAGGATCAAGAGTTCACCTATGCAGTTCTCAGGGTTCACCTGAGGACAAAGACTATCCTGGTGTCCATGGCGCTGTGGTCCCACTCCGATCCATCTCGAACTCGGCTGTGAAACGCAGCAGCGGCGACGATATTTGGGGGGTAGCCCCCTGAGAAAATAGCTCGATGCCAGGTAAAACTTTGTTCTAAGCGGTTAATTTGACGACTGGAGACAGGGAGTCAGATTGCCAAGACCGTGATGGCTTGAAAGGGTGTCCATCAGTCATGAGTGATTGAAGGCCATGTTCAAGGGATCCGATCGCAAAGCCACCCGAAGGGGTGGCTTTGTTGTTTTTAGCGTTACCCCCCACCCCCCTGAAGGCAGCTGGGTGAGTTGGGTGGCTGGTGGAGGAGAGGCCTTGGGGGTGGGCAGGATCAGCCGCGCGGCGGGGCTTTCCATCGCCTGACCATGGCCCTGGCTGCAGAAGGGCGAAACGGCGTCGATGCGGTAAGACTCTTCTAGAGGCCTCGAGACCGTTGAAGTCGGCGATCAATCGATCGCGCTGTTGCCAGGGAGGAGGTCATGCGGATGTCAACGATCGTTTGGGCTGATCGGGCCTCGGCAGTGATGGATCTGCCAGTGCTACGGCATGACCTATCGGAGATCTCAATGGCTGGGTTGTACGGCCTGGCGCCGAATCAGCCATAACCTGGATTCATGGAACGTCCGATCCCCTGGCTCTGGATTCTGCTGCCTCTGCTTCTCTTGCTCCTGCCTGGTCCAGCTGGACGACTGTTGCTTGATCTCCTGGGTGGCCTCACCCTCACGATTTTGTTGTTGCCTCTGCTCGCCGGGGCGGCAGGTCTGGTCATCTGGCAGGTTTTCAAGAGGCGCCTCCGCCCCTGTCCCTCCTGCGGTTTTGTCAGCACAGGGCTGGATCAATGCCCCGTCTGTGGCGCTGATCTGACCAATCCAACCGAGGGGCGTGCGGTATCGATGGATGCTCCTGAGGATGCGAGTCAGGCCACGATTGATATTCAGGCTCAGGAGGTCAGCGACCAGGAACGTTGACGCTCAGTTCTCTCAGTCGCCTTTCCCGTAGATAAAGAAAGAAGGGGGCTCCGCAGGCAAACGACACACCAAAGCAGAGGCCCAGGGTGACCGCCAGGCCCCGCATCTTCAACCTTTTTGCTTCCACCACAATCCAGATCGACACTGCGCTGGAGCTGATCAGCAGGTCTCGGGACAGGGACTGCGCAGCTGGGTTGGCATTGGCGAGCTTCACAAACAGTCCGATGTCGAAGCCTCCCCCCTGCTGGCTGATGAAGTCCAGATTGGCGAGCCAGGGGAAGACCGCGCCGGACACGGCCAGGATCAGGTAGATCCAGGAAAGGGCTGGCCAGGCTGATTTGCCGCCGGATGAGTTGTTCGAGTCCCCGGAGTCCATTGGGGATTTCCCGGATCCTTCTTGATCGGCCATCGCTCTGTTCATCCCTGGCTCTCGCGGCTTTCTTGAAGGACATCCCATTCGATCACGTCCTGATCCACCTGCTGCAATACGGCCTCGCAGTGACCGGCATAGGCCTCGGCGCGACGATAGAGGTTGAGCATCTCCTCCACCTCCAGATCGCTGGACTGAAGCTCTGCGATCATCAGATCGAGGGCTATGCGGGCCTGCTGGAAGCTGAGATCTTCCGGTAGTTCGATCGCTGCCTCGTCGGTGGCGACGCCGGTTGATGCCAGCCTGGGCTTGGCGTTTTGCCGTTCTGTTGGGGTGGCTGAGCCGTTGGCAGGAGATTCTGTCGTGGGCTCAAACGCTTCGGAATCCCTGCTTTTCTTGGATTGACGGCCTCCTGACGTGCGCCGGCCAGAGCTGGATCGGTCT
Source organism: Prochloraceae cyanobacterium (assembly GCA_040377855.1). Classification (GTDB taxonomy): domain Bacteria; phylum Cyanobacteriota; class Cyanobacteriia; order PCC-6307; family Cyanobiaceae; genus CAIXOZ01. The sequence continues at coordinate 42,124 of JBEINY010000006.1, read as the reverse complement.
GCCTCCGCTCGACGTTGCTTGGGCTGGAGGTTGGTCTGGCCGGCGGCGTCCATGGCGGGTGGGTCGGATCTGGATGTCAATGGATCGCTGGGGCTGGTTTGTCCATCCTGCTTCGGCGGCCTGTCACGTTGGCGTCGAGGCTCCCATCGGCCAGTTGCACCCGGATCGGATCGCCGACGTTGACTTGATTGATGTGGTGCAGAACCTTCCCTTCATGGTTTTGCAGCAGGCAGAAGCCCCGGGCGAGCACCTGTTGCGGCGACAGGGCCTTGAGCAGCCTCCGCTGCTGATCGAGATAGGCCCGGAGCCTCTCCAGCTGATGGCTGGGATGCAGGCCGGCCAGGGTGTCGCGCCTTCCCCGGAGCCGCTGCTGCTCCAGCATCAGTCGATGCCGGATCAATAGGCGTTGTTGGATCAGGCTCTGGCGAATCGCGAGCAGGCGTTGGCTCCTGTCCGGTAGCAAGGTCACCATTGCAGCGGTCGGGGTCGCCGCTCGGTAGTCAGCCACGAGGTCGGCGATGGTGAGGTCGTCCTCGTGGCCCAGGCCCGTCACCACAGGGACCTGGCAGGCTGCCAAGGCGCGTGCCAGCCGTTCCCCGTCGAAGACGGCCAGGTCCTCACGGCTGCCCCCACCCCGGGCCAGCACCACCGCTTCGATGCCGAGATTGTGGGCTTCCTCGCTGACCCGCTGCACGGCAAGGCAAAGACTTGCTTCCACGGGACCTTGTACGGGCACCGGCACCACGAACAGGGTGGCTGCCGGCCAGCGTTCGGAGGCGGTGCGCAGCATGTCCGCCAGGGCCGAGCTCGGCACGCTGGTCAGGAGCGCCACGCGCATCGGTTCCTTCGGCAGGGGGCGTTTCCGTTCCGCTTCGAATAGGCCCTCCGGGGTCAGTCGGGCCCGGACTGCCTCAAAGTCCCGCTGCACCCGGCTGAGGCTTGGCCGGATATCGAGCACCTGCACGCAGAGGCTGGCGCGATTGGCCCAGAAATTGAGCTTGCCGACCACGACAACACCCTCGCCATCCTCGGGCTGATGTTGCAGCCTGGAGATCTGAGACGACCAGACCACAGCTGAGATCGAGGCCTCGGCGTCCATCAGCGTCAGCCAAAGGTGCCCTTTCTTCAATTGGGGGCGCGCAACGGTGGCATCGATCAGAAATCTCGGCGCAAACCCCCTCTCCAATAACGACCCGATGGACCGGTTCAGCTCTCCGATGCTGTAGCGCGGTAGCCCTGGATCAAGGGGAAGCTCCTGACCAAGCACCTCAGGCCTTCAATTGGGTGTAGCAGAACCACCAGTAAATGCTGATGGCTCCGCCTAGCAGGGCCACAAACCTGCCCAGGGGGTGGGCCTGGCCGACGAGACCAATGCAGCTGATCACCACCGCACTGCTCAGCAGGCGGGAACCATCCCGCCGATTTTTGACGTAGAAGCGGGGCAAGGGCGGTGCATTGAGAATCGCCCCTCAGTTTGGCCCAGCACAGGGTGGGGCGTCGGCCTGCCGCAAGGGCAGGTGGCGATCCAAGGGAGGGGATCAGCCCAGGCCGATCTGGTTAAGGATTCCTTTTCCGGTGAGCAGTTCTGTGGCAAGCCCAATTACGAAGCCCAGCATGGCCAGGCGGCCATTCCAGGTTTCCGCGAATGTCACGAAGCCGAAGCGGGGGGTGGTGTCAGCCATGGAGAATCCAATCAACCGTTTAACGGTAATGAATTGTTTCGGCCGCTTGACGGCGGCGTGGGGGCTGATTCGGGTCTTTTGGGGCCCATGGTGCCTCAAGGGGCTGCGGGCGGGAGCTCGTGGCAACGGCGTTTCCGAGCTGAGGTCTGGCAAGCCGTGGTTATTCCCTTGCTGAACTCTGCTCCTGGTTCCTCTAGGCCCTGCTTCGTCCAAGCCCTGAACGGCCGGGTCCCTGATCACGCGAAGCCGGGTCCCCTGGGGCGGTCCCCTCTGTGGGGCCTGTTGGGTCTGTTGGGCCGTGTTGGTCCTCGCCCACCGCCGGCATCGTCAGGGCTTGCGTTTGTCCCCGGCCTGCGGCTGGCGCGGTGATTGTTCCTGTTGTTGCAGTCTGCGGCTGGTCAGGGCCGTCGGCATGGCTTTGCGGGGATCCTCGGGCCAGGGATGGCGTGGGTAGCGACCTCGCAGCTCCCTGCGGACCTCCGGGTAGCCGCTGGTCCAGAAACTGGCCAGATCGCGGGTGATGGCCGCCGGGCGATTGGCGGGACTGAGCAGTTCCAACGTGACCGGCAGGGTTCCGTTCAGCACCGTTGGGGTGGTGTCGCACCCGAACATCTCCTGCAGCTTGACGGCCAGCACCGGTTCGCCGCGGCTGTAGTCAATGGGGGCCTCGCGGCCGCTGGGGATGGACAGGCTGGTTGGCACCAGGATGTCCAGCTGTTGCCGGTACTCCCAGGGGAGATCGGCCCAGAGCAGTTCCGTCAGATCCAGTTGCCCCAGATCGTTGAGGCTGTCCATTCCCTCCAGCCAGGGGCCCAGCCAGGTGCTCAGCTCCGCCAGCAGGGTGCTGTCGCGCCGATCGGGCCAGGGTGGACCCAGCACGCCATGCACCAGGTTCAGCCTCTGCTGCAGCTGGCGGGCCCGAGGGGGCCAGGGCAGCACGCTCAATCCGCGATCAGCCACGGCAGCCAGCAGGGTCTCCTGGATTCGGAGGGGATCGGCGCCCTTCCAGGGTTCCCTGGCCAGGACAAGCGCATCGAGCCGCCGCTCCCTCTGGCAGCGCACCCGTCCCTGGCTGTCATCCCAGGTCACCACGTCCACCCATCGACCCTCCCGGCTGGCGTGCTCCTCCAGCACCCTGCGCGGGCAGGTCAGGGCCAACTGGATCCGGGCGTCCTGCCCCTCGCCATCCACCCTCGCCACCACCAGGGCCTCGGCTCCGATCAGGGGATCGCCGGGGGGGAGCACGGCGCCGCGGCCGAGACGCAGCAGGTAACGGGCGCTGGTGCCCTCCCGGGCCAGGGCCAGCCGTTCCGGGAAGGCCCAGCTCACCAGTTCGGCAACCACAGAATTTGGCGCTTCCTCGCATGGGGCCTGGGAAGGGGTGCCCCGAGGCGTGGGCTCGAATTCCCTCAGTTGACGCTGCCACTGCTGCTTCTGGCGACGCGCCAGTTGCTGCAGGGGATGGCGATCGCCTCGTTTCAGCCAATCCAGCCTCGCGAGGAGGTCGACACCCACCTCCTGGGGGCGAAGGGGATCCCGTTCGCTGAGCAGCACCGCCAGATCGGATGCCAGGGAAAACTGACCGTTGGCCTCGGCCTTCAGCAGCATGTGGGCCAGGCGCGGGTGCACCCCTAGCCGGGCCATCGCCCGGCCATGGGTGTTGATGGTGCCCTGGGGATCGAGGGCCTGGAGCTGCAGCAGCAGTCGACGGGCTTCCCGCAGGCCGGCGGCAGGGGGCGGATCGATCCAGGGCAGGCCTTCCCCCAGTCCAGCGCCCCATTCCGCCAGTTGCAGGGCCATGGGCAATGGGTCGACCTCCAGCAGCTCCGGGGGGTCAAAGGCGGGGCGCCGCTGGCGCTCCGCCGGGCTCCAGAGGCGAATGGCCCGACCGGGGCCGAGCCGGCCGGCTCGGCCGCTGCGCTGGTCGGCGCTGGCCCCACTGGCTGACACGGTGACCAGTCCATCCATGCCGGTGGTGGGATCGAAGCGGCTGCGGCGGCTCAGGCCGGAATCCACCACCAGGCTGACGCCAGCGATCGTGAGGGAACTTTCCGCAACGGTGGTGGCCAGCACCACCTTGCCGGCGCTGTGCCGGGCCGGTTGGATCGCCAGGCTCTGCTCCTCCAGGCTCAGATTGCCGTGCAGGGGAACGATCTCCAGCCGCTGGGCCCAGGAGGTCGTCTCCAGCAGCCTCTGCACCTGGTTGATTTCCCGTTGACCGGGCAGAAACACCAGCGCCGTCTCATGGTTGCCGCGCTGATCCAGCCAGTGCTGCTCCAGGGCCCGCAGCACCTGGCTGGCCAGGGGTTCCTCCGGCCTGGGGGGCTGGTGGCTGATCGCCACGGGGTGACTGCGCCCATCGCTGGTGATCACCGCCGCCTCGCTCAGGCGCTCGGCCAGGGGCGCCAGGTTGAGGGTGGCGGACATGACCAGCAGGCGCAGCTCTGGATGGAGCACCGACCGGGCTTCCCGCAGGAGCGCCAGGGCCAGATCCCCCTCTGCCCGCCGTTCATGGAACTCGTCGAAGATCACGCAGGACACCCCAGCGAGGCCGGGGTCGGCCTGCAGACGCCGCAGGAACACGCCATCGGTGACCACCTCCAGGCGGGTGGACGCCGAACAACGGTTCTCAAGGCGCACCCGATAGCCGACGCTGTCGCCCACCGCCTGTCCCAGGGATGCCGCCAGCCGCATCGCGGCCGCCCTGGCGGCCAGGCGGCGCGGTTCAAGCATCAGGATTGTGCCGTCAGCGGGTGGCAGATGCTCCAACAGGGCCAGGGGAACCCGGGTGGTTTTGCCGGCGCCGGGAGGGGCCTGCAGCAGCAGGGTGCCGCCCCTGGGCAGGGCCTGCAGGATGGCCGGCAGGTGCGGGTCGATCGGCAGTGAGCCCCCACCGCTGCCCGGGCGGTGCTGGGGATCCTGGGGGGCCATGGAGCCTGGCAGGGGATTCCTGGTCAGCTCAACGCACGTGGCGGATGCCGTCGACCGGGTGGTAGGTCTCGCCGGTGGTTTCCTCGTAGACGATCGCCGGCAGACCGGTTTCAAACATCGTCTGCAGGGCTTCCTTGAGGTATGGGTTCCAGCCGCCGGTGCTCACTTTCCCATGACGCACGGTCCAGTCCCAAGTGCCCTGCAGATCCCTCGGAATGCGACCTTCGCGGTCGCGGCGGGCCACCAGGTCCTGGGATTCCACCAGGCCCACCAGGATCGGTGCCTTGCCGTAGGAGGGAGTGATGCTGAGCTCAAGCCGGATCGGGTCGTCCTTCACGAGCTTCAGGCGAAAGCGCTGCGGCAGCTTCAATCCCCGCAGCACGGCTCCAACGATTCGGGTTCTCTGATCCACGATCGGCCCTCTCCCGGGTTCGCAAGCACCCCATGGTTGTACCAGCTGGTGGGGCCATGGCGGTGAATCCGGGGGATGAAACCGGCAGGAATCACCCCAAAAAGCCATGGAGCGATCGGGACCTTCTGCCAACAGGGTGGTGAGAATCCGGGGGGTCAGGGACCACCAAACTCTGTTTCGGGACGCGGGCCAGCTGCCCCCAGGGGTGAAGGCGTTGCCGGGATTTCAGACCCGCTCGCCGGCGCGCTCCCCACTGTCGTCATCCCCGCTGAAGCGCACGGTCAGCAGGTCCTCCTGGGTGAGCTGCCCATCGGAGTCGAGCAGTTCCGGATGGATGGTGAGACGACCGGTGCGGTCGGAGCCTGAGGGGGTGCTCTGGTCGCCCGGCTTGGGTACAGCGGTGAACCCGCGCCCCATCACCCTGAAGGCCTGCCAGAGCAGCGCCAGGAAACAGGCTGCGTAGACGAGGGGGAAGAGTTGGGTGAGGGCTTGGGGCATCGACTCAGCTGCCGGGTGGGCAGAGACAGGGAAGCCCGAGGGCGACGGTGCCGCCGGCTAGGCGGTCCATGGGGGAGGAGAAACGGGGACGCCGGGGGCAAATGGCGGTTCCAGACCCATCATTGCCGAGTTGAAGACCGCATCCCGCGGGACTGGGCCAGCATCCAGGCCCAGAGGGTGCTGCAGGCGGCCCCGAAGGCCAGAAATGCCAACAGGAGTCGGACGGTGGCCTGGGGATGGACGCTCAGATTGTCCATGGCATCGTTTTGTTTCTTCACAAAAGCCTAGGTCCATTGGCCGGGGCAGGGGTGGCGGGGGCGCCGTTGGTCGGTCCTGGCCGGTGGTGGGGCCGGGACCACCCCTGGGCATGCCGGATCTCCTCCCCTGGCGGGTTGGCGAGGGAATTCGTACGGTCGATTCATCCTCAGCATCGTTTCGGATCCATGGCCACCCGCCGTCCCCTGCTGCGCGTGTTGCTGGCCTCTGCCCTCTCGGTGGGAGCGCTGCCGCTGCCGGCCTTGATTGCCCAGGAGGTCCCGCTGCGATCATCTGCGGCGGCCTTGGAGCGGCGCTCGTTTGTGGCCGAGGCGGTGCGAAGGGCCGGACCGGCGGTGGTCACGATCGACACGGAGCGCACCGTGGCGGTGCCTGGGGCGATCGGTCTCCCCCGGGGGCTGATGGCCGATCCCCTGTTCCGCCAGTTCTTCGGGCTACCCCAGGCCCAGCCCCCGTCCCAGCGCACCGAGCGAGGCCAGGGCAGTGGTGTGATCTTTCAGGCTGAGGGTCTGATCCTGACCAACGCCCATGTGGTTGAGAAGAGTGATCGCGTCACGGTCGGGCTGCGGGATGGACGGCGGGTGGAGGGCAAGGTGGTCGGCCTGGATCCCGTGACCGATCTGGCGGTGGTGCGGCTCAGTGCCGGGGGGCCCTGGCCGGTGGCCAGCCTGGGCAATTCCGATCTCCTCCAGGTGGGCGACTGGGCGATTGCGGTGGGGAATCCCTTTGGCCTCGACAACACCGTCACCCTGGGAATCGTTAGCAGCCTGAACCGCAACGCCAGCAAACTGGGCATCACCGATAAGCGTCTGGACCTGATTCAGACGGACGCCGCGATCAACCCGGGCAACTCCGGAGGCCCCTTGCTCAATGCCGATGGCGAGGTGATCGGCATCAACACCCTGGTGCGCTCTGGGCCTGGGGCTGGCCTTGGCTTCGCGATTCCGATCAACCGAGCCCGCTCCGTGGCCCAGCAACTGCTGGCCACGGGTCGGGTCAGCCACGCCATGATCGGACTGGCCCTCGGGGCCGCATCCGGCGGCGAGAACGGCCGCCCGCTACCCGGCGCCCTGGTGATGGCGGTGACCCCTGGTGGACCGGCCCAGCTGGCCGGAATCCGGCCCGGGGACAGGATCGTGGCAGCGGCAGGCAGCCCGGTGCAGTTGCCCGCCGACCTGATTGAGCAGGTGGAGCTCCGGGGGGTCGGCCGGGCTCTGGCTCTTCAACTGGTCCGGTCCGGGGCGACCCTGACGGTGGAGGTCACCCCGGTGGAACTGTCGGTTCAGGGCCTTCAGAGAACGTCGCCCTGATCCGGACGGCGCTTCGCCACGACACTGGCAAGAGCGTCAGGGCTGAGGCTTGACGGCGAGCTCAGTTGTTGCTTCATCACCCACTGGGTGGCGGCCTTCTGGCTGTGCCAGGCCTGGAGCAGCTGCTTGGCCATGGCCCGGAGGCGGTCCAGGTCGACGGTGGCATCCAACGCACGGGTCATGCGTTCCAGCTCGAATTGCTGGCCAAGGGAGAGGGCGAGGGGTTCGGTCATGGCGGCCTGTCGCTCAGGTCTGCATGAACGATAAAAAATGTTTCAAGACGCTCCGTAGCGACGGGCACCGTGCGGGTCTTTTTGTCAGGGCTCTCGGACGCTGACTGGTGGCGGTTGATCCCCGTGCTCCCTGTCGCGGGGGCTCTCGGCTCAGCCGGTCCTTGGTGTGCCCCCGCGGCGGAACGCTGTTCCTGGGTGCTCGGGGTTGCGGTGCTGGCCCGTTGAAAGCCCCCGCCCTGGTGGGGGTCGGGGGCTGGTCGCTGACGAATGGCTGCCCTTGGCAGGGGGTGCCGCGGGCAACAGGATGCTGCCGCTGTTGGGGCGCCGCCTTCAAGGGTTGTCCCGAAGCACCTCAACGCAGGCCGTCACGCAGGCTCCGTCGTCGAGGGAGCAGGTGCTGATGCACTCGAAGTAGTGCTCCACCGGATCCTGGCCCGCATCCAGGGCCATGGGGAGGATGGGGAGCGAATGGTCGCTGTCTGAGAAGGACTGGAAGCCGGTCATCGGGTTGGACCTCAACAACTGATGTCAGGTTATGCAGACAAAACAGCCCTGTCCATGGGAATGAGTCTTGCTGCCTACGGAGCTGTGTTGTTGTGTAAAGCGATGCCCGGCCTGGGGTCTGTCCGGCTTCGGCGGCAAGGGAATCGGCCCGGACCCAGCTCGGGCATGCTGCCGATCTGGCCGCTGCATTAGGCCGATCGGGATTTGTCCTTGCGCGTCTGGGCCTTTGCTTTTTGGCGGGCTTGGTTGGCTAGGCGCTTCGCTTCGCGGGCCTCATCCTGCTGATGCTGCTCAAGCAGGTCGGCTTCCTCCTGTTTTTTCTCTTGGTAATAGGCATAGTCGCCGCGATAGAGCACCAGTTCACCATCCCTGATCTCGACGATCTTGTTGGCGACGCGAGACACGAAATAGCGGTCGTGGGACACCACCAAGGCGGCGCCTTCGTACTCGCGCAGCGCGTCCTCAAGCATCTGTTTGGCTGGAATGTCGAGGTGGTTCGTGGGCTCATCCAGCACGATCAGATTGCATGGCTGCAGCAGCATCAGGGCCAGGGCCAGTCGGGCCTTCTCGCCGCCACTGAGTTTCCCCACCTCCTTGAACACCGCGTCATTGCTGAAGCAGAAATTGCCAAGCAGGGAGCGCACCTGGGCCTGGGTCCAGTCGGGTACGGCCTCAAACAGGGTGTCGATCACGGTCCGCTCCAGGTCGAGGGCTTCCGCCTGGTTCTGCTCGAAATAACCGGCCACCACGTTGTGCTCCCCGAGGCAAGCTTCTCCGTCATCAGGCTGCTCCAGCCCCATCACCAGCCGCAGCAACGTTGATTTGCCGGCGCCATTCGGGCCGACGAAGGCGATGCGATCGCCCCGCTCCACCTCCAGGTTGGCCCCAAGGAACAGCAACCGTTCTCCGTAGCTGTGGCTGAGGTCGGCGATGCGCGCCACCTGACGGCCCGAGCGGGGTGCCGGTGGGAAATGGAAGCGGGGACCGCTCACCGAATCCACCGGGGCCTCCAGGCGCTCCACCTTGTCGAGGAGCTTTTCGCGGCTCTTGGCCTGGGTGCTGCGGGTGGCGCTGGCGCGGAAGCGATCGATGTAGGCCTGCTGGGCGCTGAGTTCCTTCTGCTGCCGATCAAAGGCGGCTTGGGTGGCTTCCTGCTCGAGGGCCTTCTGTTCCAGGTGCTGGCTGTAGTTGCCCAGGTAGCAGCGGGACACGCCCCGCTCCGTTTCCACGATCTGGTTGCAGATGCGATCCAGGAAGGTGCGGTCGTGGCTGATCACCACCAGGGGCACCGTCTGCTCCAGCAGATAGCCCTCCAGCCATTGAATCGTCTCCACATCGAGGTGGTTGGTGGGTTCGTCCAGCAGCAGCAGATCGGGGTCCTGCAGCAGGATCTTGCCGAGGGCGATCCGCATCTGCCAGCCGCCCGAATAGGACCCGACCGGCAGCTCTGCGCCTTCGGCGCTGAAGCCGATGGTGGGCAGGAGCTTGTCGATGCGGGCATCGAGCTCATAGCCATGCAGCGATTCAAACCGGCTGTGCAGACGTCCCAGCTCGTGAATCAGCTCGTCGAGATGGTCGGGATCCAGGGCGGCCTGCTCCGATGCCATCGCCTCCTCCACCTGCTGCTGGCGGTTGAGCACATCCGCCGCTTCCCCGAAGGCCTGAAACAGTTCCTGCCGCACGGTGCGGGCCAGGTCGACGTCGAATTCCTGCTGCAGGTAGGCGATTCTCGGGGCCCCCTGCCGTACCACCTGGCCGCTGGAGGGCTCCTCCAGGCCGGCGATGATCCGCATCTGGGTCGACTTCCCGGCACCGTTGACCCCCACCAGGCCGATCCGATCCCCGGTTTTCACCTCCCAGGTGACATCGCGGAGCACTTCGCCGGTGGGGTAGATCTTGCCGACACGTTCCAGGCGAAGCACGGGGGAATCAATGACCAGGGGCCCCCATCATCCCTGGCCGTGCGTTTCGGCAGACTGCAGGATCAGCCGTCGCTGATCAGAAGGCCATGGTGCAACGCGTGGAACAGCTGACTGCCCTGGTGGTGACCGTGGGCCTCGCGGTGGTCAGCTATTGGCTGTTCTTCAGCTGGGCCGAAGGCGGTGGTGTCCGGGACCGCCGCCCCTCCCGCCAGTCCTCAGAGGCCCCCGCGGGCCTTCACCAGCCACTGCTTGCTCGCCCCGTCGTCCTGGGCGGCCAGGTGACCCTTCACCTCCTCAGCGGTCACCGGCAGGCCCACGCTTTCGCCGATCGCCACGATCCGGCTCAGGGCGCCATGGGGATCCTGTAGGGCCTGACGGAACAGCTCCTGGGTGAGGGCCTGATCCTCCTGGATGCGGGCGTAGAGGGCCGTGGCGTTGTCGCTGGTCATGGGAAGCCTTGCGTACTGGGTCCGCACTCCCGACCCTATGTACGGCACCCGCGATGCGCCAGAGATCGTTTCAAGGGGCAGCGGTGGGTTCGGTTCGGACCCCAAGCACCGCCGCCCTCGGGGCTCCCGTGACCGAGGGCAGGCTCCCCGGATGGCCTCGCCATTGCCACCAGGCCAGGAGGGCGAAGGCCAGGGCCTCCCGTTCCTGTTCCGCGATTCCGAGGTCCGCCAGGGGGCGAAGCCAGATGCCATGGCAGCGTCGCCGCAGCTCCGCGATCAGCCGATCGTTGCGGCTGCCTCCCCCCGCGATCACCAACTCCAGGGGCCTGGGGCCCCGGGCCAGGTCCTGGGCCACGGCCGCGGCGCTGAAGGCGGTGAGGGTGGCCAGGGCATCGGCGACGGGGCCTGGCTGGGGATGGTGCGGGGGGGTGCCGGGGGCTGGTCGTCGCAGCCCCAGATCGCCCAGCCGGCGCTCGAGATCGGCGGCTCCGAACAGTTCCCGGCCGGTGGATTTCGGCGGGGTGCGTTGCAGGTAAGGCTCCTGCAGCCACTGGTTGATGCAGTCGTCCTGAACACGGCCCAGGCTGGCCCAGGCGCCGCCGGCATCGAAGTCGAGCCTGCCGCCGCTGAAGGCCTGCACCGCCAGGTCGACCAGGGTGTTGGCGGGGCCGCAGTCCCAGCCCCGCACCGCCGCCTGCCGTTCAGGCCCCTGGCAGGGGGGCAGGAGGGTGAGGTTGGCGATGCCGCCGAGGTTGAGCACGGCCCGCCAGCCCGCCAGGGGTGGGAGCAATGCTTGGTCGGTGGCCGGCACCAGGGGGGCCCCTTCGCCCCCGAGGGCCAGGTCGTGGCTGCGGAAATCAAAGACCACCGGGCGACCCAGGCGCTGGGCCAGCCGCGGGCCCTGGAGCAATTGCCAGCTGTTGCCCTGCCGCTCGGGGGTGGGCGGGCGGTGCCAGAGGGTCTGGCCATGGCAGCCCACCAGTTCGGCCCGTGCCTCCGGATCGCAGGCTCTGGCGGCACACGACTGGGCCTCGGTCACGGCCTCGGCCAGCTCCAGCAGGTCGGCGCTGCTGAGGGCTGCCCCCTGGCCCACCGCGATCAGCCGTGCCCGTAGGTCGCTCGGATAGGGGTGATGGGCTGCCGCCAGCCGCGACCAGCGCGGCCTCCCTGGGCTGCCGTCGAAACGGGCGAGTACCGCATCCACACCGTCGGCGCTGGTGCCGCTCATCAGCCCCAGGACGCGCATGGCCGTACTCAGCGGGAGGGGAGGGCCTCAAGGGCTTCGGAGGAGCCCATCACGACAAGCAGTTCCCCCTCATTGAGGATGTGGGAGGCGGGAGGATTGACGGTGAGCCGGTTGTCGGGGCCGGCCGCCAGCACGCTGACGTTGTAGTTCTTGCGCAGGTTGATATCGCGCAGGGAACGCCCCACGAACAGTTGGGGCACCTTGATCTCCTCAATGCTGTTGCGGTCGTCGAGCCGCAATCGCTCGAGCAGGTTGGGCCGCACCAGCTCCATCCCCAGCCGGGCGCCCTGCATCTTCGAGGGGAACACCACCTTGTCGGCGCCGACGCGGCGCAGCATTTTTTCATGCAGATCGCTGGTGGCCCGAGAGATCACCTGCTGAACACGGCTGCCGCTGCTGTCCTTGGCGATCAGGGTGGCGGTGATGCTGGCCTCGATCGGTTCACTGATCGCCACCACCACGGTGCCCACATCCAGAACCCCGGAGGCCCGCAGGGCTTCTTCGTCGGTGCAGTCGACGACGCGAGCTTCGATGGCCGGATCCAGCTGCCGAAGTTCGTCGATGGCGCGCTGGCTGGCATCGATGGCCAGCACCTCGGCCCCGGACCGCACCAGCTCCTTGCACACGGCACTGCCGAAGCGGCCCACACCGATCACCGCAAAGCTCTTGGAGAGCTCAGGGGCGCTCCCCTGCCACTGCCACCACTGGGTCATCGAATCGTCGTCATCAGGTTGGTGGCATCGGCGCAGGCAGGCGGGTGGGCCTCTTCAGAGATAGATCTCCTCGCGCGGAAAACCCACCCGATTCTGGGGCTTGCTGCCGTAAATCGCCGAGAGCAGCAGCAGGATCCCCACCCTGCCGACAAACATGCCCACCATCAGCACCAGCTGCCCCCAATGGTTGAGCTGGGCGGTGACGCCCACATCAAGGCCCACGGTGCCGAAGGCCGACATGCAGGTGAACAGCTTTTCCAGGAAGGTGAAGGCTGCGCTGCCGGGGCTGCCATGGGTGGTGGTGCCCAGGGCCAGCAGCAGGGTCATGCCGAGCACGAACAGGGAGGAGGCAACGGTCACGCCGATCGCTCGCAGCACCACGCGGGGGGGAATCTCGCGGTCGCGAACCACCACGGCATCGTCGCCGTTCAGGGTGGAACGGGTGGTGGCCACCAGGGCCGCGAAGGTGGTGGTCTTGATCCCGCCACCGGTGCCCCCCGGGCTGGCACCGATGAACATCAGCACGATCATCAGCAGCAACCCCGCATCGGAGAGGGTTGCCAGGGACAGGGGAATGGTGTTGAACCCGGCTGTGCGGGTGGTGACCGATTGAAACAGGGTCACCTGGAGCTTGTCCCACCAGGACAGCTTTTCGATCAGATCCTCGGTGGCGAAGTGCTCGGTGAACAACAGGCCGATGGCGCCGATCAGGATCAGGGCGATCGTGCTCCGGATCACCAGGCGGGTGTGCAGGCTCAGGCGTCGAATCCGGTGCAACCGGAAGCGGTTCACCCAGATGTCGTTGGCGACCCGCCAGCCGATCCCACCGATCACGATCAGCAGCCCGATCACCAGGTTCACCACCCCATTGCTTCGGTAGTCGACGAGGTTGTTCGCCCAGAGACCGAAGCCGGCGTTGTTGTAGGCGCTGATGCAGTGGAACAGGGAGGCCCAGAGCCTCGGGCCGCGTTCGGCGATGTCGTTGAAGCCGAAGAAGTAGAGCACCAGAGTGCCCAGGCCGATCACCACGGCGGCGATGAGCAGAATCTGATGGAAGCTGGAGCCGATGCCCCCGACTCCGAATTCATCGAGGGCGCGACCGCGGTCGAGGCGAAGGCGCAGGCCAGAACGGCCCTGCACGAACCCCTGCAGGAAGGTGGTGATCGCCATCAGGCCGAGTCCACCGGTGAGGATCAGCGCGGCCAGCACCATTTGCCCAAACAGGGTCAGGTCCTTGCCGATATCGATCACCGACAGGCCGGTCACGGTGATCGCCGAGGTCACCGTGAACAGGGCCTGCCAGAGCCCCACCGCTTCGGTGGAGCAGATCGGGCTCTGGAGGAGCACCGTTCCAACGGCGATCACCAGCAGGCCCGTGACCACCGTGAACTGGGGCACCGTCAAGCGGCGCCGCCAGGCCTGAACTCCCCTCATGGAGCTCCCAGGTTCACTTGTTGGGTTGGGGGGTGAAGCGCAGGTAAGGCCTCACTTCGGTGATGCCTTTGGTGAACTTGGTGCGGGCTTCCTCGGTGGGGATCGAGGGCACCACCACGCAATCACCACCGTCCTTCCAGTTCACGGGAGTGGCCACCTGGTGGTGGTCGGTGAGCTGCAGGGAATCAATGACCCGCAGGATCTCGTCGAAGTTACGGCCGGTGCTGGCGGGGTAGGTGATCTGGAGACGCAGCTTCTTGTTGGGATCGATGATGAACACCGAACGCACGGTCAGGTTGTTGAGGGCCTTGGGATGGATCATCCCGTAAAGGTCGCTGACCTTCTTGTCGGCATCGGCCAGGATCGGATAGTCAACGGTGGTTTTTTGGATCTCGTTGATGTCGTTGATCCAGCCCTTGTGGCTTTCGGCGGTGTCGACGCTCAGGGCAATGGTCTTGACGTTGCGCTTGTCCCATTCGGGACGCAGGCGGGACACTTCCCCCAGCTCGGTGGTGCAGACGGGTGTGTAATCAGCGGGGTGGGAGAACAGGACCACCCAGCTGTCGCCGGCGAAGTCGTAGAGGTTGATCGGACCCAGCTGGGAATCCTGGGTGAAATCGGGAACGGTATCGCCGAGTTGCAGGGCCATGGCAGTCAGGGGCAGGGATGTGATGCGGGCGGAACGATGGAGGGTCCACTCATTCCGATGGTGCCACAGGGATTCCAGGGAGGGATGTGTTTTCAGGCTTTTCCACCTGCTCCCCCAGCCATTGACGCAGGCGCCCCAGGCCGAGACCCGCGGTGGCGGAGACGAACAGGGCTTGGGGGTCCATGGCCCGGGCCCGCTCCAGTTCCGGGGCTTCGCAGCGGTCGATCTGGTTGGCCACCAGGCGCCGTGGTGCGGCGCTGCCCAGGCCATCGAGGATCCGGTTCACCGTCTGCCAGTGCTCCGGCCAGGCTGGATCGGAGAGGTCGACCACCACCAGGAGCTGGTCGGCCTCCAGGGTCTCTTCCAGGGTGGAACGGAAGGCCTCCAGCAGGGGGGGCGGGAGATCGCGGATGAAGCCGACGGTGTCGGTGATGAGCAACGACCGCGGGGCGCCTCCCTCGGGATCGGGGAGTTCCAGGCGCCGGGTGGTGGGATCGAGGGTGGCGAACAGCTTGTTCTCCGCCAGGACACCGCCATCGGGGCCCGCTTTGGTGAGGCTGTTGAGGAGGGAACTCTTGCCGGCATTCGTGTAGCCCACAAGGGCCAGGCGCTGCTGCCCCCGGCGGCCCTGGCGCAGGCGGGCGCGATGGTCGCCGAGGCGCTGCACCTCCCGCTGCAGCCGTTCGATCCGCCGGGCGATGGCGCGGCGATCCTTCTCCAGCTGGGTCTCGCCAGGTCCCCGGGTGCCGATACCGCCGCCCTGGCGCGACAGGCTCAGCCCTCGCCCGCTCAGGCGGGGCAGGCGATAGCGCAGCTGGGCCAGTTCCACCTGCAGACGCCCGGCAGCACTGGCGGCCCGTTGGGCAAAGATGTCGAGAATCAACTCGCTGCGGTCGCTGACCGGCAGGCCGAGCAGGGTTTCCAGGTTGCGGCCCTGGGTGGGACTCAGTTCCCGGTCGGTCACCACCAGGGTGGCCTGGAGGCGTCGTGCTTCGATCGCCGCTTCCTGGAGTTTCCCGGCCCCCCAGAGGGTTTGCGGGGCCACGCCCTGGCGGCGCTGTTCCATCACCCCCACGGGCTCGGAACCGGCACTGCGCACCAGGCCCTCCAGTTCGGTGAGCTCCCGCTGGGCCACGGTGCGATCGCCAGGGGTCAGGGCCAGCAGCAGCACCCGTTCCCGTCCGTCAGGGCCGGTGCGCCGGTTGCCAGCCGTTTCTGCAGCCGCCAGACCGGTGGCAGGGGCGCCGGTGGGCACGGCTGCATCGCAGAGCTCGGCAAGGTCGCCCTCGGCCACCTCCCGCCAGGGAGTTGCCGCTGTGCCACCCGGTGTGAACAGGGCCGATGGCCAGTGGCCCCCTTTCCCTGGGGCCGCGGGGTACCGCAACCAGCAGAGAGGCGCAATGTCGAGGCCGACGATCGCTTCGCTGGCACTCGGCTGCAGCTGGCGGCTGCGGCCCACGCAGGTGATGAGCCGGAACTGCTGCCCGAGCCGGCGCTGGGAGCCCGGCAGCCGCTCCACCAGCCGGCCAGAGGCCGTCAGGGGGCCGACCCAGAGCAGGCGGATCATCCCCCGGCCGTCGATCACCAGGGTCAGGGGCAGGGTCAGCTCCTCGCTGTCGCTGGCCAGCCGTTGCAGGGTCAGCAGGTCGGCGGTGGCGTTCTCGGGCTGACGCCGATGGCTGAGGCGCTCCAGGCGGCGCTGCTGGGAGGGGCGCAGGCCCGTGGTCTGACCCAGGAGAACGGATTGCTTCAAGGGCGTTGCACCCGCAGCCAGGGCACCCCGGCGGCGTGGGCACCCTGTCCGTCTTCGGGGCTGTCGCCGATGTGCCAGGCCTGGGGGGGCTCCAGCCCCAGATGGGCCAGGGCCCGTTCAAAGGGCACGGCACTCGGCTTGGCGGCCCCGACCTCGCTGGAGATCACCACCGCAGCCAGATGGCGTTGGAGGCCCAGTCCTTCCAGGAGGCCATGGAGTCGGCTGTCGAAGTTGCTCACCACCGCCAGCTGCAGCCCATGGCGTCGCCAGTGCTCGAGGGAAGGGATCACATCCTCGTAGACCCGCCAAAGAACCGGCTCGCCGAAGCCATCGAACAACTGGCGATGCAGGGCCGGCGCTGCCGGCTCGGCGCCCGCCGCCACCAGGGCTGCATCGATCCGCTCCGCCCACCACTGCCGTTCGGCCCTGAGCAGGGCCAGTCCCTCCAGGCCGGGGAAGGCCAGGGGTGGAGCCTCCCGGTAGAGGCGGGGAAAGACGGCATTGATGGCTGCGGCGCTCACCCTGATGCCATGGTCGGCGGCTGCGGCTGCGTAGGTCTGGCCCACCGATTGGCGCAGCCCGATCAGGGTGCCCATCGCATCCAGCAGCAGGGCCCTGGGGCGGGCCATCGTCAGGATTGCCAGTCGGCCAGCCAGCCGGCCGCCACTCTCACCTGGTGGGCCAGGCCGGGCAGGCGAGAGAGATAGGCCAGGCGACGGACCTGGTACGCGGCGGGGCCGGCCAGGGTGATGCCGCCACTGGTGAGGCTGGCGTCGCCCCGCCCGAGGCTGATCATTTCGCCCAGATCGTTCCAGGTGAAGGGCTCCAGGGGCTCTCCCGCCAGGCTGCGCATCAGGTTGTTGGCCGTGCAGCTGGCCTGTTGGAACGCCACCTGGGCCGTGGCCGGCCAACTGGATGGAGCGGCGGGGGCGGCCAGGTCACCGACCACGAACACATCATCACGGCCCTCGAGGCGCAGGTCGCTCTGGCAGAGCAGGCGGCCGCGGGAATCCTGGCGGGGGGCCGGGCTGATCGGCGGCGCCGTCACCTGAAAGCCTGCGGTCCAGATCACGGCAGCCACCGACAGGCTTTCCTGCCGATCCGCCTGGTCGGCCGTCGCGGGGCTGAGCAGCAGGCGGTCCGCCTCCACGGCCGTCACCCGGGTGCGGGTGCGCAGACGGACATCCCGCCGCTGCAGGGCCAGCAGCCCCTGCTCCCGGTTGAAGTCACGGCAGTCGGCCAACGCCGTCGGACCCTGCTCGATGAGTTCCACCGAGGCCGCTCCGTCCAGCAGATCGGCGAGTTTGCAGGCCAGTTCGACACCGCTGGCGCCCGCACCGACGATCGCCAGACGCTGCAGGGGCCGGCGGTGGGTTCGAAGGTGCTGAATCAGGGCAAGCAACCTGTCGACATCTTCGAGGCTGCGGAAACCCATGGCATGGTCGGCAGCGCCTGGCACGCCGAAGGTGTTGAGTTGGCCTCCTGTGGCCAGCACCAACCGGCCGTAGGGACGCTCGAGGCCGGAGGCGGTGCGCAGCCGTCGGCTCGAGGTGTCGATGGCGGTGACCCGGTCGCGCAGCCAGGCCACGCCCTGGCTGGCCAGCAGGCGGTCGTACCGGGGGGCGATTTCCCAGCGGCGCAGTTCACCGCTCAGCAGTTCATAGAGGAGCGGCAGGAACAGGAACCGTTCGTTCGGTTCGATCAGGAGGATGGGGGGATGGCCGGGTTTCTGGGCCAGGGCCAGGGCGGTGTAGAGGCCGGCGAACCCTCCCCCGACGATGACCACGCTGGCCGCGTCGGCGGTCGGGGGGGTCGGCGGACGGGCTGTGCCCGGCGAGGGGTCCGCCATGGTGCTCGAGGCCTGCATGCTGGTGGCCGAACCCTAACCAGCCATCGCCGGGAGCGATGATGGGGCCATGCTTCAAAGCTCCACCGCCACCTCAGGCACGACTCCCCTGACTCAACCCGCGTCAGCATCCGCATCGGTGCCGGCGGCGCTGCCCCCCGATCACCTCGGAACAGCGGTTGATCAGGCGAGCGCCCTGGCCTCCCTCGAGGGTCTGAGTCCGCTTGAGCGGGTTCGCTGGGCTTACGACACCTTTGGGGAGGCCTTTGCCCTCACCACCAGCTTCGGGATCCAGTCGGCGGTGATGCTCCACCTCACCAGCCAGGTGAGCCGTTCCATCCCGGTGATCTGGGTTGACACCGGTTATCTGCATCCAGAGACCTACCGCTACGCCGCCGACCTCAGCGACCGCTTTGGCCTCAATCTTCAGGTGGCCCAGGCGGAGCTCAGCCCGGCCCGCATGGAGGCCCTTTACGGCCGTCTCTGGGAGACCGGCTCCGTGGACGACCTCACCACTTATCACCGCCTGCGCAAGGTGGACCCCCTGGAGGCCGCCATGGAGCGCCTCGCAGTGGGGTGCTGGGCCAGCGGTGTGCGGGGCAACCAGACAGATCACCGCCGGGCCATGGCTTTGCTCGACGGGGTGCGGCAACGCTGGTCCCTGAGGCCCCTGCTGAGTTGGACCCAGCGGGATGTCTTCTATTACATGGAAGAGAACGGGCTTCCCCAGCATCCCCTCTTCGCCCAGGGCTATTCCACCGTCGGTGATCGTCACTCCAGTGCGCCAGATGATGGTCAGGCGAGCGGCCGGGCCACCCGCTTCGGGGGGCTGAAGCAGGAATGCGGCATCCATCTCTCCGGGGAGATGGGCGAGGGGATCTGAGGTGCCTGGCCGTCAGGCCCGGGTGCTCCTGATCGGCAACAGTCGCTGGCACTGGGCGGAGACACCGATCGGCAGCGACGGCCCTTCCCCTCTCCAGCCCGGAGCCGATTGGGCCTTTGCCGATGGCCCCCCGCCTCGACCCGGCGCCTGGCAAGCGGGCGACACCCTGGCCTGGGCCGCCGTCGGGCCCGTTCCTGCGGATCAGGTCGACCATCTTCCCGCCCAACGGCGCCTGGTGACAGCCCAGGTCCCCCTGGCGGCGACGCCCCCCTGGCTGGGGGTGGATCGGGCCCTG
Organism: Prochloraceae cyanobacterium; assembly: GCA_040377855.1. Lineage (GTDB taxonomy): Bacteria > Cyanobacteriota > Cyanobacteriia > PCC-6307 > Cyanobiaceae > CAIXOZ01. The sequence continues at coordinate 23,088 of JBEINY010000006.1, read as the reverse complement.
GTCGGCTGGCGGGCCTGGCGGCGGCAACAGGCCATCGAGCCGGCACCTGTGCTGGTGGCCGATGCCGGCACCGTGCTCAGCCTCACCCTCGTGGGGCGGGATGGTCGTTTCCTGGGGGGGCGACTCCTGGCCGGGGCCGCCCTGCAATGGCGGGCGATGGCCGCGGGTACCGCCCACCTGCCGACCCAGGACCTGCCCACCGCCGACCGTCCATCGGGGCACGGGTGCTTGTCGGAGCCGATGGAGGCCTGGCCCCAGGCCACCGCAGCAGCCATGGAGGTCGGTGTGCTCCAGGGGCTGGCTGCGGCGGTGGCCCAGGCCCATGGCCAGCTGCCGGGGGCCCTGGAGGCCGGCCACGGGCCGCGCCTCTGGCTGTGTGGCGGGGACAGCCCGCGCCTGGCCCCGCTGCTACGGGCCTCAGGGGTGGATCTGCAGGAGGCCCCCCATCTGGCGATCGAAGCCCTGATCGCCCTGGCTCCGTTCAGTCCAGGCCCAGGTCGCTGAGGATCTGGTCGGCCATGGTTTCAGACTTCACTTTCAAGTAGATCTTTTCGAGGGTGCCATCGGGGGCTATTACGAAGGTGTGGCGCATCATCCCCATGTATTCCTTGCCCATGAATTTCTTGAGGCCGTAGCTTTCGTAGCTGCTGGCCACCGGGCACGGCTCCTGGTCGCTGAGCAGGGTGAAAGGCAGTTCGTACTTGCCGATGAACTTGGTGTGGCTCGTGGCGTTGTCCTTGCTGATGCCCAGCACCTGGATGCCATGGCGCTCAAATGCAGTCCACTGGTCGCGGAAATTGCAGGCTTCCTTGGTGCACCCGGGGGTGTCATCCTTTGGATAGAAATAGATCACGACCCGCTGACCGGCAAAGTCCGACAGGCTGACCGGGTTGCCGTTCTGATCGGGAAGCGTGAAGGCTGGGGCGGAATTGCCGATCTCCAGGGCCATGGGGGCGGATTGAATCGCCAGGAGCCTAGGGGGAACGCCGGCCCTTCAGCAGGGTGTGGTTCAGGGGCTGGGGCAGGCTCTGGCCCCGGAAGCGGCGCAGCAGGTGCGCCAGTTTCAGCCAGCGGTCGGCCCCGAGCCCAGCGGCCACCTGGTGGTGGTAACTCCCCTCCGGCCGCAGCCATCGCTCCAGCAGGGCGTCGCTGAGCTCGAGCTGCAGGGCCTCTGTCCATTGCTCCTGGTGCAGCAGCCAGCCCGCAGCCTCCAGGGAGTCGCTGATCGTCTGCGATGGCCGTTGGGACGCCCCATCGTGGCGTGCCGAGGGTTCTTCCAGACCGATCGCCGCATCGACGATCTGGCGCTCCTCGTCGTCCATGCTCGGGCCGTGGCCTGCCGCGAGGGCCGCGGCGGGGCCGAGGCCGGCATCGGTGAACAGCAGACGCAGTTGGCTCCTGGGGGTCACCAGCCGGTTCAGGGTCTCCATCCAGGCCTGAATCGCCGTGGCGGGAATGCCCGTAAACGGCTGGCGGGCGGCGATCCATTCGAACCGTTCCCCCGGTTCCAGGGCAGGCAGCAGCCCATCAGGGGCGTCGGCTGGCACGGTCACCAGCCGGGGCTGCCGCAGGCGGTCGAGCAGGGACATCTGCGCCAGGCAGCGCTCCCGATCGGCCTCGCCGGCAACGCTGATCACGACCCCGCCTTCGGGGGTGGCCTGCAGGGGATCGAGGGCCCAGAGCAGGGAGCGCCCTCCGAGCACCAGCACCCGGTCCTGCCGTTGCCAACGGGCATCCCGCCAGAGGCGTTGGCGGAGCTGGTCCAGCCGTTCCCCTTCAGCCACGGCCTGGCGCTGCAGCCACCGTTCCAGCAGGGGATCGTCCGGGCTGCCGCTGAGGATCTCCTGCTGGTCCTGCAGGGATTCGGCTGCGGCGGCGAGCTGGGCCGCCCGTCGCTGCTGCAGCCGTTCCCGCTGCTGGCCTTCCCATCCCAGGTGACCCGGTTGCCAGAACACCTGGCCCTGCAGGGCGGTGGGCAGGTATTGCTGCGCCACCCAGTGTTCGGCGTAGGCATGGGGATAGCGGTAGCCGACCCCATCGCCGAAGCCCTTGCCATCGCGATGGCTGTCGCGCAGGTGGGAGGGCACCTCCTGGCGGCTGGCCTCCCGCACGCTGCGCAGGGCATCGAAGAAGCCGAGCAGGCTGTTGCTCTTTTCAGTGCCGGCCAGGTAAAGCGCGGCCTGGGCGAGGGGGTAGAGGCCCTCCGGCAGGCCCACCCGCTCAAAGGCGGCTGCGCAGGCTTCCACCACCACGATCGCCTGCGGGTCCGCCAGGCCGATGTCTTCGCCGGCGGCGATCAGCATCCTCCGGAAGATGAAGCGGGGGTTCTCGCCGGCTTCGACCATCCGCGCCAGCCAGAACAGGGCGGCATCCGCATCGGAGCCGCGCAGGGATTTGATGAAGGCGCTGATGGTGTCGAAGTGGGCATCGCCCTGTTTGTCGTAGAGAACGGCCCGCTCCTGGATCGATTCCTCGGCGATGCCCAGGTCGATACGGATCACCCCGGAGACGTCGGCCGCTGTGGTCTCAACGGCCAGCTCGAGGGCATTGAGCAGGCTGCGGGCATCACCGGCGGCGGTCTTCACCAGATGGCTCACGGCTTCTTCGCTGATCACCACCGGGCGATCGCCGTAGCCATGGTCGCGATCCTGCAGGGCCCGTGTCAGCAGGTGCCGCAGATGGTCCTCCCCGAGGGGTTGCAGCCGGAACAGGCGGGAGCGGCTGACGAGGGCCTTGTTGACCTCGAAATAGGGGTTCTCGGTGGTGGCGCCGATCAGGGTGACGGTGCCGTTCTCGACCCAGGGCAGCAGGGCATCCTGCTGGGCGGTGTTGAAGCGATGCACCTCGTCGATGAAGAGCAGTGTCCGCAGGCCATGGCGCTCGAGCCGTTCCCTGGCGGCGTCCACGTTCACCCGCAGGTCCTTGACCCCGGCCAGCACGGCATTGAGGCTGCTGAAGTGGGCTCGCGTCGTGCCGGCGATGATCCGCGCCAGGGTGGTCTTGCCGACCCCTGGCGGGCCGTGGAGCAGCAGGTTGCCGACACGATCCGCTTCGATGGCGCGACGCAGCAGGCGACCTGGCCCAAGAATCGCCTCCTGACCCGCGAAATCATCAAGGACGCGGGGCCGCAGCCGATCGGCGAGGGGCGCCAGGCGCCGCCGCTGCTGTTCGCCGTGGTAGCTGAAGAGGTCGGGCTCGCCCCCGGGGGCGCCGGGGCGATCGGCCATCACACTTCCTGAGGTTCGACGACCTGGCAGGCGACGAAATCGGGTTCAGCCTTTATTTTGATGGCAAAGCTTGAATTGGGTTGTGACGCCGCCCCTGATGCGCCGGATTCCGGCGCTGATCCCCCTGCTGCTTCTGGCGGCCTGCAGTTCCACCCCCCAGGCAAGGACGCCCCTGAGCGTTCAGAGCGTCGTTGTGGGAACCGCCAATTTCTCTCCCACCATTGATGTGGTGAGCAAACTGGAATCCACCACCAACGTGGCGATGCGGCCCGAGGCCGACGGCCGGGTGGTGAAGATCCTGGCCGTGGAAGGTCAGCAGGTTCGCGCCGGTCAGCCGATCCTCGAGCTTGACAACGTGCAGGAATCGGCGTCCCTGAACGCCAGCCGAGCCGAAGCCAACAAGGACCGCATCAATGCTGAGCGCTATGTCTTCCTGAACCAGCAGGGGGCTGTGTCGGCCAAGGATCGCGATTACTACATCACCCAGGCGATCAAGAGTCAGGACCAGGCCCGTGCCTCCGCCGCCACCCTGGGCTACAAGTTCGTCACCTCACCGATCGCGGGCGAGCTCGGTGCTCTCGACACCGTCAAGCTGGGTGATTACGTGCGCCAGGGCCAGGCGATCACCGGGATCACCGACAACAGCGTGCTTTGGACGTTGATGGACATCCCGGCCACCATGGCCAGCCAGGTCAAGATCGGCCAGGTCGTGAGACTTCAGAGCCAGGGAAATGAGGCCGTCAGCGGCACGGGCAAGGTGGTGTTCATCTCGCCTTACTACGGCGTCAGCGGCAGCACCCAGTCACCGAACACCCTTCTGGTGAAGGCCACCTTCCCCAACCTCACCGGCCGCTTGAAGACGGGCCAGTACGTCAAAAACAGGATTGTGCTCGGCACCAACGCATCCCTGGCGGTGCCGGTGCAGGCCGTGATGTTCCAGGCCCAGCAGCCCTTTGTCTATCGGGTGCTGCCGCTGTCCACGGTGTTGCCGAAGATCAAGGCATCCGAGCAGATTCCCGAGAAGCAGAAACAGGCGCTCGAAGCCCTGCCTCCGAGCACGCCGATCGTCGTTCAGACCCCGGTTCAACTTGGCACCCTCGAGGACAATCGCTATCCGGTGACCTCTGGTCTCCAAAGCGGTGACCGGGTGGTGGTCAGCAACACCGCTCTCCTGAGTTCGGGCATGCCTGTGCGCCTCGCTCCCGCCCAGTCCAATCCCTGAGGGAGCCCGATGTCCTTTTCCGATAATTTCATCAAGCGGCCGGTTCTCACCACCGTCTGCAGCATCCTGATCGTCCTGGTCGGTCTGATTGCGATCCCGACCCTGTCGATTGAAAACCTGCCGAACATTGCACCACCTCTGATTCAGGTGACCTCCAACTATGGAGGTGCCAATTCTCTGGTGACGGAGCAGGCGGTCACCAATCCGCTCGAGCAGCAGATCAATGGTGTGCCTGGGGCTGCCTACATCTCCTCCACCAGCACCATGCAGGGCCAGAGCCTGGTGCAGGTCTATTTCCAGGAGGGGACGGACATCAACATCGACCAGGTGAATGTCCAGAACCGGGTTTCCCTGGCCATGCCCCAGCTGCCGCAGCAGGTGCAGGCCACCGGGGTCTCGGTGATGCAGAGCACTCCATCGATCCTGATGGCCTATCAGGTGACCTCCACCGCAGGGCAGTTTGATGCTCCCTACCTGAATGGCCTGATCTACCAGAATCTTTATTATCAACTTGAGAGGGTTGATGGCGTCGCCAACGTCAACATTCTCGGTGGCAGTAATCCGGCTTTCTGGTTGTTTGTTGATCCCCAGAAGCTGGCATCCAACCTCCTGACGGCTGACCAGGTTGTCAATGCGGTCAAGAGTCAGAACACCGTGGCGATCGGTGGCCTGGTGGGTGGGCCACCCGCGGGTGGCAATCAGATGTACAGCTACCCGATTCTTGTCAAGAACAACGGCAACCTGGTTTCGCTTAACGAACTCAATGACCTGATCATTGGTCGTACACCCCAGGGCAATCTTCTGCGGCTCAAGGATGTGGGTGAGGCCACCTATGGCTTCAACACCTATGCCCAGCAGGCGGTTGACGTTCATGGCTATCCGGCGATGACCATCGCGGTGTTCCAGACCCCGGAGAGCAATGCACTCGATGTGTCGAATGCCGTGGTCCAGGTGATGAATCAGTTCACCGCTTCTGTGCCCCCTGGCGTCTCCGTTAAGCAGATCTATAACATTGGCCAGTTTATTGAGTCGGCTGTCGAGGGCGTGGTTGATGCCCTTGGTCTCGCCATCGTTCTGGTGCTTTTGATCCTGTTCATCTTCCTGCAGGACTGGCGGGCGACCATTGTTCCAAGTCTGGCTATCCCGATTTCCCTCGTAGGCACCTTTGCCTTCGTCAAGGCCTTCGGTTTTTCGATCAATCAGCTCACCCTGCTCGGCCTTGTGCTGGCAACCGGTCTGGTGGTGGATGACGCCATTGTGGTGATCGAGGCGGTTTCCAAGAACCTGGAGCGGGGCATGCGACCACGCCAGGCGGCGATGGAATGCATGGGAGAGCTGATCGGGGCCTTGATCGCCACCTCTTTGGTGTTGATGGCGGTGTTTGTGCCGGTGGCGTTCTATCCCGGTGGCATCGGAATCATCTATCGACAATTCGCCCTGACCATTGCCTTTTCAATTGCCATCTCCACCTTCAACGCCCTCACCTTCTCGCCGATGTTGTCGGGCTTGATTCTCAAGTCTGAAAAGGCGCCCGTTCCCAAGGGCTGGCCCTGGGTGGTGGCGGGACTGGTGGTCGGTCTGGCATTCGGACGTTTCAGTGTTGCTTCATTCGGGCCAATTGCCTATGTCGTAGGTGTGGTGTTCGGGCTTCTCGGTGGTGCGAACCTTCCCTGGATCTTCGACACGTTCAACCGGGTCTTCGCCCGGGTTGAGAAGGCCTACGCCAATCTCCTCCAGACCTTGATCAGGCGGCGGAAGCTGATCATGACTGCCCTTGGGGCCGGCATCGTTCTGACGGTGGTCGCCTTCAGTGCCCTGCCTTCCGCCTTCATCCCGGAAGAAGATCAGGGCTACGGCCTCGGCATCTTCCAGCTTCAGAATGGTGCTTCGCTCTCCCAGACTCAGAAGACGGGCCTGGAGATCGCCAAGGTGCTCAAAGGCGAGCCTGATATCGAAGCAGCATCGATCATCAGCGGCTACGGCTTCAATGGATCCAGTCCCGATCAGGGGGTGTTCTTCTATGGCTTCAAGCCCCTGGAGGAACGTCAAGGCGCTGACCAGTCTGCGGAGGCGATCGTCAACCGCTTGAACAAGAAGCTGAGCTCGATCAGCAGCGGGCTTGCCGTGGCAGCCCAGCCTCCCGCCATCCCGGGCTTCTCCGCCCAGGGCGGTTTCTACTTCCAGTTCAATGACCTCAGCAATGGGGCCTATTCGATTCCCCAGCTGGATGCCCTGGCCCAGAAGCTTGTCGCGGTTGGCAATATCAGCGGAGATTTCTCAAGCCTTTACACCCAGTTCATCCCGAGTGCGCCAGCCTTCAGCTTGACCGTTGATCGCTCCCTGATGGGAAGCCTCAATGTCGACTTCCAACAGGCGATGCAGACCATCGCTATTCTGGCTGGTGGAAACTATTCCGGCCTCACCTATGAAAATGGGCAGGTGCGCAACATCTACGTCCAGTCTGAGGCTGGCAACCGCAGCGACCTCAACGATGTGTTGTCGTACTACGTACGCAACAAGGATGACAAGCTGGTTCAGGTTTCGGAGTTTTCCACGGTTGAACTCGGCAGTGCCCCTCCGGTGATCAGCCACTACAACCTCTACCGCACGATTCTGATTCAGGGGGCGGAGGCCATTGGCAAGAGTTCCGGCCAGGCTCTCAACATGATTCAGAGCCTGTTCAAGGAGCAGGGCTTCAACAACATTGGCTATGCCTTCACTGGCCTTGCTGCCCTCCAGCTCTCGGCAGGCAGCGCCAGTGTGCTTGTGTTCGGCCTTGGGGTTCTGGTGGTGTATCTCGTCCTTTCTGCCCAGTACGAGAGCTATGTCACTCCGGTGGTGATTCTGATGACCGTTCCCCTCGCCATGTTGGGAGCGTTGGTGTTCCTGGCCATGCGATCGATCGATCTCAACATCTATGCCCAGGTGGGGCTGGTCACCCTGATCGGTCTCGCCGCCAAGAACGGCATTTTGATCGTGGAAGTTGCTGAACAGCACCTCCAGGACGGCATGACGGCTACGGAGGCCGCCCTTGCCTCGGCCCAGTCGCGCCTGCGGCCGATTCTGATGACGGCCATCGCTTCCCTGGCGGGCTTCCTGCCCCTGGTGGTGGCCCGCACCGCCGGCGCCCACAGCCAGCAATCCCTGGGAACGGTGATCTTTGGCGGCCTGCTCGTGGCCACCGTCCTGTCCCTGGGGGTGGTTCCCCCCTTCTATGTGGTGATCAAGAATCTGGAGGCCCGCTGGTTCCCCGAAGAGAAGGAGGCGATCAGCGGGGAGCCCTCCTGATCGGAGGCTCCTGATGCTGATCGCCCGATTGGCCGTCCTTCAGCAGGCGATCAGGTGATCACCGTCGGCACGTCCATGCCGGTGCGCTGTCGGATTTCGGCCAGGGCCTCGATCGCCTCGATCAGGGGGCGCAGGGCTGCCTGGGGATCCTGGTTCAGATGGCCGCTGGGTGGTGCATAGCTTTCCAGGTACACCCGCAGGGTGGCGCCCTTGGTGCCGGTGCCGGAAAGGCGCAGCACCACCCGACTGCCGTCTTCCAGCAGCAGCCTTAGTCCCTGGCCGCGGCTGATGGAGCCATCCACGGGATCGGTGTAGCTGAAATCGTCGGCCACCCGAATCAACCGGCCGGCGAAGGGTTGCCCCACCAGGCCGCTCTGCAGACCGGCGACCCGCTCGTAAAGCCCGTGGGCGGCCTCACTCGGGATGGCTTCGTAATCGTGGCGGGAGTAGTAATGCCGGCCGAAGCGGGCCCAGTGCCCATGCATCACCTCGGCCACGGAGCATTGGCGGCTGGCGAGAATCTGCAGCCAGAACAGCACGGCCCAGAGGCCATCCTTCTCGCGGATGTGATCGCTGCCGGTGCCGAAGCTTTCCTCGCCGCAGAGGGTGATCCGGCCCGCATCGAGCAGGTTGCCGAAGAACTTCCAGCCCGTGGGTGTTTCAAAGCAGGCGATGCCGAGTTCCTTGGCCACCACATCAGCGGCGGCGCTGGTGGGCATGGAGCGGGCCACGCCGGCAAGCCCATCGGCATATCCCGGCGCAAGGGTGGCATTGGCGGTGAGCACGGCCAGGCTGTCACTGGGGTTCACGAAGCAGCGTCGACCCAGGATCATGTTGCGGTCGCCATCGCCGTCGCAGGCCGCTCCGAAGGCGTAATCGTCGCCCTCCAGCAGCAGGGCCGCCAGTTCATGGGCATAGGTGAGATTGGGGTCGGGGTGACCCTGGCCGAAATCCTCGAGCGGCACCCCGTTGCGTACGGTGCCGGCCGGAGCCCCGAGCAGCTCTTCGAACAGGCGTTTGGCATAGGGCCCGGTGACGGCGTGCATCGCATCGAAGGCGATCGGCACCGGCCCCTTCAGCAGCGCCGCGATCTGGTCGAAGTCGAACAGTTTTTGCATCAGCGCGATGTAGTCATCGACGCCGCTGATCACCTCAACCGTCATCCCTCCCAGGATCTGGGTTCCGATCGTGTCGAGATCAACCGTGCCTTCCTCCAGCAGCCGGTAATGATCGAGGGTCAGGGTGCAGTCGTGGATGGCATCGGTGAGCGATTCCGGGGCGGGGCCCCCATTGGCACCGTTCACCTTGACGCCGAAGTCACCCTCGGGGCCACCGGGGTTGTGGCTCGCGGAGAGGATGATCCCACCCACGGCCCCATGGAGCCGGATCAGGTGGGAGGCGGCCGGCGTTGAAAGAATGCCACCGCCCGTGGTGATCAGGCGCGCCACACCATGGGCGGCAGCCATCCGGGCAATCACTCCGATGGCGCGGCGGTTGCCGTAGCGACCATCCCCTCCGACGATCAGGGTGCCGCCCTGCACCCCGGGCACAATCCGCAGCACCGCCTCAAGGAAGCTTTCGAGGTAGTGGGGGGTCTCAAACTGACGGCTGCTCTTGCGAAGGCCTGAAGTGCCCGGTTTCTGGTCGGTGAAGGGCTGGGGCAGCGCCACGGTGCGCACACCCTCGATCACGCCGTTGCCCATCACCCTCTGTACAAAAACAGGGCCACGCTAACCGGGCCAGACGGTGATTCCCCGGAGAAGATCCAGTTGGGGAAGGAGTGGTTCGCGATCGGCAGGCCTCCGGTCCCCGTCAGGGGGTCTGTTGCGGTTCGCCGCGAAGGCTGAAGGGGGACCCAGGAGTGGCCCCTGGCTTGCCGGTGCTGTTGCCATCGCCCACCACCCGTGTTTTGGGCCGGCAGAACTGCAGCACGTCGCCAGCCGCCTTTTCAATCCGTTCGCGGCGGCTGTAGCTGCCGGCATCACCGACTTTCGCCCGTTGCACCAGGTCGTAGACGCTGTCCTTGCAGGACGCTGAAACGCCGGCATGGTCGAGCAGGGGATCGGCGAGCTGCCTGGTGCGGGAGCAGTTGGCTTCGTTGTTGTCGCGGGCGCAGACCTGGGCGGCCAGCTGAATGGTGCGGAGTGCTTCGGTGGTTGGAGGATCGGGCACCTCCGGCGGCGTTTTGGCCAGCGCACCCGACAGGCCCGCACTGAGGAGCAGGGCGAGGGCCAGGGCGGAATGGGGGGGGATGGACCGGACCATGGCTGCAGCAGGCGTGCCCCCATCATCGGACAGATCATCCAGGCCGAGGCGCAGCGGAAGCTGGTCGTTCATCCAGTGGTGCTGAAGCCTCGGCCCGATCCATGGTGCCGCTGCGGCCAGCAGGGCCCGCATCAGTGGCTGCCGGCGCAGCAGCAGACCACGCCTGGTCTCCTGGGCCTGAAGGCGTTGCATGGCGCTGATTTCCGGCCGTCGTCGGGCCTCGATCGCTGCCAGGGTGCGGTTGAGCTGACCCTCTGGCTGGGTGTTCCGATCCCCTGCGGGCAGGGCCTTGGCCAGCAGGCGACCCGCCACCAGGGCATCGCGCAGGGCCATGTTCAGTCCCTGGGCCCGCACTGGGCTCATCGGGTGGGCGGCATCCCCGAGGAGCAGGAATCCCGGGCGATGCCAGGGTCGCGCCTGCCCCACCTGGACCTGCAGGCTCACGGGATGCTCCAGGGCCTTTCCCTGATGGCGCAACAGCTTGGCCTGTTCCTCCGGTGCCAGGGCGGCCAGCTGTTGGGCCAGCTGATCGCCACGGGCCGGTGGTGCATCTTGGGGCTCCCTCACCAGAGCCAGGTGGTGGCGACCGTCCTGGGCCGAAGCGAAGAAGCTGAACAGCTCTCCGCCGCCGATCACGCTCAGAAATGTGGTGCCGGCGCCGGGCTGGTCTGCGGGGGCTTCGTCAGGATCGGCTGTGGGCAGGCTGAACCAGTCCACGATCATCCCTGGCCCGGGAGCCGGCTCGAGCTCCAGGCCGGCCAGGTGCCGCAGCCTCGAGCCACGGCCATCGGTGGCCACCACCAGGTGGGCCCGCCGGATCTGGCCATCTTCCAGTCGCACCCCCTCCACCACGCCATCGGGCCGCACCAGAAGCCCGTTCACCGCCAGTCCCATCTCCACGCTCACGCCCTCGAGCTGGCTGCATCGCTCCACCAGGGCCGCCAGCAGGGCGTCCTGGGGCACCAGGGTGCAGGGCAGGGGGCCACCCCAGGGTTCTCGGGCGAAGAACAGGCTCTTGCCTTCCACCTGCATGCGCCAACCGGTGAGGGTGCGGCTGGGGATGTTGTTGAGAAGCTGGGTCAGTCCCATCGCCTCGAGGGCCTTGAGGCCGCTGGGCATCAGGGCCTCCCCCCGGAAGGGGGGCCTGTCGGCGTTGGCTGGATCAGCGCCCTGCTGATCGAGCAGGCCCACCCGCAGGCCTGAGCGTCCCAGCATCCATGCCAGAGCCGCACCGGCGGGCCCAGCTCCCACGATCAGCACATCCGCGGGTTGGCCGCTCGTGCCGCCGCCTCCACGGGGTGATGGGGCTGCAGTGATCAGGGACAGACCTCAGGAGACGATCGAGTTGTAGTTCTTGCCGCCGTTAAGGCCGTCGTCGCTGATCGAAAGGATGCGATTGCGCTTGGCGAGCAGGTGGTTCACCAATTCCTGCTGCACCGTCATCAGTTCACGGGTGCAGCCCCGGAACGAGGCGCGATGGCGAATCTCCTCATGGCGGGTGTGGAGGTCCCGCAGCATCAGATTGATGGCATCAAGCTCAGGGCTGTGGCCGCGGCCTGCCGATGAGGCAGGGTTGGGCTCTCCGGCGGAAGCGGGCATCTGGATCCAAGGCTCCTGCTGACCATAGCCGGCGCGGTTGCAGGGGCCGGATCCCCTGAGCCCTCAACGGGCTCCCTCAGGCTCTGGTTGGATTCAGGCAGGGTTTCGAAGGGGTGAAGGACACCTGCCAGGTGCAATGGCCTGGTTTTGGGTTGTTGGCGGGCCTCAGGGGCCGGGATGGGGCAAGGGCTGCGGTGATCCCAGCTTGCCTGAACCAAATTTCGCGTGGCTTTTTGTCCCAGCCTTGCTGGCCACAGCTTTGTTGGTCACAGCTTTGTTGGCTTCAGCGGCGTTGGTCTCACTGTTGTTGGTCTCACTGTTGTTGGACTCAGCATTATTGGCCGTGCCTAAGTTTCGCGTGTCATGATCGCGATCGGCGAGAAATTATGGAGATAAACTGTGATTGCTGATCGCCTTGATTTTGTCTTCCCGCTTGTCCGTAAGTCCCTGAATTCTTGATGCTGGAGACCCTTTTTTAGGGGGGGGGCTAAGACTATGCGAAAGTCGCATCACTTTTCTGCTGGTCTGTAGGTGGTTGCCTCAAGAAGCGGGGCTTCATTTATTTTTACTTGATTGCCGATGGTGACGCTGTGTTGACGTCTCCGCTGTTGCCGCTTAGAACAGGGTGCAGGTGTGATTCCGGGTCGAAGGGCCTGGTTCATGGATGGCGGATTCGAAATTGCCTGTTGATGGAATTGGTCGTTCTTTGTTTTCTTCCCAGGCTCCTCTAGCTAAGAAACGCAAGTCATTCGGTGTAGCGATGCGTAAGCCCAGAAAGATCAGTGTCACGATCCCACAGTGTGTTTATGAGTTGCTGTTGGATCAGAGTGAGTCCCAGGGGCGATCGCTTTCCAGTCTGGCCTCCTACTGGTTGCAGGTTCAGGCTTCCCAGGCTGAGTCCATCGGCGATCCTGATTGAGGTCCTGGTGGCTTGAATAAGAGAGGGCTGGCAGTCGTTTTTGGTGCCTGAGATTCACCGTAGGTCGGTTGGGAGGTGCCGCTCAGGGATGCCTTGCAGCAGAAGCCTTCTTTTGTTGTCTTCCCTTCGTGCTCATGCCCTTGTCGCACCACTGCCACAGCGTCGACGGGACTGTTCAAGTTTGCGGGCCAGTCTTGCCGTGACTCCCAGCTCTGCCCCTCTCCAGAGCCGATCCACCTCCCGCTTGAAATGGGCCGCCAGCGTTGGCGAATCAATCAGCAGGAGGGTTTCGTCATTCTGATGGGCCGCCGATGGGCTCCAGTTGAACGAACCCGTGATCACAAGATGGTCGTCGATCACAGCAATTTTGTGGTGCAATTTGTCGCCGGCGGCTAGGCGGGGGCTGCCGATGCCTTCGACCCCCTGGTTCAAGGGGCGGTTGTGGGCTTCCAGTTTGCAGGTCCGGTCTGGCATCGCCACGCCCAGCAGATCGAGGACTTCGGAAAAGCTGCGGTTGGCGAAACCGGGATCCACCAGAACCCTCAGCTGCACGCCCTGCTGATGCCGTTCGGCAAGCGCATTGCCCAGGTTCTGGGCAGACAACACGAACAGGGCCAGATCAATGGTGCGCCGTGCTCCCCCCAGCGCGTTGCTGATCATGGTTAAGCCGCCGGCTGGATCAGTTTCGCTCTGGGGAGCCAATAACACCGTCACGCTGGTTGTTCCAATCTGGACCGTTTCGGCACCGCCGTTGTGCTTTCCCAGGCCGAAGCGACTGTCGGACAGGCCCCCTGGCCCATCCCCCCAGAGAGTTGCAAATTCGCGTTCGAACAACGTTGCCAGCTCCGGGCTTTCGAATCTGAGCAAGTGGTTCACATTGCCGCGGGTGCGGTCGTTGTCCGGGTCACCATGGATGCAGGAGCTGGTGAAATTGGCCGACCCCGTGATCACCACCTGAGCGTCAATCACCATGAATTTGTGGTGCATGAGTCCACTGCCGGCACTGCCGTCGGCGGTGTCATCCAGCATCGGCACACCGCCACGCTCCAGGATCAGGACCGCATCACCCTGGTTCCGTTCGGCCTGGCTCAGGGTTCCATCGTGATTGCGATCGGCCAGGCGTTCCAGTTGGCGATGCCGTAGGCGCTGATGGGGCTCCAGATCCCCCTGGTTCTGCTGGCTCCAGGGTGCGCTGTAGGTGTTCTCCAGCACCACGTTCACGACCACCCCCTGCCGCCGTTTCTCCACCAGGGCCTCGGCGATGCTGGGCAAGGAGAGTTCCTGAACGGCGATCAGGATGTGATGGCGAGCCCGCCGGATGCCATCGAGCACCAATGCCTCGAGGTCGTCGCCGTTGCGCCAGTGCTGGCTGATCGGGCTGCGGTAGTGCCGATCCTCCCTCTGGTTGAACGCCACCGTGATTCCGGCCGGAAGCGGCAGTTCCCCGGGGGGCTGGCCCACGATGCGCCCGGTTTGTTGACACCCGGCGATCAGCAGGGCCAACCCCAGATTCAGCAGCCCCCTGAAGGCCAGGACGGGGTGTCGGCCGCTTGCCACGGCGTTCGGGCGTGGGCTGGGCTCCATGCACAACGAGGTTTCATCCTCGCCAGCATTCCCCTCCTCAACCGTGGCCAGGCATCTCCGCCGTGCGCAGCATGGTGACCATCCAGCTGGTGCCGATCAGCACGCTGGCCAGGACCGCCGGCGCCAACCCGAACTTCACCAGGATGACAGGGACTACCAGGGGGAAGCTCAGGGCACCAGCCAAGGGGGTGAGGGCAACGAAGGTGCGCATCGGTTCAGAACCATTCCGCCACAGCCTGGCTGGCGGGATTGCTGTTGTCTTCCGGTGTCAGCCGACGGAATTCAAGCGTGATGTTGCGCTTCTGCTCGCCGTCAGCGGCAATGGCCTCGATCGGGTAGAGCTGCTGACCATCCCGGAAGGGAACCTGGATCCGGAAGGTGCCATCGGACGAGAGGGGAATCTCCTCGCCACCGATGCTGAGGCGGGCGGCAGGATCCGTGGCGCCGTAGACAATCAATTCGGCATCCGCCACCAACCAGAAGGAACGCTGGCGCGGAGCCACACCACCGGCCCCGGATTCATGGCGGCCACTGGCCCAGATTCCGGCCCCGGAGGCATTCAGGGTCTGGCCACCGAGGCCCGTATCTCCCTGCTCGTGGAAGGCCTCCGACCCCCGGCCCACCCGCCGCCAGCGGGAGGTCGCCGTCTGATACAGGCGTTCGTGCAGTCCGGTATCGGCGGATTCCACCGGCAGCGGAGCTGGCGCCGCGGGGGCTGCATCGAGGGAGAAGGGCACGAACTGATCCAGGATCTGTTCACTGGGGTGGAGGGCCGGCACCCGCGCCACCGATGAGAAGGCCAGGGAGATCCAGCCGCCGGCCCCACTCTTGCGATAACCGAGCTCGACGCGGTAATCGCGATCGCTGAGCGGCACAGGGAGGTACCACTCGGTGGCGTAGCTGTCGACCACCACCTCCTGCAGGGTGTGGGGGTGGGAGGAGCCTCCAGGCAGGCCGGTGACATCCGCTACGCGCAGGCAAAGCTGGGTGGCGCCACCGACTTGGGCCGCTGTGCGGTCTTCCTCAGCGATTTCCCAGAACACGTAGGCCCACTGGGGATCTCGGGGAAGAAACACGACGCGGGTCTCGGCCGAACCCCGGGGCGCGGGGACCAGATCGGCCTCGATCGTGGCCAGATCAATTGGAGTTGATGGATTTCGGGATTGAATCGCCTCGAGCAGCTCCTCCTTGGATTTACGGCTGTAAAGGGTCACGCCGAGGTCGCTGGCCACCTGCCGCAGCTGGCGCAGAGTCATCCGTGCCAAAGAGGAGAGGGCCTGACTCACAGCAATCGATTTCGTTTGGGATCATTCTGACCCTGAATTCATCGGGTGCGATTGCCGCCTCGAAACAGGTCAGGATCTTCTGACCCTTGGACTCCTGTGCCCCGCTCCTGATCCCCCTACGGGGCTGCTGAAACCAGCGCACAAAAAAGCGGCGGGGATGCCGCCGCGGGGTGAATGGACTGATCGTTGCGGTTGGGATCAGCGACCGATGCTGCGGTAGCGAACCTTGGCCATGTAATCGAAGGAGGTGTTGCCGGCGCCGGCACCGCTGCTGCGGAGGGCAGGCAGGGTGCGAACCCAGGGCAGGTAGTCCTGGGGATAGCCACCGCGGGTCTGGCGTGCACGCTCGGGCAGGGTGCGGGCTGTGCCGGTGTAAACGATCTGGGGGAAGCCCAGGATGCCCCGGTGGTAGGCCTCGTAGCGGGGGCTGGTGATGTTGAAGGGGGTTTCGCCGAGGTCCCGGGAGCCCACCACGCGGTTGCGGTGATAGGGAACCGTGTCGTAACCGAAGTTGTCGAGGTACTCCTGGCTGTTGAGGATGTCATCAACAGCGCCACGGATTCCCCGGGTCATGATCACAGCCGACCAGGCGATTTCCTCAGCCTTGCCGTGCACGGGGCGACCCAGCAATTTCTCCACCAGGTGACGGGCCACCCGGTAGTTGCTGTTCAGGTTGTAGAAGCTGCGGGTAAAGGTGTCGGAGAGGCAGAGGGAGCGGATGAAGTCCCGCACCGTGATCTGACCGTCCCGCAGTTGGGATTCCAGGGTGCGATCCCGATCCACCTTGAAGGCATGGAAGAAGATCTGCCTGTAGGCCGATTCGATCACGAAGTTCTGGTCTTCGCGGTCAATCGCTTTGTCGAGGGACACCGCCTTCGGATCCTCGTCCGAACCAACCCTCAGGGGGGCAACCCGGGCGTTCTGGGTGGTTGGTGCGTACTTCAGAAGGGGAAGGGCCACGCGAGCATCGGCATCCGTCGCTTGGGATCGTAGAAGTCCAGCCCGGCTCGTCTTCTATGGGGACGGGGAGGGCTCACAGTCCGTAACGTTCGTCACCACCCCAGGGGAGACAGGGCCTTCTCCCGGTCCACTGCACCGTTGCCAAGGCGGTCGGCCGTGGGGGTGTCCCCGTCCCCACACCGGGTTTCGACGCAGAACGAGGCCGTGTTCGACAGCCCTTCGACGATGCTGGTGCGCAGCCGCACATTCGGACCGGCGAAGCTGAATCGCTCCAGGCTGGCCATGGTTTCGTAGGCGGTCGTCAGCAGCAGCTCGTCCCGATCATCGAGCTTGAAATGGCCGGCCACAGGCGCCGTTTCGGCGTAACCCCGGTCCCGCAGCAGCAGGCCCTGGCGACCCGCGTCATCGGTTGGGATCAGACCGAAGACGCTGTCCCCCTCATGGGCCTCCCCCACCTGATCCCAGGCCATCGACGCGGTCCAGCGCACGCGGCACCCCCCCACGAGCCTGCTGGGGTCCTGTTGATGGAGCTCCGCGATCGTGATCAGGCGCGGATCGTCGGCCGCCAGTTCCACCACCTCAATCAGAGACCCCCCGGCCTCGGCCCGTCGATGGAGGAGGTGATGGCTGCTCCGCTGGGAGCGCCAGCGGCCGCAGCTCAGGCGGAAAAAGCTGAGGGCATCAGGAATCGGGCCGGTCATGGCGCAGCGCGTTGCTGCGGCGATGATCGCAAGTCAGGGGGCTTCGGTGGGTGGATCCTCCCGGCGCTGTTCACACCAGGCGATCAGCTGGTGGAGCCCCAGGCCCAGGGGGCCGGGGGCGGCGCTGTCGATCGGTGCCGCTGGGTCGCACCCTCCCGCTCCATTCCGCAGGCCATCGGCGATCTCCGTCAGCAGCAGGCTGCTGGTGAGCAGTTGCTGACAGAAGGCAGCCCGGAATCCGGGGTCGTCGGCCAGGGGCTCCTGGGTTCTGGCCCAGGCCACGATCGCCTCGGCCGTGGGGGCAGGCCCCGCTCGCCGGCCGGCGATGCTCTGCAGGGTCCGCAGGCTGTGGGCGAGCAGGCGCAGCCTGTGCCTGGCCACCAGGGGGAGTCGGGCGCCATCCAGCAGGGCGGAGTCCGCCGCGTCCATCGGGCTGGCCGCGCCGGCTTCGGGCCCCATCAGCCCTGCCTGGGCCGCAGGCGGAAGCCGCAGGCGTGGCCCTCCTCCAGGCGCCAGTGCACCCGTTCCACTTCGCAATCGGTGAAGGTGTGGCGGAGCAGTTGCAGCTCCTGGTCGCAGACCAGGGGGAACTGTTCCGCGATGCGCATCACCGAGCAGTGAAATTCACTGATCAGCCAGGTGCCGCCCTCTTCCCGTTGGCATTCGGCCAGGTAGCCCTCCCGTCGGCGCAGATCGACCAGGCGTTCGATGCGTTGGGCGATGTCGCCGCTGCCGATGCGCTGGCGGTAGTCGTCGGACTTGGCGCTGGCCTGCTGAAGCAGCAGCTTCTCCATGGCCTCGGGGGGCAGGGAGGTGGCCATGGAATTGAGCAGGCCCAGGGCGAAATGTTCGCTGCCATCGGCGAAACGATGGTGGCCAGCTTCGGTGAGATGCCAGTGGTTGCTGGGGCGGCCAGGGCCGTCGCCGGTGGCGCTGGCGGTCACCAGACCTTCGTCTTCCAGGCTGCGCAGGTGGCGGCGCATGATCTGCACCGACACCACCAATTTGGCGGCCAGTTCGGCGGCCGTGGCTTCACCGTGGCGGAGAAGGTGGGCCAGAACGGCGTCGCGGGTGGGGGCCTGGGTGGAGGCGCTCATGGCGAAGCCCGGTGGACCGAAGGGGCAAGGGACCCTCACCATGCCACGGCAGGGCGGTGGGTGGTGGATCGTTGCGCACCGCTCTGGGAACCGTTGGCCGGCAGGTCGGCACCGGGGACGGCGGAGGGCCACAATGACCTCTCTCACCATCCTCGGCGCCGTGCCTTAGGCTCCCGTTATCGAAACTTCTGCGTTTCGTAATCGGCCCGGCCCCGTCGTTTCGTCCCGCCCCGTCGGGCTTCGCGTCTGCGGTGGTGCTGCCCTTGAATCCCCGCCCATGTCCGACGCTCCCAACACCAAGGCGCCAGGCTCCGAGAGCCTTGAGGTGATCCGCAAGTTCGCTGAGACCTACGCCCAGCGGACCGGTACCTACTTCTGCAGTGATCCGGGAGTGACGGCCGTCGTGCTTGAGGGCCTGGCCCGCCATAAGGACCAGCTCGGGGCTGCCCTCTGTCCCTGTCGCCATTACGAAGACAAGGAGGCGGAGGTCTCCCAGGCTTTCTGGAACTGCCCCTGTGTGCCGATGCGGGAGCGCAAGGAGTGCCACTGCATGCTGTTTCTCACCGAAGACAACCCGTTCCGGGGTGATCAGCAGACCATCTCCCTGGATGAGATCAAGTCCCATTCCGCCGGTTGATCCTTCATGACGTCCGCCCAGGCTGTTGGTGATCTGGTGAGCCAGCCGTACAAGTACGGCTTCGTCACCGATATCGAAACTGAAAAGATCCCCAAGGGCCTGGATGAGGACGTCGTGAGGCTGATCTCGTCCAAGAAGGGCGAGCCTTCCTTCCTGCTCGACTTTCGTCTGCGGGCCTATCGCCAGTGGCTGCGCATGGAAGAGCCCGACTGGGCTGCCCTCGGCCACCCTCCGATCGACTATCAGGATCTCGTTTACTACGCCGCCCCCAAGCAGCAGGCCAAGAAAGCCAGCCTTGATGAGGTGGATCCGAAACTTCTTGAGACCTTCGACAAGTTGGGGATTCCTCTCAGTGAGCAGAAGCGTCTGTCCAATGTGGCCGTTGACGCGGTTTTTGACAGCGTTTCCATCGCAACCACCTACCGGGAAAAGCTCGCTGAACACGGGGTGATTTTTTGTTCCATCAGTGAGGCGGTCAAGGACCACCCTGACCTGATCGAGCGTTATCTGGGCACCGTGGTTCCGAGCAACGACAACTTCTTTGCTGCGCTCAATTCTGCCGTTTTCAGTGATGGTTCCTTCGTGTTCATTCCGAAAGGGGTGAGCTGCCCGATGGAATTGTCCACCTACTTCCGCATTAACTCCGGCGACACCGGTCAATTCGAGCGCACCTTGATTGTTGCTGAAGAGGGGGCTTCTGTCAGTTATCTGGAAGGTTGCACCGCTCCGATGTTTGACACCAACCAGCTCCACGCCGCCGTGGTGGAACTGGTGGTTCTCGATGATGCCTCCATCAAATACTCCACCGTGCAGAACTGGTACGCCGGCGATGCCAACGGCGTCGGTGGGATCTACAACTTCGTCACCAAGCGGGGCCACTGCCGTGGTGATCGCAGCAAGATCAGCTGGACCCAGGTGGAAACCGGTTCAGCGATCACCTGGAAGTATCCCGGTTGTGTGCTCCAGGGGGCCGATTCTGTGGGGGAGTTCTATTCCGTGGCCCTCACCAACAATCATCAGCAGGCTGACACCGGCACGAAGATGATCCATCTCGGGCCCCGCACCCGCTCCACCATCGTCAGCAAGGGCATCAGCGCCGGCCATTCCTCCAACAGTTACCGAGGCCTGGTGCAGATCGGGCCGAAGGCTGTGGGGGCAAGAAATTACAGCCAGTGCGATTCGATGTTGATCGGTGACCAGGCGGCTGCCAATACCTACCCCTACATCCGTTCCCGCCAACCCCATTCCAGCCTTGAGCACGAGGCCAGCACCTGTCGCATTTCCGAGGATCAGCTCTTCTATCTCCAGAGCCGCGGCATCGGCTTTGAAGAAGCGGTGTCGATGATGGTGAGCGGCTTCTGCAGGGACGTGTTCAACCAGTTGCCAATGGAATTCGCGGCTGAGGCCGACAAGCTCCTGGCCCTCAAGCTGGAAGGTTCCGTGGGCTGAAGCCGAGCGATCAGCCCCCGTCGCACCATCACCTTTTCCCTGTTCCTTTCGTCTGTTTCCGTGATCCGACCTGACGCTCCCGTGCTGCTGGAGATCCGCGATCTCCATGCCCGTGTTGAGGACAAGGCCATCCTCAAGGGGGTCAACCTCACGATTCGTGCCGGTGAAATCCACGCGGTCATGGGGCGCAACGGCAGCGGCAAGAGCACCTTGTCGAAGGTGTTGGCGGGCCACCCCGCCTATACCGTCACGGCCGGCTCGGTGCACTTCCGCGGGGAGGATCTGCTGGCCCTGGCGCCGGAAGTGCGGGCTCGCACAGGGGTTTTTCTGGGCTTTCAGTACCCGGTGGAGATTCCCGGGGTGAGCAATCTGGAGTTCCTGCGGGTGGCCACCAACGCTCGCCGCCAGGCCAAGGGTGAGGAGGAGCTCGACACCTTCGCCTTTGAAGATCTTGTGCGAGAACGGCTGGCCCTCGTGCAGATGGATCCGGCTTTCCTGGATCGCAGTGTCAATGAGGGCTTCTCCGGAGGCGAGAAGAAGCGCAATGAGATTCTCCAGATGGCCCTGCTGGATCCCCTGGTGGCGATCCTCGATGAAACCGATTCCGGTCTGGATATTGATGCCCTGCGGATCGTGGCCGGTGGCGTCAACCATCTGGCCGGTCCCGACAACGCCACCCTGCTGATCACCCACTACCAGCGGTTGCTCGAGTCGATCACCCCCGACTACGTGCACGTCATGGCCGCGGGTCGGATCCTGCGCACGGGTGGCAAGGAGCTGGCCCTCGAGCTCGAGTCCCGCGGTTACGACTGGGTGGACGAGGAGCTCGCCGCCCTGGAGTTGTCCTGATGGCCAACGGTTCGACGCTTCTCGATTGGCGCGATCGCCTGCTGACGGCCCTGCCGCCTCCGTCCGGTGCCCTCGCTTCGGTGCAGCAGCGCGGCCGGCTTGCCCTTGCCTCCCTACCCCTGCCCCACGGCCGCCAGGAGGCCTGGCGGTTCACGGATTTGGCCCCCCTGGTCGACCTGCCCCCGCTGCCTGCCGCTGGGAATCCTGCAGCCATCGATCTCCCTGAACCAGCCCCGGGCGTACTCCGGCTCCTGATCCCGGCCGCCACCCCAGGGGCAGATCCCCTGGCCGGCATTGAGCTACCTCCCGGCCTGAGCCGGCTGTCGCCCCTGGAGGTGGAGCAGGCCCTTGGTCACACCCTTGGA
Organism: Prochloraceae cyanobacterium; assembly: GCA_040377855.1. Classification (GTDB taxonomy): domain Bacteria; phylum Cyanobacteriota; class Cyanobacteriia; order PCC-6307; family Cyanobiaceae; genus CAIXOZ01. Next base: position 1,640 of record JBEINY010000006.1, on the reverse strand, counting down.
GCCACGGGCTGCGAGCACGACTGGCCCGTGGAGCTGAACCATGCCGCCGCGGCATCGGTGCTGGCCCTCCGGGTCGCCGGTCGGGCCCAGGTGAACCTGGAGGTTGTCATTCAGGCTGCCCCCGGTCTGCAGGCCCACCGCCTGCTCCTGATCCTGGAAGAGAAGGCTCAGCTGGAACTTTCGCAGCAGCACCAGGCCGTGGCCGGTGCCCTCTGCAGCCTGGTGGTGGAAGCCCATCTCGGGCGTGGCGCCTGCCTCCACCACGGCCTGGTGGCCCTGGGGGATCCCCAGGCGGCCTTCCTGGCCCACCTGGCGGTGGAGCAGGAGCCGGAGAGCTGCCTGCAGTTGGTCTGTGCCAGTGGCCAATGGGGGGTGTCCCGCCTGGAGCCCCATCTGCATCAGGTGGATGGCACCGCCCGCTCCGTGCTGCGGGGCCTCCAGCTCGTCGATGGTCATCAGCTCGCCGACACCCACAGCCGCATCCGTTTCTCCGGACCGGAAGGCCAGCTCGACCAGATCCACAAGGTGGTGGCGGCCGGGTTCGGTCGCAGCGTCTTCAACGGTTCCGTGCAGGTGCCGCGGGCGGCCCAGCGCACGGAGGCCTCCCAGATCAGCCGTGCCCTTTTGCTCTCCGATCGTGCCCGGATTGACACGAAGCCTGAACTGGAGATCGTTGCCGACGATGTGCGTTGTGCCCACGGCGCCACCGTGACCTCGTTGCAGCAGGACGAACTCTTCTACCTCCAGAGCCGCGGCATCGGTCATGCCCAGGCAGCCACCCTGCTCAAGCGGGCCTTCTGTGAGGAGGTGCTGCGGGAGCTGCCAGCCCCGGCCCTCGCTTGGAAACCCCTGGACCGCCTCCTGGCGGAGCGATGAATTCGATGACCACGGCCCTCACCCCACGGCAGCCAGTCCCCTACGAGGAGCCTGTCCAGGATCTGGCGGTCCTCACCCGCCCAGATTTCCCGATCCTGGAGCAGCTGTCCAGCCAGGGGGCACCTCTGGTTTATCTCGATCACGCCGCCACCAGCCAGAAACCGCGGGTGGTCCTCGAGGCCCTGCGGCACTACTACGACCACGACAACGCCAACGTGCCCCGCGGTGCACACCAGCTCAGCGCCCGGGCCACCGAGGCCTTCGAGCAGGCGCGCCAGGTCACGGCTTCCTTTATCGGTGCCGCCAGTCCCAGGGAGATCGTCTTCACCCGCAATGCCAGTGAGGGCATCAATCTGGTGGCCCGCAGCTGGGGGGATGCCCAGCTACGGGAGGGCGATGAGGTGCTGCTGTCGGTGATGGAGCACCACAGCAACCTGGTGCCCTGGCAGCTGCTGGCGGCCCGCACCGGCTGCGTGCTGCGCCATGCGGGCCTCACCGATAGCGGTGAGCTGGATCTCGACGACCTGCGCAGCAAGATCACGGAGCGCACCCGGCTGGTGAGCCTGGTGCAGGTGAGCAATACCCTCGGTTGCCTCAATCCAATCGCTGAGATTGCCCAATTAGCCCATCGAGTTGGTGCCTTGTTGCTGGTGGATGCCTGCCAGAGCCTGCCGCATCTGCCCATCGATGTGGCCCAGCTGGATTGCGACTTCCTGGTGGGTAGTTCCCATAAATTGTGTGGCCCCACCGGCATGGGTTTCCTT
>JBEINY010000113.1:0-5239 GCA_040377855.1 Prochloraceae cyanobacterium | reverse complement strand
GACACCGCCACCACCACCGCCAGCAGCACGATGAAGGCCAGCCGGTGTCGGCTGGCTCCCACACCGAAGGCTCCGGCCAGGTCGCTGTTGAGGGTGAGCAGCACCTGGGCGCGCAGGCTGAGGGCGAGATAGAGCAAGGCGCCGAGCAACAGCACAGCGATCACGCTCAGGTCGCTCCAGCTGATGCCGAGGATGTCGCCGAACAGCAGCTGCTGGATGCCGCCGCGGTAGGTCTCCACCAGGCTCAGGGCCACCACCGCAAAGGCCAGGGAGGTGGAATAAACGATGTTGAGCAGGGCGTCTGCCGGCAGACCACTGCGGGCCACCAACTGGTTCACCAGCAGGGCAAACAGCACCGCGAAGGGGATAAGTACCAGGGTGGGATTCACACCCAGCAGGATTCCCAGGCTGATGCCAAGCAGGGCCGAATGCCCCAGGGCATCGCTGAAGAACGAAAGCTGGCGCAGCACCGCGAAACTGCCCAGCAGCCCACCCAGGGCCCCGGTGAGCAGACCGCCCAGCAAAGCCCGCTGCATGAATGGCTGGCCCAGCACCACCAGCCCAGATGACAGATCAGCCATGGCCACCGACACCAGCATGGTGATGGCGATAGGGCACCACATTGGGGCCATAGAGCTCAGCCAACCGCGCTGGACTGAGCGCATGGTCGGGGGCACCACTGCAGCGAAGGCGGCGGTTCAGGCACAGCACCTGATCACAGCTGCGACGCACCATCTCCAGATCGTGCGACACCTGCAGCACGGTCCAGCCCTCCTGCCGGCGCAGCTCCAGCAGCAATTGCTGGAACCGCTCGCTGCTGGGGGCATCAAGGCCAGCCTGGGCCTCATCGAGCACCAACAACTGGCGGGGCCGCACCACACAGAAGGCCAGCAGCACCCGCTTGAGCTGACCGCCGGAGAGCTCGCTGAGCCGGCGCTCGGCCAGGTCCTGGCAGCCGGTGCGATCCAGGGCACGGCCCACAGCCTCTGATCGGCGCCGGCTACCCAGCCAGGCCAGGCTGAGGCCCGGCGGATCAAAGCCAAAGCCCACAAATTCGCCCACCGTGAGCGGAAAGCGCCCCTGCAACGCCAGGCTTTGGGGAAGGTAGGCGATCTGCATACGCACCGCACGAGGCAACTCGCCCGACGGGCCGAGGGCGTGGCCCAGGATCTGAACGTTGCCTGAGGCCCTGGGAAGTAGACCGAGCACGGCGCCCACCAGGCTGCTCTTGCCGGCACCGTTCGGACCCACCAGGGCCGTATCGGTTTCGCGGGCGAGCTGAAAACTCACCTGCTGCACAGCTAGCTGCTCGCCTCGGCGAACGCTCAGGCCCTGAACCACCAGCACCGGTTCGCCGCCTGTCATTGCCCAAAGGCCTGGCGCAGACCCGCCACGTTGCGGCGCATCAGCTTCATATAGGTGGAGGGATCACGCGAGGCCTCCGCCGTGGCTGTCTCCATCGGATCAAACACCACCACCTTCACGCCAAGATCCTTAGCCAGGGCATTGAAAGAGCGGTTGCCCTCCTGGGGTTCGCTGAGGAGGGCCTGGAGCTGGCTGCGCTTCACCTCGGCCGCCACCCGGTTCAGATCGGCAGGAGTGGGATTGATCTCGGGCACATCCACCAGGTACTCGGCCTTGAGGCCATATCTCTGGGCGAAGTAAGGAGCGAAGTGGTGGAAAGCCACAAACGTCTTGCCCCGATAAGGCTGAAGCTGATCGGAGATCTCGCTGTTCAGTTGTTTCAACTGAGCGGTGTAGGCAGCGGCGTTGCGGCGGTAGCCATCAGCGCAGCTGGGATCGGCCTTCACCAGGCCATCTCGGATGGTCTCCACCTGCTGCACTGCCCGCAGCGGATCCAGCCAGATGTGGGGATTCACAGCGCCGTGTTCATGACCATGTGCAGAGCCGTGGTCATCGTGATGCCCATGCTCCTTGCCATGCGCATCGCCATGGTCTTCTATTTCCAGGGTGGCGACGCCGCGACTGGAATCGATCACCTTGAGCTGGGAATTGCCTGCGGAGGCCACGAGCTTGTCGAGGAAGGCCTCCATCTCCAGGCCGTTCTTCACCAGCACCCGGGCCTGGCGCAGGGCCGTCAAATCGCCCGGCCTGGCCTGGAAATCGTGGGGCCCTGCGCTGGCAGGGATGAGGGGGGTCACCGTGGCGCAGTCTCCCGCCACGGCGCGGGTGAACAGGGTGATCGGCAGGAAGGTGGTCACCACCTTGAACGCCTTTTCAGCGGCTGCATCAGGAGCGTTCTGGCGGGAAGCGCCGCAGGCGGCCAGAAGCAAGGCCCCCATCACCGCCCCGGCCAGCCTCAGCAACAGCGGGAGCCCAACAGGAGGACGCATCCGAAATCCACAATAGCCGATGATAATGGTTCTCATTCTATTGCCGCAGCTTGAAGCCGGCCCCCGGGCGCTGACCTTGTCGTTCGCGCGGGGGAACATCCACGGGCCACAGCCACCAGCGCCCGTTGGCATCACCGGCCGCCAGGTGAACGCCATCGGGGCGCCAGGCCAGCAAGTTGAAGCCGCAGCCCCTGCCCTTCGAGCGGCTGCAGCATTCGCCCGCGACTATCCCAGAGCGCCACGCTGCCGTCGTTAGAGGCACTGGCCAGCAGGGTGCTGCCGGGCGCAAAGGCCAGCGCATTGACGCGCTTTTCGTGCCACAGCAAAGGCTCAGGTTGCCAAGCCTTGGAACCCTGCTTCACCTGGGCCCAGAGGATCACAGCATCTGCAGCGGCACTGGCCAACAGCGGTGCCAGGCGGCCCGGCTGATCGCTCCAGGCAAGCTGCCGCACCTTGGCGGGAAAACCGCTGAACTGCCAGGGCTTGCCTTGGCAGCCCTGGGGCCACACCAGCAACGAGCGATCCAGCATCCCGCAGGCCAAATGGTGGCCTGGCCCCGAAAAAGTTAAGGACAGACCGGCCGAGGCGATGGCATGCCGCAGCGGCGGATCGGCCGGCGAGCTCAGACAGGGCTGCCACAGCACCACTTCACCGTGGCAGCTGGCGGCCAGCTGCACCCCATCGGCGCTCCAGGCCAAGGCCTGGATTGTGCCGGGCACCTGCAGCGGTAGCTCGCGCCATTGGCGGCTGGCCCCATCCCAGAGCCGCAGCTCGCGCCCAACCGCCACCGCCAGCAGCAAGCCACCCGGCTGCCAGGCCGCCGCATCAATCCAGCCGCCACCAAGGGGGATGGGGTCCATGGCCAGCGGCCGCACCCGGCTGCCGCCCAGCTCCCAGAGCAGCAGCTCGCCGCCCTGGCCAGCGGCCATCAAGAACTGGCCATCGCTGCTGAAACCCACCACGTCAAGGCTGATATCACGGTCGCCCCGCAGCAGCTCCTCACAGCCGGCGCGGAAGTCGAGCAGTAGCAATTCGCCACCGGCGCTGCCAATGGCTAGAAACTCACCATCGGCCGACCAGGCCAGGGCCGTGATCGGCTGCTGCAGATCGCCACAGAGCCTTTGGCTCACCAGAGCAGCCTGTGCCATTACCGGCTCAGGCCACGCAGGCCAGGAAGCTGGCTCGCAGGGCCTCGGCATCGAGGTTGCGGCCGATGATCACCAATTCGGTGCGGCGCGGCTCAGCGGCTTTCCAAGGGCGATCGAAATCGCCATCGAGCAGCATGTGAACCGACTGGAACACGTAGCGACGCGCTTCTCCCTGGAGCTGGATGATGCCCTTCATCCGAAACAGATCAGGCCCTCGCTCGGCCACCAGATCGGATAGCCAACCCCCCAGCCTCTGGAGGTCCATCGGCTGTTCTTCCACTAGTGCCACAGAACCCACGGCATCGTCGTGCTCGTGGGCGTGCTCCTCCGCCAGGAACCCCGGATCGAGGCTCAGGGCCCGCTCCAGCTCAAAGGCTTCAACCCCCAACAGCTCCTGAATCGGCACATCCGCCTTGTGGCTGGTGAACAGGCGGGCCATGGGATTGATGGCGCGCACCCGCCGCTCGATCGTGGCGCGCTCGGCGTCGCTCACCAGATCGGCTTTGTTGAGCACCAGCACATCGGCAAAGGCGAGCTGCTCCTGCACCTCCTCGGCCTCCCAGTGCTGCCCCACATGCTTGAGATCCACCAAAGTGACCACCGCATCGAGCCGCAGCTCATCGCGCAGGTCCTCGTCCACAAAGAAGGTTTGAATCACCGGGGCGGGATCGGCCAGACCGGTGGTTTCGATCACCAGGTGGTCGAAGCGGTCGCGGCGCTTCATCAGGTTGCCGATGATCCGGATCAGGTCGCCGCGCACGGTGCAGCAGATGCAGCCGTTGTTCATCTCGAAGATCTCCTCATCGGCATCCACCACCAGCTGGTTGTCGATGCCGACCTCGCCGAACTCGTTCACGATCACCGCCACCTTGAGGCCGTGCTCGTGGGTGAGGATCCGGTTGAGCAGGGTGGTCTTGCCGGCACCGAGGTAACCGGTGAGCACGGTCACCGGCAGGCGCTCGGCGGCGGGAACAGCACTTGAGAAGGCCATGGCCAGGGGGGCGGCGGGCCCCGAGTTGAGAATGGTTGTCGTTCTAGCAGCTACGGCCGCCCGGATCAGCCCCAATGGCTCCCGCCGCCCGGCCTGATCCTTGCGGCTGGGATAATCAGTGATCTGGTGGGCATGGAATGCCTGGTGGGCCCACTGCGCAAAGCCGATCAAAGTTGCGCTCCATGTGCTTGACCATCGATGGCGCAGTTGTGCCAGCCATAGCCCAATCTGAAATGGCAAGAGGCGAGCCTGAAGCGCTTCGGACTGTCTCCTGCCGGAAGCCCTGCACTACCTCCAAGTCAACGACGATCACAGTTGTTCCTGAACTGCTGCCGGGGCAGTCTCCGGATCCGCGTCGAGCCGTTGGGCCTCCAGATCTCCCTCCCAGTGCAGCTGACCACGGAAGAAGCGAATCTCCCCCTGCTGCTGCAGTCGTACCAAGGTGCGTAGACCCAGTTCCACCGCCTCGCGTTTACTGCGGGCACCGGAGGCCTGCATGGCCTGTCGCATCAGCGCGTCGTCAATGACGATATTGGTGCGTATGGGCGGTTCGCACGGAGATTCCGTAGCCGTGGCTGGTGCGTAAAGGCTAGTCGGTTCATACACTTGACTTCCTCCCCGCCGTGAACGCCGCCCCAAGAGACCTTGCTGATGATGAGACCGCACCGACAGGCCGGCGACTGCTGGCCAAGCTGCTGGTACTGGTTACGCCATCCGAAGGCCTCGAACTCTTCTGAACCCATGAT
>JBEINY010000010.1:0-41806 GCA_040377855.1 Prochloraceae cyanobacterium | reverse complement strand
GATGATTGAGTTGGATAAGTTTCACAAAGAAGGAACCATGCGCTCACCCTCCTTTGTTCAGCGAAGGTTTTAACATCCAGTCATGAGCGTTGGCCCATCCAACCAATCGAATGGTGCACCCCCTGGCCTGACAACTGGGATTGGCCTCGCATTGGAAAGCCTCGTTCAGCTCCCTGGATCAAGGTGGCTGAAGGAATGCCTCAGCACCTTCGGCCCCTACGGCGCCACCCCTAGCTCCGATCCCTGCCCCGATCCCATCGCTGGATCGAGCAACCTGATCCTGGCTGATCGAAGCACCAGACCAGCAACACGCCATCAACCCCGGGCCCAGGCCGAAAGCAGGCCATCCCGCAGGAGAGCGTTTGATCGCCAATCCTGGTTGAGGGATGTCAGCAAAAAGCATGCTTTCGTGATCAGCTCGGCGGCAATGAATAGTCTCTTTCTGGTGATGCCGTACGCTCAAAATTGCTGGGCAGCACTACCCACCATCATTTCCAACACGACGTATCAAACCAGCGCTGTTGGAGTATCAGTGTCTGCAGTGTTCGAAGGCGGCACCATACAGGTCGACCAGGCGACAATCTATACGACTAATTTCACGCTCAACAATTCTAACGGCAACACAATCGACAACAACGGCTTTAATGCGACCTTTTCCGGTGTCTTCTCAAACGGAGGGGTAGACTCTGGTGTCATCAACTTTATAGACGGTAGTGGTGGAGGCACCATCACCCTCACCGGCAACAACACCTACACCGGCTCTACCACGATCGCGTCTGGGGCCACCCTGGCCTTGACGGGCGACGGCTGAGATGGGTTCCTTTTATTGGACCTGAGGCTGGTCCCGGCTGCATGAACTGCCTGTAGAGCTCCGTCGCCTGACGCTGGGCCTCGGGGAGGGTGCTCGCGCATTGGGTGCGCCGGCTCGAATAGGTCCTGGTGCTGGGTTTGTAGACCCGCAGGTAAAAAGTCGAGGGCTCCCGCTCGAACGCCACGACATCTGCGCCAACCCGTCAAGCACTTTTGTGCTGAGGAGAATCTTTGGCACAGGCGCCAGGCAAGGAGCCGAAACAAGAAGCCAGTCTAAACGCAACTTGTTGGAGAAGTGTTAGACAAAGACGTTTTTAACCGTCTAAAAACCCTGCCATGACTGAATCTTAGACATTGAACAGGAACTCCATCACATCCCCTTCCGCCACCACGTAATCCTTGCCTTCAGCCCGGAGCCAGCCGCGGTTGCGGGCTTCGGCCAGGGAGCCGGCTTCGATCAGCTGGTCGTAGGCCACGGTCTGGGCGCGGATGAAGCCCCGCTCAAAATCGGTGTGGATCACACCGGCCGCCTGGGGGGCCGTCATGCCGGCCTGGATCGTCCATGCACGGGTTTCCTTCTCACCGGTGGTGAAATAGGTGCGCAGCCCCAGCAACCGGTAGGTGGCCCGGATCAGGCTCTGGAGGCCGCCCTCCTCCACACCAAGGCCCGCCAGGAATTCGGCCCGCTCCTCTTCAGGGAGCTCGATCAGCTCCGCCTCCACCTGGGCCGAGATCCGCACGGTTTCGGCGCCCTCCCGGGTCGCCAGCTCCCGCACCTCCTCCACGAAGGCATTGCCGCCGGCGAGGTCGTCCTCACTCACATTCGTGGCATAGATGATCGGCTTGGCGGTGAGCAGGCCCAGGGGACGGATCAGGGCCTCCTCCTCCTCGCTCAGGGCCAGGCCCCGGGCGGCGGCACCCTGCTCCAGCAACGCCTGGATCTTGGCCAGCACGGCGTCTTCCACCTGGGCTTCCTTGCTGGTGCGCACCTGCTTCTTCAGCCGCTCCCGCCGCTTCTCCACCTGGGAGAGATCCGCCAGGGCCAGCTCCAGGTTGATCACCTCCGCATCCCGGGCCGGCCCCACGGAGCCGGCCACATGGATCACATCGTCATCCTCAAAGCAGCGCACCACATGGACGATGGCGTCCACCTCGCGGATGTTGGCCAGGAACTTGTTGCCCAGGCCCTCGCCCTGGCTGGCCCCCTTCACCAGGCCGGCGATATCGACGAACTCCACCCGGGTGGGGATCAGCTCCCGAGACTTGGAAATCGCGGACAGGAGCGCCAGGCGGGCATCCGGCACCGAGACGATCCCGGAATTGGGCTCGATCGTGCAGAAGGGATAGTTGGCAGCCTCGGCCTTGGCATTGGCGACGAGGGCATTGAAGAGGGTCGACTTGCCCACATTGGGCAGACCGACGATTCCGGCTTTGAGCATGGGGTCAAATCTATGGCCCCATCTTCAGGGACCCAGGGACCAAGGGCGATCCCAGGTGGAGATTTCACCTGCTGCCAAGCCACACCGGAGGCGCCGACCAAGGACAATGGATCCACCGGCCATTCTTGCCATCACCCGCCTGCAGTCCCCGACCGAGCTGATGCCGACCACAGCCGGCAACGGCCGCCGTCCCTGGTTGCGGCGTCGACGCCTCTGGGCGGGCGCCGCGGCTGTCGTGGTGCTCGTGGGGGGCATCGCCATCTGGCAGCGCCAGGCCAGCCAGGGCCGCAACGCCAGCCTTGCCTCCTACACCGTGGTGGCCAGCGAAGGCAGCCTGCCGGGGGTGGTCACTGCCAGCGGTGAATTGGAAGCGGTTGATCGGGTGAACATCAGCCCGAAGCGCCAGGGCCTGCTGGTGAGCCTGCTGGTGGACGAAGGACAGACCGTGACCCAGGGCCAACCCCTGGCGGTGATGGATTCGGGAGACATCAACGACCGCCTTCAGGAACTGCAGGCCCAGCTGCGCTCCGCCCAGGCGGTGCTCCTCCGCAGCGAGAGCGAATTCAACCGAAACCGCGACCTCTACAACCAGCGCGCCATCAGCACCAACGATTACAACCGAATCCGCAGCACCTACGAGGTGGACAAGATGGCCGTGAATGCCGCCCTTGAACGGCTGCAGCAGCGGCAGACCGAACGCGGCGAACTGGTGATCCGGGCCCCCTTCGCCGGCATCGTCACGGCGCGGTATGCCGACCCTGGGGCCTTTGTCACCCCCACCACCACCGCCTCGGCAACGGCGGGGGCCACCAGCTCCTCGATCGTGGAGCTGGCCCAGGGCCTTGAGGTGACAGCCAAAGTGCCCGAAAGCGACATCGGTCGTCTGCGCATGCAGCTGCCCGCCACGGTGCGGGTCGATGCCTTCCCCGATCAGCGCTTCCGCGCCAGCGTGCGCCAGATCGCCCCCCGCGCCGTCAAGACCAACAACGTCACCTCCTTCGCGGTGAAACTGCGCCTGCTGAATCCTTCCCCAGCCCTGAGGATCGGCATGACCGCCGACATCGACTTCCTCACCGGCGCCCTGCCGTCCCGCACGATCGTGCCGACCGTGGCCGTGGTCACCGAGGATGGCAAACCGGGAGTGCTGCTGGTAGGCCCAGACAACACGCCCCGGTTCCAGGAAGTGACCCTGGGGGCCAGCAGTGGCCGCAGCACCCAGATCCTCTCGGGTCTCGCCCCTGGCACCCGGGTGTTCATCGACCTGCCGCCCTGGATCAAACGGCCAAAGGCAGGCTGAGGGCCTGACTCAGGAGACAGGTGCGGCGAGGAAACGGCGGGCAGCCGCCAGAATCCTTTCGCTGGCCAGGCCATCCCCAAAGGGATTGTGGGCCCGGGCCATGGCGTCATAGGCGCTCGGATCCTCCAGCAGGCGGCTGGTTTCGCGCAGAATCGAGTCGCTGTCGGTGCCGATCAGCCGCGCGGTGCCGGCCTCCACAGCCTCCGGCCGCTCGGTGGTGCGCCGCAGCACGAGCACGGGCTTACCGAGGGCCGGGGCTTCCTCCTGAAGACCACCGGAATCGGAAAGCAGGAGGGTGCAGCTGCGCATGGCCGCCACCAGGCGGTCGTAGTCGAGGGGTTCGGTGAGCACCACCCGCGGATGGTCGCCGAGCAGCCGCTCCAGCGGTTCCCGCACCGTCGGATTGCGGTGGAGAGGCAGCAGCAAGGCCGTGTCGGGGAAGCGGTCGAGCACCGCCAGAAACCCTCGACCGATCTGCTCCAGGGGCGCGCCCCAGTTCTCGCGGCGGTGGACCGTGGCCAGGATCACCCGCTGATGGTCCCAGTCAAGGCCGGGCAACTCCAGGGGGGCCGCCTGCCGGGCCATGCGCAGCAAGGCATCGATCACGGTGTTGCCCGTGGTGAGGATCTCCCCCACCACCCCGGATGCCCGGAGATTGGCGGCGGATTGCTCCGTCGGGGCGAAATGGAGCCGGGCCAGCTGGGAGATCAGCCGCCGGTTCGCCTCCTCGGGGAAAGGATCGAGCAGGTTGTCGGTGCGCAGACCCGCCTCGACATGACCGACGGGGACCTGCTCATAGAAGGCGGCCAGGGCGGCGGCGAAGGCGGTGGTGGTGTCGCCCTGCACCAGCACCAGAGAAGGCGGGTGGGCGGTGAACTCCCCCCGCAGGCCCTGCAGGGCCGCGCAGGTGACGTGGGTGAGGGTCTGGCGCGGGGCCATCAGGGCCAGGTCGTCATCGGCCTGGAGGCCGAACAAATCCATCACCTGGGCCACCATCTCGCGGTGCTGCCCCGTGAGCACCACCCGGAGGCGCAGATCGGGGGCGTCCCGGAAGGCCAGGATCACCGGGGCCAGCTTGATGGCCTCCGGCCGGGTGCCCAGCACCACCGTGACCAGGGGGCGTTCAGCCAGGGGTGGGGGAGCCCCGGCAGGGGACCCTCCGCCCGTCTCCTGCGATTCAGAACCGCTCGCGACAGCCAAACCACGCCTGCAATCCCCCCGATCCTAAGGAGGCTGGGGGGCAGGCTCAGGCCAGAAGCCGGGCCAGCAGAAGGACGGTGATGCCGACGGACAGGCCGAGCATCGCCAGGCGACCGTTCCAGATCTCAGCCTGGGGGGTGAAGCCCCGCCGCCAGGCATTGAGCTCCTCCGGATCGACCGGAATCCCCTGGACAGGATCGATCAGGGCAACACGGGATGGGTCTGAACCGGCTGGATCTGGCTCCTGCCCAGGGAAATCGGCGGCCATGGCGGAGGCGATGGATCGGAGTCCAACCCTAGAAGAGGTGGCCGGACGCCGAGGCTCGCCAGGAGCGTTTCAGAAAAGAGGTTCTGGCCCGTACAGGCCGCCGGCATCCTCGAGGGCCAGCCGGGGAGCCACACCAAGGCCCGTGACACTGCTCTGCCCAGCCAAAAGGCGCTGGCAGGCGGCCACGCCGATCATGGCGGCGTTGTCGGTGCAGTAGGCGAGGGGAGCAACCCGAAGGGCCAGACCGAGCTGCTCGGACCGGCCTCGGATCAGCTGGCGCAACCGCAGGTTCGCCGCCACCCCACCGACCAGCACCACGGTGGCAAGGCCCTGGTCGCTGGCACAGCGACAGGCCCGTTCCACCAGCACCTCGGCCACGACCTGCTCGAAGCTGGCCGCCAGGTCGGCCACCGGCAGGGCCCCCAGGGGCTCCAGGGCCTGCACCTGGCGCAGCATGGCGGTCTTCAGGCCACTGAAGCTGAAGTCGTAGGGATGGAAGCCACCCCCCGGGAGGGACACCCGTCCCTTGGGCAAAGGAAAGCGGCGCTGATCTCCCGCCTCGGCCGCCGCCTGGATGGCGGGACCACCGGGATACCCAAGCCCCAGCAGGCGGGCCACCTTGTCGAAGGCTTCCCCGGCGGCATCATCCCGGCTGCGGCCCAGCCGCCGGTACCGACCGGGGCCATCGACCCGGATCAACTCGGTATGACCGCCGCTGACCAGCACCACCAAGTAAGGACCGGGGGGAAGGTCCTCACCCAGCTGCACGGAGGCCAGGTGACCCTCGAGGTGGTGAATGCCAAGGAATGGCTTCTGGTGGAGCCTCGCCAGGGTTCTGGCCGTCACCGACCCGACCAGCAGGGCCCCGACAAGCCCTGGGGCGACGGAGGCGGCGATGGCATCGACCTCCTGCAGTGGCACCCCACTGGCCTCCACCACCCTCTCGATCAGCTGGGGCAGGGCCTCGACATGGCGCCTGGAGGCGATTTCAGGCACGACCCCACCCCAGCGGGCGTGCTCCTCCACCTGGGAGGCCACCGCCCCAGCCAGCACCTGCCGATCGCGCACGATCGCCGCGGCCGACTCGTCACAACTTGTTTCGAGGGCCAGAACCGTCGGCATCGGGCTGCTGCGTCGCCCCTAGTGTCGCCGAGTGACCACCTGCTTGTTGGCAGGCCTCCTCATTCAGAACCGGACACAATGCGCCGTCTTTTTGCCGTTCTGCTCTCCGCCCTGCTGGTGTTCGGCTTCGCCCCCGTGGCCAAGGCCGATGTGGCTGGCCTGACCCCCTGTGCCGAGAGCCCCCGCTTCCAGCAGCGCGCAGCCGCCGCCAAGACCGACCAGGCCAAGGCCCGCTTCGCCATGTACAGCCAGGCCGTCTGCGGCACCGATGGCCTGCCCCACCTGATCGTGGATGGTCGCTGGAACCACGCCGGTGACTTCATGATTCCTGGCATCGCCTTCCTCTACATCGCCGGCTGCATCGGCTGGGCTGGTCGCACCTACCTGCAGGCGATCCGTGAGAAGGATGGCTCTCCCAACAAGGAGACCACCAACAAGGAAATCCAGATCGATCTGGGCATCGCCTTCAAGAGCACCCTGGCAGCTGCCACCTGGCCCCTGGCGGCCTTCGGTGAATTCACCAGCGGCAAGCTCCTGGCCTCCGATCGCGACGTGACGGTCTCCCCCCGCTGATCGCCGAGAGGTTCCCCTCTCAACGTCCTGAACCAACCCCGGATTCACCTCACCGCCATGAAGAAATTTCTCACCACCGCCCCGGTTTTCTCAGCCATCTGGTTCACGATCACCGCAGGCATCCTGATTGAGTTCAACCGCTTCTTCCCCGATCTCCTCTTCCACCCCCTCTGAATCTTCATGGGCATCGGCAGGATCAATCGAAACGATGTCCTGCCCCATCCAGCTCCGTGACCTCAGGGGCCCCTCGCTCCTCAGGGGCCCCTCGCTCCTCAGGGGTCCGGGAAAGATCCAATCATCAGTTTCCGATCAAGCATTGATTGGAAACTGATTTTTTTGTGGATCAATCCAAACGCGTTCGGCAGCCCAGCCAGGCAGCTGGGGTGCATCAACCCTCAGGCCGAAGCCAGGCCAAGCAGGTGTTCCAGGGCCGTCAAACTCTGCTCCAGATCCGCGTTGATCAGGGCCGCGTCAAATTCTGATTCGGCCGCCAGTTCAACCCTGGCCCGCTCAAGCCGCCGCTGGATCGAAGCCTCCCCATCGGTACCACGGCCGCGGATCCGGCGCTCCAGCTCCTCCAGGGAGGGGGGCTTAAGGAACAGCTGATAGGCGGTTGGGAAGGTGCGGCGAACCTGGCGAGCCCCCTCCAGTTCGATCTCGAGCAGCACCGGCCGACCGGCCGCCAGCTGGAGCTCCACCGGTTGGCGGGGGGTGCCGTAGAGATGGCCGGCGAATTCGGCCCATTCCAGAAAGCCCCCGCCAGCCACCTGCGCCTCGAAGGCGGCACGGGTCAGGAAGCGGTAGTGCTGTCCATCGATCTCCCCCGTCCGCGGTGCCCGGGTGGTGGCCGAAACCGAAAGCCAGAGCTGGGGGTGGCGCGCCAGCAGTCGCGCCACCAGGGTTCCCTTGCCGACGCCGCTCGGACCGGTGATCACACTGAGCCGCACCGGGGCACCTGCTGACGGGGAGGCAGCCGGGGAGGTCGACGCAGCCAAGGGACGTGCAGCAGAGCAGGTTGCAGAGTAGGGGCTCCTGATGGGCCCAGCGGCACGATGGCCGGCGCGCCACGACCCAGCGACGGGGCCCCCAGGGCTGCGAACCAGCCAGGGCTGCGACTGCAGACCATGGATGTCACCACCCTGCGCACCTTGCTGAGCGCGATGAGGAACCGCTGGTTGCCCAGTCGGTTTGAAAAGGCCCAGCAATCGGATGGCAGCACCCTCCAGATCGGCCTGCGCAGCCTCCAGGGCATGGAGTGGATCGAACTGAGCTGGCAGGCGGATGCGCCGCGGCTGCTGGCGATTCAGGCGCCCCCGCGCCGCGGTGACGGCAGCACCCTGGCCCAACAGCTGCAGCATGGGCTCAAGGGCCTGGCCCTGGTTTCCATCGAGCAGGAGGGCTGGGAACGGGTGGTGCGCTTCGGATTCGCCCCCCGGCCCGGCGCCCGACTCGAACGGATCCTGGTGCTGGAGCTGATGGGGCGCCACAGCAACCTCTTCCTGCTGGACGACGAGGGCCGCATCGCCGCCCTGGGCCGCCAGGTGAACGCCCGCCAGTCACGGCTCCGTCCCATCGGCAACGGCGATCCCTACCAGCCGCCGCCGCCCCTGGCGGCCGAGCCGCCCCGGATCGATGAAGCCCGTGTCCGCTGGCAGGCCAGGCTCACGCTGGTGCCCATGCCCCTGGAGGCAGCCCTGCGGGACTGCTATCAGGGGATGAGTCCCGCCCTGGTGCTCCAACTGCTGGCGGGGCCATCCCTTGGGGCCACCCCCGTCGATCAGCTGCAGCCGCAGGACTGGGACCGGCTCTGGCAGCAATGGCAGGCCTGGCTGCAGGCCATCGAAAGCCATCGGATCCACTGGGAGCTGGAGCCCGATGGCGAGGGCTATCGCTGCTGGCCCTCAGCACCATCAGCCCGCCACTCCGACCCAGGGCCAGGGTGCACGCCGGAGGACCTGGCCTGGAACCTGGCTCGCTACTACCAGGAACGGTTGGGGGCCCGGCAGCTCAACCAACTGCGCCACCGACTCCGCACCAGGCTGGAAGCCGCCATCACCCGGGAACAACGGCTTCTCCAGGATCAGGAGACGCTCCTGGCCCGCATCGAGGAGAGCCCGGGGATGCAGGAACGGGCCGATCAACTGCTTTGTCTGGCTTCCCCAGACCGGGAGCAGGTGGAGGAGGCCCAGTCGCTTTACCGGCAGGCACGCCGCCTGCGGCGCTCGGCGGCAGCGATCACGCCCCGTCTGGAGCTCCACCGCCAGACGCTCGCCTGGCTCGAAGCCTGCCACACCTTCGGCGAGCAGGCCGACAGCGCCGAGCAGCTGAACGACCTCGAGGAGGAGATCGACAGCCTGCAGGGCGACCGGCGGCCCCGCAACCGAGCCCAGCGGCGCCAACAGCAGCGGGCCGAACCCCGGCCCCTGGAACTGGCCACCGACTCGGGCCTGCGCCTGCAGGTGGGTCGTAACCACCGCCAGAACGACTGGATCAGCCTCCGCCAGGCACGACGGGGCGACCTCTGGTTCCATGCCCAGGAATGCCCCGGAAGCCATGTGGTGCTCAAGTGCTCCGAGGGGATCTCCACCGACAACGATCTGCAACAGGCGGCGGATGTGGCCGCCCACTTCAGCCGGGCCCGGGGGAACCGACGGGTGGCGGTGGTGATGGTGCCGACAACCGATCTTCAGAGGATTCCTGGCGCCGCCCCGGGCACGGTGCGCCACAGAGGCGGCCAGGTGCTCTGGGGGGAACCGGCGCGGGCGCTGGCCCTGATCACCCCCACTAGCCTCAGGGGAGATTCAGGTCCATGACACAACAGCCCCCGCCACCGATCCGCGTGCCAACCCTGGCTGGGTCTCCAGCTGAGTCTCCAGAGGATGTCTTCCCCTCCGAGGTGGAGATGACCCTGGTCGACCACCTGGAGGAGCTGCGCCGCCGGGTGCTGCGCAGCCTGCTAGCGGTCGTGATCGCCGCAGTCGGTTGCCTGGCCCTCGTCCGTCCCCTGGTGCGGCTGCTCGAGCAGCCAGCCGTGGGCATCCGCTTCCTACAGCTGGCGCCAGGGGAATTCCTGTTTGTTTCGATCAAGGTGGCGGGCTATGCCGGCCTCACCCTGGCGCTTCCCTACGTGCTCTACGAAGGGCTGGCCTTCGTGCTGCCTGGGTTGACCCGCCGGGAGCAACGCCTCGTGGGCCCCGCCGTGGCGGGCTCTGCCGTGCTGTTCGCCGCCGGCCTGGCCTTTGCCTGGTGGGCCCTGATTCCGGCAGCCCTGCGGTTCCTGGTGGGCTACGGCGCCGATGTGGTCGAGCCGCTTTGGTCGATCGAGCGCTACATGGACTTCGTGCTGCTGCTGATGCTGGCCACCGGCCTCGCCTTCCAGCTGCCGGTGCTGCAGCTCCTCCTTGGCGCGCTGGGGCTCCTCCGCGCCCGCTCCATGCTGGCCGCCTGGAGGTGGGTGGTGCTGATCTCAGCGCTCGCCGGCGCCGTGCTCACCCCCTCCACGGATCCGGTGACGATGCTTCTGCTCAGCGGTGCCATCACGGCCCTGTTTCTGGTGGGAGTGGCCCTGGTGGCCCTGACCGAGCGGGTGCGGGGCTGAGTAGCGGAAGGCTGAGGGTTCAGCTGCCATCGATCAGAAATTCGCTGGCCAGGGTCGGACTGACGTCCAGGGGGAGGGTCATGGCCTTGCCGAGCCTCGGACGATCGCTGGTGGTGGTCAGCCAGTGGCGGACATCCAGGGCGACGCCGAGCCTGTTGAGCAGGGCCGCCAGGCTCGCGATGTGATCGCGGTAAGTGGCAGCGTCAAGCGGGAAGGACTGCTGCTCGAGGTAGGCCCACATCACCTGCAGGTAAAGCCTGCCGCGCCGCTGGACCAGCTGCATGTCGTAGGAAGCACGCCAGCGACGGCGCAGCAGATCGATCAGCTCATCCCCCGTGAGCGGGTCTGCCAACTCGCCCATGGGCTTCAAACATCAAGGAACACAACAACAATGGCAACCGGCTGCACCCTGACAAGGCCGAAGTGACGATCCAGCCCGCATCAGCTCTCGGCTTGGGAAGCGGGCAGTTCATAATGGGCGCCACGTTGCCCCGGCTTTCAGGACGCCCCGTATGACCCAGATCCCTGCGAGCGATGTGCCCGGAATGGGTCGTCGGCAATTCATGAACCTGCTGACCTTCGGGTCGGTCACCGGTGTTGCCCTGGGTGCTCTCTATCCGGTCATCAACTACTTCATCCCCCCGAAGGCCGCCGGCAGCGGCGGCGGCAGCAGTGCCAAGGATGAACTCGGCAATGCCGTCACCGCCACCGGCTGGCTGGCCAGCCACAAGGAGGGCGACCGCAGCCTGGTGCAGGGTCTCAAGGGCGATCCCACCTACCTGGTGGTGGAAGGTCCGGATGCGATCAGCAGCTACGGCATCAACGCCATCTGCACCCACCTCGGTTGCGTGGTGCCCTGGAACGACGGCGCCAACAAGTTCATGTGCCCCTGCCACGGCAGTCAGTACGACGCCACCGGCAAGGTGGTCCGGGGTCCGGCCCCCCTGTCCCTGGCCCTGGCCCACGTCACCGTCGAGAACGACAACGTCTTCCTGTCGCCCTGGACTGAAACCGATTTCCGCACCGGCGAAAAGCCCTGGTGGAGCTGATCTCTCCAGCCTGACCCCAACCCTTTTCTCCCTTCGGATCACTTCGCCATGCGCCGCACCATCTCCCTCCTGCTCGGTTCCGTGCTCGCCATCGGTGTGCTCGTGTCTGCAGCGGCACCCAGCTGGGCCTACCCCTTCTATGCCCAGCAGAACTACGACAGCCCCCGGGAAGCCACCGGCAAACTGGTCTGCGCCAACTGTCACCTGGCCAAGAAGGCGACCCGCATCGAGCTTCCCCAGGCGGTGATGCCCGACACGGTCTTCAAGGCAGTGGTCGAAATCCCCTACGACACCTCCATTCAGCAGGTCAGCGGCAACGGCAGCCCCACGGGCCTGAACGTCGGCGCCGTGGTGATGCTTCCCGATGGCTTCAAGCTCGCCCCGGCCGACCGCCTCACCGAAGAACTGAAGGAAGAAACGGCAGGGGTCTACATCTCCCAGTGGAGTGACGACCAGCCCAACATCCTCCTGGTGGGTCCCCTGCCCGGCGACCAGCATCAGGAGATCGTGTTCCCGATCCTGTCGCCCGATCCGGCCACCGACAGCTCGATCCACTTCGGCAAGTACCAGCTGCACGTGGGCGCCAACCGGGGCCGCGGTCAGGTGACCCCCACCGGTGAGAAGACCAACAACGGTGTCTACACCGCTCCAGCAGCCGGTTCAATCAAGTCGATCAACCCCCTCGACAACGGCGCCATTGAAGTCACCATCGCCTCAGAGAAGGGCGATCTGGTCGAACTGATCCCCGCCGGCCCCACGGTGATCGCCAAGGTCGGTGAAACCGTGGCCGCTGGCACGCCCCTCACCAACGACCCCAACGTCGGTGGCTTCGGCCAGATCGATGCCGAAGTGGTGCTCCAGGATCCGGTGCGCATCTACGGACTGCTGGCCTTCTTCGCCGCCGTGGCCATCGCCCAGATCATGTTGGTGCTGAAGAAGAAGCAGTTTGAGAAAGTTCAGGCTGCCGAGGGCGTCTGATCCCTGACATGGCCGCAAACGCGGCCTGCTTCTAGCCTGACGGTGTGATCAGTTCCCCTGGTTTGCCGTGATCCAGCCCGCCGTGGTCACCGGTCGTGATCCCGGCGGGTTTCGTTTGTGGGGTTGAAGCGGGCGATGGCCCATCTCCCCTTGCCCCCCGTTGCTCTCCTGCCCCAGCGCTTCCCATGGCCCCTCTGCCGCTGGCCATCACCTCGGCTGTCCTTCCCTTTGGCTTTGTCTTCGCCTCCCCCGGGGAGTTGATGTTTCAACTGGGACCCCTCTCCCTGCGCTGGTATGGGCTCCTGATTGCCCTGGCCGTGCTGGTGGGGCTGATGCTCTCCACCCGTCTGGGCAAGCAGCAGGGCATCGAACCCGCTGTGATCGCCGATCTGTTGCCGATCCTGGTGTTGGCCGCAGTGGTCGGGGCACGCACCTACTACGTGCTGTTCGAATGGAGGCAGTTTGCCCAGCACCCGATCCAGGCGCTCTACATCTGGCAGGGGGGCATCGCCATCCATGGGGCCCTGATCGGAGGCACCCTGGCCACGTTGATCTATTGCCGGCTCCGGAACCTGTCGTTCTGGGCCCTGGTGGATGTGGTGGTGCCCTCGGTCGCGCTCGGTCAGGCCATCGGCCGCTGGGGCAATTTCTTCAATTCCGAGGCCTTCGGCCTCCCCACCGACCTGCCCTGGAAGCTCACGATCCTGGACAGCTCCCGGATCCCGAGTGCCTTCCAGGGCTTCACCACCTTCCATCCCACCTTTCTCTACGAATCGATCTGGGATCTGGGGGTCTGTGCCCTCCTGCTGGTGCTGTTCCGCCAGGCCAACCGCGGCCGCATCAACCTGCCCACCGGCGCCCTCAGCTGCGTCTACCTGATGGCCTACAGCAGTGGCCGGGTCTGGATCGAAGGCCTGCGGCTTGATCCCCTCTGCCTGCTCTCCGCCCCTCCCGACTGCGCCGGGGGCCTGCGGATGGCCCAGTTGGTGAGCCTGGTGTTGATCGCCCTCGGGGGCGTGGGGCTGGGGTGGCTGATGCGCCGCTCGAATCGGGGACCTGGCCAGTCCACCAACCAAAAACGATCCGATGGGGTGGAAGCATGAGCACGGAGAACCAGACCATCGTCCACATCGTCGGTGGTGGTCCGGGTGCCCCGGACCTGGTCACCCTGCGGGCAGCGCGGTTGATTGAAACGGCCGAGGTGCTGGTCTGGACGGATTCCCTCCTGAGCCCGCAGATTGCTGCCCTGGCACCACCGGGCTGCGAACGGATCCGCACGAGCACCCTCACCCTCGAACAGGTGCTGGAGGTGGTGGTGGAGCGAGCCCGGGCCGGCCTGCGGGTGGTGCGGCTCCACGACGGCGACCCCTGCCTCTATGGCGCCCTCAATGAGCAGATCTGCCGGCTGGCCGATGCCGGCATCGGTGTCGAGGTGGTGCCAGGGCTCAGCGCTTACCAGGCCACGGCGGCGGCCCTGCAGAGCGAACTCACCATTCCGGGCCTGGTGCAGACCATCGTGCTCAGCCGGGCGGGCGGTCGCACCGGCACCCCCGAACGGGAATCCCTGGCCCGGTTGGCCAGTCTGCGGGCATCCCTCTGCCTGTATCTGAGCGCCCGCCATGTGGAGGAGGTTCAGGAGGAACTCCTGCAGCACTACCCCGCTGACACGCCCGTGGCGATCGGCTATCGGGTGAGCTGGCCCGACCAGTGGCTGACGGTGGTGCCCCTGGAGTTGATGGCTGCCACCAGCCGGGAACGCAACCTGATCCGCACCACCCTCTACGTGGTCAGCCCGGCCCTGGCGGCCCCGCAGGGTGCCCGCTCCAGGCTCTACTCCGCCAGCCACAACCACCTCTTTCGGGGCGGCGCGGATGGAGCGATTGGGGACGGTGCTCAACCCTCGCCGTAGAGCTCCCGGGCAAGCCGCCCACGGTCGTAGTGGCAGCCGAGCCGGGACACGATCATCTCCAGATCATGGGCGCCATTGCCAAGGCAGCAGGTACCGCCCGGGGACGGGGTGACATTGAAGACCAGCCCCGGGCAGGCCTCAATCCGGGCCTCGCCAAGCATCAGTTTTCGATCCGGCTTGTTGATCAACTGGGGCCTGACCCCGCCATAACCCTTGGCGAAACGCAGATCCGTCAGGGCCATGTCGGGGACGATCTTGCGGGCATCGGCCAGAAACAACCGCCGGCGCAACCAGGGAACTTCAAACAGCAGGTTCTTGAAGATGTAGTTGCGGATGTCGGCGATACGAAACAGCTGCCAGAACACCGCCAGCACCGCCCAATCGAGCCGGAGTACCTTCAGAAATTCAAAGAAGGAAGCAGGTCGATACCGTTCAAGCAGCGGCAGCAGCAGGGCGGTTGGACCGAAGCGGGTCTGGCCGGGGGCCCGCACATCCGGATCGCCGTGGATGGCAGCAAAGGGCAGTTGATCATTCTGAACGGTGTACACCTTGCCCCGTAGAAGATCAGGCGTGAAGTAGAAGCTTCCAGCCACCGGCAGGCAGGAGTACTCCAGCCCATACCCCAGCTGCTGGGCCATCAGCAGGCTGTGGGCTCCGGCGTTGACCACCACATGCCGAGCCCGGACCGTGCGCGAGGCTCCCCCCGATGTCGGCCTGATGGTCACCAGCAGGGTCTCACCCTGCGGTTGAATCCGCTCCACGGTGGTCTCCAGCAGCAGATCAAGCTGGCGGGAAGGATCGGTCATCTCCGACCTGGCCTGGGCAACGAAGGACTCGGAGAGGGCTTCGTAATCCACCGCTGTATAGGTGTTGCGGATGCCAATCGCCACCAGCTCCTCCTCGCGCAGGGCACCTCCCCTGAGGGCCACCTGCGGCTCCCACTCCGCGATCTGCTCCTTCTCCAGCAACTCCATCGCCGGAAAGTGAGGCGCGAATGCCTCAAACCGTCGGCGCAGAAAGGAGGCTTCACCTGGGCCGACGGCCAACACCATCTTGGGGGTACGAAACACACACCGGGCCCGGGTCTCGGGATCGAGCAATTCGGCGTAATGCACGATCATCTCGGCCGTGCGTTTCACCCTGATCGCTTTTTCGAGGGTGTAGTTGGTCTCGATATCACCGCAGTGAATTGTCTGACTGTTGTTGGTGGCCCTGGAATTCACCTGGGCCAACTGTGTGTATCGCTCCACCAGCATCAGCCGGCTGAGATCCGTGTAGCGAGCCAGCTCGAACAGCAGGGCCGTACCGCAGACACCTCCGCCCACGATCAGAACGTCAACCTCCTGGGGCTCTGAACCAGGGCTGGCTGCGGAGCCAAGGGCCGAGGCAACGGGCGGGGCCTCGGGCCTCGATGGGGCGGTGCTGTCGTCAGTGCTCACGGGGCCGAGCCGAGTCGACGGCCATCGTCGCCGATCAGGGGGCCACCCGGATCGAAGGCACCACCGTGGTCTAAGATGACGAGGTGCGGGCGATTAGCACAGCGGTAGCGCACTTCCTTCACACGGAAGGGGTCACTGGTTCGAATCCAGTATCGCCCATTCATCCAAAACCCAAAGCTGCGAATTTGGTTTCTTTGAACAGAAACTCCGATTCCTTCTCGCTGGCGGCGCCCGCCCCTGCAGCTTTCTGCGTTAGGCCCTCGTCGGCTGTCCAAAGCTGCGGCACAATGCCGTCATCTGGTAGCCGGTCCCCTCAACGGCACGATCACCCCGTCCAATTCCTGGCGCGACAGTTCTCCGGTGCATGTCCTCTAAACCCAGCCAAGGAGCGGCCAAGGAAACACTCCTCAACGCTCACCTGCAGGACCTCGGCCGCTCCCTCTCAGCCGCCCGGGAAGCCCATGGCCAGTCGGTCGAGGAGCTGGCCAGGCGCCTGAGGATGGGCGTGGAGCAGCTTCGGGCCCTGGAGGAAGGGGATCGTGGACGGCTGCCGGAAATGGTGTTCGTGATCGCCCAGGCGAGGCGCGTCGCCTCCATCCTCGATCTCTGCGTGGATGATCAGATCGATGCCCTGCGCAAGGAAGACTTCAGCAGCATCGCCCCCATCGCTGGCCCCTCGGCATCAGTTGAAGAGGGGAATGCATCGGAAACCAACTCCGATCCTTCTGCGATAGCCGGCGACCCCGCATCGCCCTCGAGGGCGAATGATTCCGGCGACAGCCTGCAAACCCCCAATCCGGCCGCCCCTGCCATCAGCGCCCCGGAAACCCTTGCCGCGGCCAACGCCGAACCTGCTCAGCCCAGGCCGAAACGGAGCCAGATCGCCCCACCCCCGGGGCCGCCGCCGCGGCAACCATCGGGCCATGGGCTGGGTTGGGTCAGGCCCGTGGCCACCCTGGCCCTCCTGGCAGGTGTCGCCGCCACTGGCTATGGCCTCTGGCGCCATGGTCTGCCCAGCCTGAGCAACCGGCCTGCAGTCCCGGCTACGACAGAGGCTGGAAAGGCCCTGCCCACCAGCCCAGGCCCCCGCATCCCCAGGGATCGACTCCTGCTCCAGACCAAGGAGCCCAGCTGGCTTGAGGTGCGCACCCAGGGGGGAGCCATCCTTCATTTCGGCGTATTGCAGGGCGAGAAGAGCTTCACCAACCAGGCTGGCCTTCAGGTCCGGGCCGGCCGGCCCGACCTGATCGCTGTGCAGATGGGGGATGGCGCCCCCCGCACCCTTGGCACCATTGACGACCTCAACTGGTGGACCATCCATCCCGACGGCAGGATCACACCCCTGGCAACGGAGACGGCACCGTAAAAGCAGATTTGTAGAAGCGGCCGCCTAGGAACGTTCCCGTAGCCCAGGCCCGGCGCCGCAGGCATGGGGGTGGCCTGGATCCTGGCAGCCCCTCCGATCGGGGCTCAGCTCACCTGCAGCACCCGGCCGGTGGCTTCCAGTAGCGGCCGGGCACAGCCCTGGAGACTCCACTGCTCCAGGCTGAGATCAAGGCCGGGAGCGGTGGGCACCAGCTCGATCGCCAGCCGGTTGGAGTCAACCGAGACCCGCAGGGAAGCGACCCTGGCCTCCGGACGCCGGTCGAGGGCAGCGGCCAGGCGCAGCAACAGGGCCATCGAACCCACCAATCGGCGGGCATCCCGACTCTCCAGCAGCTGCCAGGCCTCATGGCGCTTCTTCGGCAGGCTGCGGCGGTGGTAGCGCGCGATCGCGGCCACGATCAGATGGTCGTCGTCGGAGTAGCCCAGCAGCTCGCCGTGGCGGATCAAATACCAGGAATGCTTGTGGTAGGCCCCCACATTGATGTGCTGACCGCAGCCATGCAGCATCGCCGCCGCCCACAGCAACTCCCGGCCAGGACCGGCGTCGCCATGGAGCTCACCCTGGGTCTGGTCGTAAAGACTGAGGGCAAAGGCCGCAACCCGCTCAGCCCTGGGCAGGTCCACCCCAAAGCGCTGGGCCTGGTGGCGGACGGTGCGCTGGCGAATGCTGCTCTGGTAAGCGAAGCGATCCTCCAGCAGCCCCTGCCGCAGCATCCAGTCGACGATCAACCCCTCCCGAAGGGCTCGATCACAGATCACCAGCTCTTCCACCGCCAGCATCCGCATTGCGGTCTGGAGGATCAGGGCCCCGGGCACGATGATTTCAGCCCGCCGATCATTGATCGCCGGCAAGGCCCGCCGCTGCTCAGGCGTCATGGCCACAAGGCGATCCACGAGTTGATCGACCCGTTGACGGCTGAGGCGATAGCCCTGGAGCTTCAACGGCGGCCGATCCTCCTCAGCCGCCGCCAGGGCACCGATGGCCATGGCGGTGCCACTGGTGGCAACCATCACCGGGGCCTCGCCCGGCTCCAGCCGCCGTCGCACCTTCATCACCGCCGGTTCCAGGGATCCCTGGATGAAGGCCGTCAGAAAGGAACGGCGCTCCTGGGGCAGGGGATCCTGCGTGATGAAATCCCGTTGCAACCGCACAGCGCCGACCCGGGTGCTGGTCAGGGCCCGGCTGTCCCGTCCGTCGGCCAACACCAGCTCGGTGGAACCGCCACCGATGTCGAGGATCAGGTGGGGCTGATCGCCGAAGGCCATGCTGGAGAGCACCCCGAGGTAGATCAGGCGGGCCTCCTCCGGGCCGCTGATCAGATCGACCGGCAGACCGATCTGCTCCTGCACGCTCTGCAGAAAATCCCGGCCATTGGGGGCCTCGCGCACGGCACTGGTGGCCGCGGTCACGATCGCCTCGACCCCATGGCTGTCGGCCAGCTCCTTGCAATGGCGCAGGGTGCGGAAGCCCCGTTCCATCGCCGCGTCCGAGAGATCACCGCTGTCGGGATCACGCTCCCCGAGGCGGGCAGCGCTCTTCTCCACCAGCTCAACGCGAAACGAGTGGAGCTCGGGATCGATCGCCGCGATCAACAGATGGATCGAGTTGGTGCCGATGTCAATCGCAGCGACCCGCCGCAGGCCTGGGGTCGACCGGCTCCTCGCCTCTGCTGATGTCTCGCCCGTTGAAGGGGCCGATGAATCGGCGGAAGAGCTCACAACCATCGGGTCGGCGGCCTGCAGGCTTGGGGGTCACTTTGCCATCCACCCCTGGGCAACCGGCTACAGCCCTAGGGTGCCCCAACCCGCGATGGGGCCGTGATCCGGGCCTGGCTTGAATTGCTGCGCTGGGACAAACCCAGTGGCCGCCTGATCCTGCTGGTGCCTGCGGGCTGGGCGCTCTGGCTGCAGCCCCAGGCCCCTCCGCCGGTGCTGCTGGTGGGCTGGGTGGTGCTGGGTGGCCTGGCCGTGAGCGGTGCCGGCTGCGTCGCCAACGACCTCTGGGACCGTCGCTTCGATCCAGCCGTCGAACGGACCCGCCAACGCCCCCTGGCCGCCGGTCGGGTGAGCGTGGCCAGTGCCGTGGTGCTGCTGCTGCTCTGCATCGTGGCGGCCTATGCCGTGCTCCAGGCCCTGCCCGATGCCAACCGCAGCCTCTGCCTGCAACTGGCCTGGGCCACCTTGATCCCGGTGTTGCTCTATCCCTCCGCCAAGCGCTGGTTCCCCCTGCCCCAGCTGGTGTTGGCGCTTTGCTGGGGGTTTGCGGTGCTGATTCCCTGGGCCGCCGCAGCTCCAGTGACTGAGATCCGGCCAACCTGGCCCCTGGGGCTGGCCTGGCTGGCCACCGTGCTCTGGTCGTTCGGATTCGACACGGTGTACGCCATGAGCGACCGTCGCGATGATGCCGCCCTCGGCCTGCGCAGCAGCGCCCTCACCCTGGGCTCCTGGGCAGCGATGACGGTGAGGATCTGCTATGCCCTCACGGCCGTCGCCCTGGCAGCAGCGGCCTTCATCTCCGGGGTGGGAGCCGGATTCTGGCCCTGCTGGGCCCTCGCCACCTACGGGATGCTTCGGGAAGCCCAGGCCCTCGACCAGCCTGGTTTCTCCAGCTTCGGCCGCCACTTCCAGCGCCAGGTTCTCCTCGGCGGCCTGCTGGTGCTGGCCCTGGTGATCGGCAAAGTGCCATGACCCTGGCAGCGCGCCCCTTGCCGCCACCGCTGCGCCCCGGTGATCCGGTGCAACTGGTGGCTGCCAGTTCTGCCCTGAACGGACGGGAGCGGCTGGAGACGGGGCTGGCGCTGGTGCGGGCCTGGGGGCTGCAGGTGAACGAAGGCGATGGGGCCGATCGCCGCTGGGGCTACCTGGCAGGGGACGACCAGGCCCGTCGCGGCGACCTGCTCCCGGAGGGCCCCTCCACCCCGGCCCTGCGCGCCTGCCTGAGGGGTGGCTGGGGGGCGGCCCGCCTGCTTGAGGGCCCGCTCAACCTTGACGATGGCTGGCTTCTGGGTTTTTCCGATGTCACCAGCCTGCTCTGGGCCCAGCTGGCCCAGGGCCGTCGGGGCGCCATCCACGGCCCCCTGCTGACCACCCTGGGGACCGAACCGACCTGGAGTCAGGACCGGTTGCGGGCCCTGCTGTTCGGGGAACCACTGCCGCCCCTGGAGGCGACGGGCTGGATCTCCGGCCAGGCCGAAGGACCTCTGGTGGTGGGGAACCTCACCGTGGCCACCCATCTGCTCGGAACCCCCCATTGGCCGGATCTGAACGGGGCGGTGCTGATCCTGGAGGACGTGGGAGAAGCCCCCTATCGCCTGGATCGCCTCCTCACCCACTGGCGCCTGGCAGGCGTGCTGCAACAGCTGGCAGCCATCGGCTTCGGCAACTTCCAGGATTGCGAGGACACCGCCACCGATGGGCCTGAGATCCCCACGTTCAGTGTCGAAGACGTGCTCCGGGAGCGGACCGCCGACCTGGGTATTCCTGTGATTGCGGGGTTGCCCGTGGGCCATGCCCCCGGCAATGCCGCCCTGCCCCTCGGCGTCCGGGTGCGGCTGGAGGCCGACCGGGGCGGCCGGGGGCAGTTGTCGGTGTCAGGCCCTTGAGGCCAGGACCGCCTCCGCCACGGTGAGGTCGAAGGGCGTGGTGAGCTTGATGTTGGAAGGTGGGGCCTCCAACACCTCCACCGGCAGCTGAAGACGCTCGAACAGGGCGGCGTCATCGGTGACGCTCCACCCCTGCGCGCTGGCAACGGCGTGGGCCTGGCGCAGCTGGGTCACCGGAAACCCCTGGGGGGTCTGGGCCGCCCACAGGTGACTGCGATCGGGGGTGGCGGTGATCGCTCCGCGGGCATCCACCTGCTTGATCGTGTCAGTGACCGGGGTGGCGGCGATCACGGCACGGCCGGCCCTGACCACCTCGCCACAGCGCCTGAGCAGATCGGGTTCCACCAGGCAGCGGGCCCCGTCATGGATGAGGACCCCATCGGCATCGGCCGGCAGGGCCGCCAGACCCCGGCTCACCGATTCCTGACGGGTGTCGCCACCCTCGATCCAGACCACGGGCCGGGTCGGAGCGGCAGCGGCCACAATCGCCGAGATCACCGCCTGATCGACCGGCTGGCCCACCAGACCGATCCAGGTGATCGCCTCACAGGCCAGGGCCGCGTCGAGGGTCCAGGCGAGCACGGGGCGGCCTGCCACCTCGAGCAGCAACTTGTTGCCTGGCGCGCCCATGCGGCGGCCGCTGCCGGCGGCGGCAATCAGCAGATGCACAAGCAACTCCTCAGCAATGGGCAGGACGTAACAGGCTCCATACAATCAGAGCAATTGCCGACTGCGCCGAACCGCCCCGATGCGCGTGCTTCTGATTGTGCCGGGCGATCTGGCGAACCAGCTTCAGACCCTGCCGGCCGCCGCCGCGGTGGCAGAGGCCCTTCGGGCCCAGCTGCAGGTGGTCTGCCAGCCAGGGGCAGCCCCCGCCTGGACCCTGCTGCCGGCGGTGGAGAAGGTGATTCCATTCCCTTTTGATGCCGCCAACCTGGCGGACTGGGCCAACCTGCTGGGCTCGGTGCGGGAGCCGGATTTTCAGGTCTGTCTGAACCTGGGGGAAGGCCGCCAGCTCGACCTGACCCTGTCGATGAGCCACATCCCGACCCGGATCTCGGCTGCGGGCTTTTCCGCCACCGAACGGATCCCCCTGCCAACGGCGGGCAACGGCTGGCCGGCCCAGCGCCTCGGGGGCTGGCTCCAGAGGATCGGGGTGTCCCTCGATGCGGAACACTTCCGGCTCAGCCTCCCGCGCGACTGCCTCGACCGGGCCCTCGCCTCCCAACCGGTCGGCGATGGCCCGCTGCTGCTGCTGGCCCCATCCTCCGAGCCGGGTGACTGGCCCCCGGAGCACTGGCAGGAGCTGCCAGGCCTGATCCGTGGCCGTCTCGGTGGCCTCCGCCACCAAGTGGCCCTCGCCCAGGGCTCCATCCAGGATCGGGCCGCCCAGGTGGCCAGCGCCGATGTGGTGTTGAGCAGCTCCGCCGTGGTCTGCGAGCTGGCCCTGCTGCTGGGTACACCACTGGTGGCTCTCGGCCGTGACTCCGCCACCCTGCCGAGCCGGGCCGGGGTGCAGGCGGTTGGCCGCCCTGATG
Source organism: Prochloraceae cyanobacterium (assembly GCA_040377855.1). Taxonomy (GTDB): domain Bacteria; phylum Cyanobacteriota; class Cyanobacteriia; order PCC-6307; family Cyanobiaceae; genus CAIXOZ01. The sequence goes on along the minus strand of JBEINY010000010.1, from coordinate 19,598 downwards.
ATCTCGGAACCCTCAGGGCCGACACCGTGCTCAAGGCGCTCGGGCTGGGATGAAGACCCCGGTGCTCAGGCCCGGCAGTCGTGATCGCCCCGGGCCAGCCCATCGGCAACGCCAAAGCCCCAAGCGCGAACCCGGCCAAGAGCTGCCTTTCTGGCGGCGCCACCAGCCCTGGCTGCTCCCGGTTCTGGCGCTGCTGGCCGTCGTCAACGGCGCCGCCGTCAGCTACCGGCTGGTGGAAGGCTGGGACTGGGGAGACTGCTACTGGATGGTGCTGATCATCCTCAGCACCCTTGGTTTCAGCGACCCCCAGACGCCGATTCTTCACGTCGGCGGGAGGGTGGTGACAGCCCTGCTGATCGTCGGCGGGCTAGCCGTGGTGCAACTGACGATCCAGAGCCTGCTGGAATTGACCAACTCCGGCTACTTCCGGCGGCTCCGGGAGCGTCGCTACCGCCGTCAGCTGAACCGCATGCACAACCACGTGATTCTTTGCGGCTACGGCCGAATCGGCCGCGAAATCGCCGAACAACTCTGTGCCGAAGCGATCGAGACCCTGGTGGTGGAGATGGATCCGGATCGCTCCGGTGAAGCAATCCAGCGGGGCCTGAAGGTGCTCCAGGCCGATGCCACCCTCGATGAAACCCTGGAGGAGGCCGGTATTCACCAATGCCGGGCCCTGGTGGCGGCCCTGCCGAGCAATGCCGCCAATCTGTATGTGATTCTCAGTGCCCGCGGCCTCGCACCCCGGGTTCGCCTGATCGCCCGCTCCGACAGCAGCGAGGCCGAAGCCAAGTTGCGCCTGGCCGGTGCCGACCAGGTCGTCAGCCCCTACGTCGCCGGTGGCCGCACGATGGCAGCCACGGCCCTGCGACCGCTGGCGGTGAACTTCATGGAGTTGCTGGCCGGCTCCGACTGCGAAATCGAGGAATTCCAGCTGAGTGACGATGCCGAAAAGCTGGGCAATCTCAATGCCAGCAGCTTGGCGGACCTGCAGATCGGTCGCCGCACCGGTGCCCTGGTGCTGGCGATCCGCACCCCCACCGGCCTGATCGCCAATCCAGGCAGTGAGCTTCGCCTGGCCCCCGGCCAGCTGCTGGTGGCCCTCGGCAGCCCCAGTCAGCTCAAAAGTCTGGAGATTCTCCTGGGTCCAGCCCTGGTGAGCATCGAGGCCATGCCCTCCTGAGCCACCCCCGCTGCCTCCGCCCCGAACGGACATACGATCGGCGGCACCACCCTTGCCGCCGCCATGACCCAAGCCGCTCCCCTCGCCGGCCAGACTGCCCTGGTGACCGGAGCCAGCCGGGGAATCGGCCGCTCGATCGCTCTGGAGCTGGCGGCGGCGGGGGCCACGGTGGTGGTGAACTACTCCAGTTCAGCCGAGGCGGCCGACTCCGTGGTGGCTGAGATCAAGGCCGCCGGTGGCAAGGCCTGGAGCTACGGGGCGAATGTGGCCGATGAAGGCGCCGTGGAGGAGATGGTGAAGGCTGTGCTGGAGCGGGAAGGCCAGCTCGATGTGCTCGTGAACAACGCCGGTATCACCCGGGATGGGCTGCTGATGCGCATGAAGACCACCGACTGGCAGAGCGTGATGGACCTCAATCTCACCGGAGTCTTTCTCTGCACCCGCAGCGTCAGTCGTTCGATGCTCAAGGCCCGCCGCGGGCGGATCATCAACATCACCTCGGTGGTGGCCCTGATGGGCAACCCAGGCCAGGCCAACTACAGCGCCGCCAAGGCCGGGGTGATCGGTCTCACCCGCAGCTGTGCCGCCGAATTCGCCGGCCGCGGAGTGACGGTCAATGCCGTGGCCCCCGGGTTCATCGCCACCGACATGACCAAGGACCTGAACGTGGAGCCGATCCTCTCGGCAATCCCCCTCGGGCGCATGGGCCAGCCGTCGGAAGTGGCCGGGGTCGTGCGCTTCCTGGCGGCCGATCCAGCCGCCGCCTACATGACCGGTCAGGTGCTGCAGGTGGACGGTGGCATGGTGATGAGCTGAGGCCTGGCGCCCTCGGGCCCTGGAGGCTTTCGACCCCAGGAAGCAGCCCCAGGGGCTAGGACGTCACCGGCTGACCGAGCTCCTCCCGCAGCCGACGGATGCGCTGGAGCAGCCGCAACCTGCGGCTGCGGGCCGTCGCCGTCAGAAAGAGGCGCAGGGGGATGTAGATCAGGGCCATGGTCAATCCCAGGCCCGCGATCAGCAGAAAGGCCATCGCCTTGGTCATCCCGAGGGTGTCCGGCTCGCCGGCCAGGGCCTGCAGGGTGGTCTCGAGCATGTCATCCATGGGGCGACCCTATCGAGCCCAGACCTCACGGCCAACCGATCATTCGGCTTTCCCCACTAAGGATGACCAGGCTGGGAGGACGGCCCTGTGGGACCCTGAAACCGTTGCCTTAAGACGACCCGATGGCCAAGCTCATCCAGTTCGCCGACTCCTCGCGCGCTTCCCTGGAGCGGGGGGTCAACGCCCTTGCCGATGCTGTCCGCGTGACCATCGGGCCGAAGGGCCGAAATGTGGTGCTGGAGAAGTCATTCGGTGCCCCCGACATCGTCAATGACGGCGTCACCATCGCCCGGGAGATCACCCTGGAGGATCCGTTTGAGAACATCGGCGCCAAGTTGATCCAGCAGGTGGCCACAAAGACCAAGGACAAGGCCGGCGACGGCACCACCACCGCCACCGTGCTGGCCCAGGCCCTGGTGCGCGAAGGCCTCAAGAACGTCGCCGCAGGCGCCAATCCCGTCGGCCTGCGCCGCGGCATGGAAAAAGCAACGGCTGCCGTTGTCGCCGGCATCGAACAGCGCTCCCAGGCCTTGAATGGGGATGGCATCCGCCAGGTGGCCACCGTCAGCTCCGGCGGAGATGAGGAGGTGGGCGCAATGATTGCGCGCGCCATGGAGATTGTCAGTGCCGACGGCGTGATCACCGTTGAGGAATCGACCTCCCTGGCCACCGAACTGGAGATCACGGAGGGCATGGCCTTCGATCGGGGCTACAGCTCTCCGTACTTCGTCACCGACAACGACCGCCGCGAGTGCGTGTTTGAGGGTGCCCTGCTGCTGGTCACGGATCGCAAGATCAGCTCGATCGCCGATCTGGTGCCGATCCTGGAATCCGTGTCCCGGGCGGGCCAGCCCCTGGTGATCCTGGCCGAAGAAGTGGACGGCGAAGCCCTGGCCACCCTGGTGGTGAACAAGAACCGTGGTGTTCTGCAAGTGGCCGCGGTGCGCGCCCCCTCGTTCGGGGAACGCCGCAAGGCAAGCCTCCAGGACATCGCCATCCTCACCGGCGCCACCCTGATCGCCGAGGACCGGGCGATGGGCCTGGACAAGGCCACCCTGGCGGACCTGGGCAAGGTCCGTCGGATCACGATCACCAAGGACAGCACCACGATCGTGGCCACGGGTGATCACCAGCAGGCGGTGCAGGATCGGATCGCAGCGATCAAGCGGGAGCTCGAGGCCACCGACTCGGACTACGACCGGGAGAAGCTGAACGAGCGCATCGCCAAGCTGGCCGGAGGCGTGGCCGTGATCAAGGTCGGTGCGCCCACGGAGACGGAACTCAAGAACCGCAAGCTGCGGATCGAGGATGCCCTCAACGCCACCCGGGCCGCCGTCGAGGAGGGGATCATCCCGGGTGGGGGCACCACCCTGGCCGAACTGGCCGCCGGGCTGGATGGTCTGGCCGCCGGCCTGCAGGGCGACGACCGCACCGGCGTCGAGATCGTGCAGCGGGCCCTGAGCGCACCCCTGCGGCAGATCGCCAGCAACGCAGGCGCTGACGGGGCCGTGGTGGCGTCCGAAGTGTTGCGCCTTGGCAAGGGTTACAACGCCGTGACGGGGATCTACGAAGATCTTCTCGGTGCCGGGATCCTGGATCCGGCCAAGGTGGTGCGCCTGGCTCTGCAGGATGCGGTGTCGATCGCGGCCCTGCTGATCACCACCGAAGCGGTGATCGCCGACAAACCCGAACCCGCCGCACCCCCCGCTCCCGCCGGTGGCATGGGGGGAATGGGCGGTATGGGCGGCATGGGTGGCATGGGCATGCCCGGGATGATGTGAGCCTCAGGGGATCCCCCTAAGGCGGGATTCCCGGGCTTCAACAACGGACATGGCAAGCCAGGGGGAAACGGAGGTCACCCCTGGCCGCTTCGTCCCAACGGGTCCGGGGAGGCCCCTGGAAGCGTCCAGCTATCCCCCGGCGACCGGACTCAGGGGCCCTCGCCGGGGACCATCGCCCGGATGTACGCCGCGACCTGCAGGTCGACACCGGTGATCGCCGTGCCGACCACCACCACATCGGCCCCCCCCCGCAGGGCCTGGCCGGCCTGCTGAGACGAGGCGATCCCCCCCTCACAGATCAGCACGGTGTCGGCGGGCAACTGCTGCCTGAGCGGTTCAAGCAGATCCCAGGCCGGTGGCTTCTGACCAGCGGTCGCTTCCGTGTAGCCATACAAGGTGGTGCCCACCCATGGGCAGCCCAGCTGGGCCGCCCGCAGGCCCTGGGCCAGGGAATCCACATCGGCCATCAGGGGCGCTCCCATCTCCTGGCTGGCCCGGCGTACCAAGGTCGCCAGATCATCCCCACCGGGGCGGGGACGATCGGTGCCATCGAGGGCGATCACGTCGGCACCACTGGCCCAGACCTGGCGGATCTCCTCCCAACCGGGGGTGATGTACACCGAAGACCCGGGGTAGGTGCGCTTCCAGAGGCCGATGATCAGGGCGTCGGGGCAGCGGCGCCTGACGGCTCCGATGTGCTCCGGGCTTTCCAGCCGCACCCCGATGGCTCCCTGGTTGAGGCTGGCCTCCGCCATGGCGGCAATCACCTGGGGATCCCGCATCGGCGATCCCTCCGGAGCCTGCACCGACACGATCAGACCTCCCGCCAGGGCTGAACGGCGCAGGCGTTCCGGCAGGTTGGGGGCCACCATGGCATCCGAAGGCATCGGCCCTCAGTGTTTCAGAGCCGGCCCTGGGGCGCCAGGGAATTCCAGCCCAAACCCACCCTTCGGGCACGCCCTGATCAACTCAGCTTGCGATCCAGCAACGGCCGGATCAACAGGAACAGGCCCAATGCCAGGGCGGCCAACACCGCCAGGCAAGTGCCGGTGGTCAGGGATCCGTAGGGAGCCACCAGCACCACATCGGTGAGGGAACCGTGGCCGGCGTAGGCCGCCCGGATCGGTTCGATCGCCAGGGTGAGGGGGTTGATCGAGGCCAGCCAGGCGAGCCAGGTGGGCATGAACGCCAGGGGAGCCAACGCCGTACTGGCGAAGAGCAGGGGCAGGTTGGCCACGAAAATCACCGCGATCAGTTCGATGTGGCCTGGCAGGGCAAAGGCCAACCCGAGGCTGAGGCCGGTCACGGCAAACACCAGCAGCAGCAGGGTGACCAGCACCAGCAGCAGGCCGGCACCGCCGGGCCAGCCGTAGCCCAGCAGGGCCGCAGTGCCCATGATCGCCACACTCTGGAGCAGGCTGATCACGGTGATGTAGAGCACCGAAGCAAAGACGATCGAGCTGCGGGAGCGCAGGGGGGCCACCAGCAGCCGGTTGAGGAAACCGAATTCCCGGTCGAACATCACCGGCAGGCCAGCATTGAGGGCGCCACTGAAGGCCGTGAACACGATCACGCCCGCCCCCAGGAACCGCCCGTAGCTCTCCCCGCCGGGGAGCAGGCCGGCGGGCGCCTTCGCGAACAGGGCCCCGAACAGCACCAGCCAGATCAGGGGTTGGAGAACCCCGGCCACCAGGGTGGAGGGCCGGCGCTGCAATTGAATGAACAGCCGCCGGGTGAGGGCGAGGGTTTCCTGGGTGATTTCGGCAGCAGCCGAGGCCTCGGGCCTAGGGGCCGAACCGTCGAAGGAGGTAGGGGCGCTGGTCATGGTGTGGTTCAGACCGGTGGGCAGGACTCTGGAAACGAAAGGGGCGTAGCGCTCAGCGCATCGACTGCTTGCGCTCGGCCTTCGCGTCCCGGCTACCGGCGACGGCCAGCTCAGCATCCATCAGGGTGCGACCGGTGGCCTGGAGATAGACGTCGTCGAGACTGGGACGGCTCTGGGCCAGGGCGAACACCGGCAGGGCAGCCTCCGACAGCTGCTGCCGCACCTGCTCAATCACCCGATCCCCCTCCACCACGAGGTTGAGGGAATAGCCCTGGGCCTGGTTGACCACCACCTCACGCACACCGGCACAGGCCTGCACCAGCTGCCGGACACGGGCCGCCTCCTCGGGGTCGCTGAATTCCCGTACCCGCAGGGTGAGCCGATCGCCTCCGAGGGCCGCCTTGAGGTCGGAAGGGGTGCCCTCGGCGATGACGCGGCCCCCATCGAGGATCGCGAGCCGATCCGCCAGGGCATCCACCTCCTCCAGGTAATGGCTGCTGAGGAGAACCGTGATCCCCTCCTGACGCAGGCGACGGAGCACCTGCCAGATGGCTGACCGGCTCTCAAGGTCGAGGCCGACCGTGGGTTCATCCAGCACCAGCACCTCGGGGCGGTGCAGCAGACCGGTGGCCAGATCAAGGCGACGGCGCATCCCGCCGGAGTAGGTGCCGCATCGCCGATCGATCCAGTCGGCCATGCCGAGCAGCTCCACCAACTGCTCCAACCGCGACTCCCGATCTCCCCGTGACAGGTGGTAGAGGTCGCCCTGGAGCCGGAGCAGCTCCCGGCCCGTGAGGATCTTGTCGATCGCCACCTCCTGGGCCACATAGCCCAGGCGGGATCGCACCCGGCGAGGGTCGGCCAGGGCATCGATACCGGCAAGCCGCACCTGACCGGAGTCGGGAGCCAGAAGGGTGGCCAGGATCCTGAGGGTGGTGGTCTTGCCGGCGCCGTTGGGTCCGAGCAGGCCATAGAGGCAGCCCTGGGGCACCGAAAGGGACACCCCCGCAAGTGCAACGACGCTGCCGTAGCGCTTGCAGAGGCCCTGAAGCTCAATCACCGTCGTGCACCCCCAAAAGGCCCAGGCATTCCCTGCAATCTAGGGAGTGCCCGTGATCGCCAGCAGGATCTGGCCCCAATCGAGGCTGAAGATCTCAGCCCTGGGTTGACGAACGAAGAGCATGAGCAGGCTGAGCCCGAAGAGATAGAGAATCGACCAACGGAACACGGCCCTGGCCCGGTCCGGGCTGTCGGGCTGGCGGCGAAGGGCCTGTGTCAACTGCAGCAACCTCAGATCAAAGGGCAGCACAAGCAGGCCAAAGAGGAGGCCTCCACTGGGGATCACCAGGACCCCCAACAGGCTCGTGACCACTGTCGCCCAGGCGTACCGGTCAATGGCCACGCCCGTCACCTGGGGCCCCCGCACCACGGGCAGCATCGGGATGCCGACGGAGCGGTAGTCGTCGCGGAGCAGCAGGGCCAAGGCCCAGAAGTGGGCTGGGGTCCAGAGAACCACCAGGGAGAACAGCCACCACGCCCCCCAGCCAAGGTGGCCGGTGGCTGCGGCAGCCCCCACCAAGGGAGGAATGGCGCCGGCGACGCCACCGATGACGATGTTCTGAGGGGTGCGGGGCTTGAGCAGGGCCGTGTAGAGGAGCACGTAGCTGCAGAGGCCGAGCAAGGCCAGAGCAGCCGCCAGGGCGTTGACCCAAAGGGTGAGCAGCAGCACCGCTGAAACGGTGAGGGCCACGGCCAGCACCAGGGCCTGGCGACTGGTCAGACGACCGGCAGGCAGGGCCCGGCCGCTGGTGCGGTGCATGCGGCGATCAAGCTCCTCCTCCCAGAGGCAGTTGAGAATGCCAGCGGCAGCTGAAGAGAACGTGCCTCCCAGCAGGCAGGCCACCAACCGCGGCCAGGGAAGGGGCCATGCATCGCTGACGGCCATCCCGGCCAGGGTGGTGGCCAGGAGCAGGGGGATGAGACGCGGCTTGGTGATCTCAAGCCAGGCCGGCAGCCGGGACACCCGCCGGGCGGCAGGAGCTGGAGTCGGACTGTGAGGAGCTGATGCCGGAGCAGGAGGCAATGCCGTTGTCGGAAGGCCGCCAACCGGGGCCTCGACAACGAGGGGAAGGGCCCTAACCATGTCGCACCTCAGAGAATGGAAAAGCACGCACCACCAGGGCGGACAGCAGCGCCACCAGCAGGGCTGCGGTGATCTGGTGGGCCACCGTCACCGCCGGCACGGACAACAGCAGTCGCAACGTGGCGACGCCCAGGGCAAGCTGGCCGAGCACCAGGGCGGCGGCCCCCCCTGCCAGCAACCGCAAGGTGGCCCCAGCACCTGGTCGGGAAAGGATGACCAGGCCAAGCACAAGCACCAGGGCGGAAGCCGGGTAGGCCACCAATCGGTGCATGAGCAGCCACTGACAACCCTCCGCGGCGGCGATGCACTGGGTGGCCGCCCAGCGGGAAGCCATGGCGGCCCCAAGCAGGCACTGGCAGAACACCAGAACCAGGCTGATGGAAGCCAGAAGCGCCGTCGGCAGCCGCCAGCGGCCGGCCACACCAGCAGCCGGAGGCCGATGACGAAGCACCAGGCCCTGATGAAGGGCACTGGCACCGGCCACGAGCAGAAGCGCCATGCCCAGATGGGCTGTGACGATCCCGGAGGCCAGCAGGTGCGTGACCGTAAGGGCACCGAGCAGGCCCTGGCCGGCCACCAGGATCAGCAGGGCTCCGCAGGCCCAGGGACACCAGGTGGGGAGATCCTGACGTCGCCAGAGGCTCCAGCCAGTGAGCACCAACAGGCCCAGGCCGATCAGAAAGGCGTCCAGGCGGTGAAACCACTCCAGGAAGACCTGGAGGTTCATCTGGCGACCCGGCAGGAACAACCCGTAGCAGAGCGGCCAGTCGGGACAGGCCAGACCAGCCTCCATCACCCGCGTGGCACCACCGATCGCCACCAGGGCGACCAGGGCGACCACGAGGTGGCTGCTGATCCACGGGAGCCGTTGATCAACCAGGGAGAGGCCGCTGGGCCCGTGATGGGTTCGGGCCGGAGCAACCAGCACGTTCTGATCCCAAGAGTGGGTCAAGTCAAAGTAGCGACTTCTTTCTGATGTGCATTTGCTTCCATCGCAAACGACGACACACTTTCAGATCCTCTTAACAACTTCTCCCCACTTCAATCGACGAACACCCATAGGCTTGGCTTCAATTCGATGCGGGGTTGTGAAATCTCCCTCCACCCTGACCGTCCTGTGCTTGGCAGCCGCCCTGATCGGCATTGGAGTCTGGGTTGGCACCCAGGTTTCGATGTTGCCGATTGATGCCAGCAGCAATGCGCCGGTCTACGACGAACTCTTTCGTGTGCTTTTCAGCATCGGCACCAGCCTGTTTGTGGGGATTTGCGGACTTCTCGTTTACAGCCTGATGCGATTTCGCCGCAAAGTCGGCGACCTGGGAGATGGCCTGGCAATCGAGGAAAATCTCCCCCTTGAAATCATCTGGACAGCCATTCCTGCCGTTGTGGTGCTCTTCATCGGCATTTACAGCTACGACATCTATGAACGGATGGGTGGCATGACACCCCTGATGGATCACAGCGCCATGCATGCAGCCATGGTTTCCGAGGAGCCAACCGCTGGATCAGCTTCGACGGTGGTGTCACCAGGGGTCCCAACGGCTCCAAAGGAAAGAATCTGGGGCGGCATCGGCGTCTCCAACCAGCCGCTTCAGGCCCTGAATGTGGAGGTGACTGCCATGCAGTTTGCCTTTATCTTCAACTACCCAGACAGCAAGATCATCAGCGGTGAACTGCATGTGCCTGTCAACAGACCCGTGGAACTCCGTATGAAGGCCAATGATGTGATTCATGCCTTCTGGGTTCCCCAGTTCAGGCTGAAGCAGGACATCATTCCGGGCCAGCCAACCCTCCTCTCCTTCACGCCGACCCGCGCCGGCACCTACCCGATCATCTGCGCAGAACTCTGCGGGCCCTACCACGGCGGCATGCGCTCCTCGGTGGTGGTTCACGAAGCCCCTGAGTTCGAGCAGTGGCAGCAGCAGCAAACCCCCGCCTGACCATGACCACCACCAGCCCCGGGACCCTGCTGTCCCCCAGCCCAGAACCGAGTCCCAGCCTTCAACCCCAGGGATGGCTGAAATACTTCAGCTTCAGTCTTGATCACAAAGTGATCGGCATCCAGTATCTCGTCTGTGGCTTTCTGTTCTATTTGATCGGTGGTCTCCTGGCAGGCCTGATCCGGATCGAACTGGCAACCCCAATTTCCGATTTTCTGCCGCGGCAGACCTACAACGAGGTGCTGACACTCCACGGCACAATCATGATCTTTCTCTGGATCGTGCCCGTGGTCAATGGTGGCTTCGGTAACTACCTGATCCCGTTCTATGTGGGGGCCCGCGACATGGCCTTTCCCCGTTTGAATGCCGTTGCCTTCTGGATGATTCCACCGGCGGGATTGCTCCTGATCAGTAGCTACTTCATTGCCGGTGCCGCCCAGTCCGGATGGACCGCCTACCCCCCCCTGAGCATCACCACCCCGGCGGCGGGTCAGATTGTCTGGATTCTCAGCGTGCTGCTGCTTGGAAGCAGCTCAATCTTCGGTGGCATCAACTTCATCGCCACCATCTTGAAGCTCCGCCGTCCAGGCCTCAAGATGATGCAGCTGCCGATGTATGCCTGGGCCATGCTCGGCACCAGCTTGCTGGTGATCCTTTCCACGCCTGTGCTGGCGGGAACCCTGATCCTGCTCAGCTTCGACATCATCGCCCACACGGGCTTCTTTAATCCCACCCTCGGTGGCAATGTGGTGGTGTACCAGCACCTGTTCTGGTTCTACTCCCACCCAGCGGTGTACATCATGGTGCTGCCGGCCTTCGGCCTGGTGAGCGAAATCCTGCCGGTGCACGCCCGCAAACCCCTGTTCGGCTACACCACCATGGTGTTCTCAATCCTGGCGATCGTCTTCCTGGGCCTGATCGTCTGGGCCCACCACATGTTCACCAGCGGCACGCCGCCCTGGATGCGCCTCTTCTTCACGATTGCGACGGCCTTCATCGCCGTTCCGACCGGGGTCAAATTCTTCAACTGGCTGGCCACCCTCTGGGGGGGCCGTATCGCCCTGAACAGTGCCGTGCTGTTCTCCTGTGCCTTCATCGTCAACTTCGTGCTCGGGGGAATCACCGGGGTGGCCTTGGCCCAGGTGCCCTTCGACATCCACGTGCATGACACCTATTTCGTTGTCGCCCACTTCCATTACATCGTCTATGGCGGCACCGTGTTCGTGATCTTTGCCTCGGTTTACCACTGGTTCCCGAAGATGACCGGTCGGATGCTCAACGAACCCCTGGGGATGGTGCACTTTGTGCTCACCTTCGTGGGCTTCAACCTCTGCTTTGGGCCCCAACACTGGCTCGGGCTGAACGGCATGCCGCGCCGGGTCGCTGAATACGACCCCCAGTTCACCCTGATCAATCAGCTCAGCAGCGTGGGTGCCCTTCTCATGGCCCTGAGCACCCTGCCGTTCCTGATCAATGTGGCGCTGAGCCTTAGCCATGGCGCCCGGGCCGGCGACAACCCCTGGCGGGCCCTCACCCCCGAATGGCTCACCAGCTCCCCGCCGCCTGTGGAGAACTGGACAGGAGAAGCGCCCCTGGTGACCCGTCCCTACGGCTATGGCCGCCCTCTGGAGGCAACCCCATGACTGCCCAGACCACCTCCATGGACCCGGGTCCCCAGCAGATCCAGGCCGGCATTGAGTCCCAAAGCCCATCTCACGGTGCTGAACACGGGGAGCATCCCGACCTGAGGATGTTCGGCCTGGCCACCTTCCTGGTGGCCGACGGCATGACCTTCGCCGGGTTCTTCGCCGCCTATCTCACCTTCCGGGCGGTCAATCCCCTGCCCCCCGGGGCGATTTACGAGCTGGAGCTGCTGCTGCCCACGATCAACACCGCCCTGCTCGTGATGAGCAGCTTCACGTTTCATCGTGCCGGCAAGGAGCTCCAGCGTCAGCAACGGGGTCCCTGCCGCCTCTGGCTCCTGATCACAGCCGGCCTCGGTGCCGTCTTCCTCGCCGGCCAGATGGTGGAGTATTTCTCTCTCCCCTTTGGACTCACCTCCAATCTGTTCGCCAGCACCTTTTATGCCCTCACAGGCTTCCACGGCCTGCACGTCACCCTCGGGGTGATCATGATCGCCATCGTTTGGTGGCAGGCCCGGGAGGGCGGCAGCCTCTCCGAAGCCCATCCCTTTGGATTCGAAGCGGCAGAGCTTTACTGGCACTTCGTGGACGTGATCTGGCTGGTTCTGTTCGGAATCCTCTATCTACTTTGAGATTCGAACGCTGGAGCCCTTGCGGCACCCTGCATCCAATCGGCACAATCGGGCGAACAATGCGGTTCCTGGCCGCCTGATCCGACCCATGAACGAACCAGCCCCCCGCGGGATGCTGCAAGGGAAAGCCCTCATTGATCGCGCTCGCTCCCTGAGCAATCGGCCCGAAGATCAGATTGCCAAGGCCTGTGGCTATGTGGGCCCCAGTGGTCGTGTTCTCAAAAAAAGCTTCTACCGAGCCCTGGTCGAAGCCCGCGGCTACACCCTGCCCAGCAGTGGGGGAGCATCCGGCAGCAAAGGCCGGCAAGCTGATTTCCGAACCCGGGTCCATGGCAACGGCAATCTGTTGATCGGCCACGCCTACACCCGCCGCATGGGGCTGGAGCCGGGCCAGGAATTCCGGATCGAAGTGCATCAGGAAACCGGCTCGATCTGGTTGCTGCCGATGGAGGCTGGCGCCCACCAGGGGACCGATGACGATGCCAACGGCATCGATAACGATCTGGATGCCAACTGAAATCAGCTGGCATCCAGCGAAACCAGCTCCCAAAGGATTGGCCGCTTGATCTCAGGTGGATGGCTTGGAGGCTGGAGAAGCCAGGTCGGATTCGGGGTGGAAACTGACTCCGAAGGCCAGCAGATCGAAACCACTGAATAGAAAACTGATGCCCACCAGGGTGCCGATCACCCAGGTGAGATTCCAGAATTTCATGGTGACAATCAGCAGACCGAGAATGACGGTGACGATGCCGTTGGTGAGGCCCCAACCCCAACCGGCCATCCCCCGATGGGCCAGGGCCACGCCGATCGCGACCAGGCCCTCAGCCAGAAAGACGATGCCGATCGCCAGGGCCAGGGCTGCCACCTGTTCCAGGGTTTCAGCAGCTCCCTGGCGGAAGTGCTGAAGCATCCAGCCTCCGGTGACCACGAACAGGGTTGACACCACCAGGCGCCAGAAGGTGAGTCCGCCAGAGAGCCTGGGGGCTCGCAGCAGGCCGTGGATCCAGCCCACCAGACCTCCCACCAGAAAGGCCACCGCCACAATCGCCGTGACACCCACCGAGGCGATCACCGGGAACAGCAGGGCCAAGATGCCGAGCACCAGCATCAGGATTCCTTCCGCGACGGTGAACGCGCGCAGGGAACGCTGCTCGGATCGACTCAGGGAAGTCGTCATGGCAGGAGTGATCGAGGTGCTGAAACCGTAGTCAGCGGATCGTTGCCCGACAGCCTTTGCTAATCATCCATACCCCTGCTCACTCAGCCATTGGCTGTCGAGGGCAGAAGCTGCGGGCTTCTGACCCTGCTGATGGCCCGGGCCGTGGGGCTCGCTGCGCGCCTGCAGCAGGCGCTCGGTGTATTTGGCGAGCAGATCGGCCTCAAGGTTCACGGCGGAGCCGCCGCGCAGGTCCTTCAGGGTGGTGCTGGCCCAGGTGTGCGGAATCACCGCAATCCAGAAGCGCGCTCCATCGGCGCTGCAGCCCGCCACCGTCAGGCTGATGCCATCGACGGTGATCGAGGCCTTTTCACAGATGTAGCGGCCGTAGGCGGCGTCCTCCCAGGCCAGCTCCAGGTGCCAGGCAGGGCCGCGCCGCTCCTGCAGCACCACCCGGCCGAGGCCATCGACATGGCCGCTGACCAGATGGCCGCCCAGCCGGTCCGCCAGTCGCAGGGCAGGCTCCAGGTTGACCGACCCTCCCTGCCGCGCCTTGAGGGCCAGGGTGCTGCGGCCCAGGGTCTCGCCGCTGACATCGGCCCGGAAGCCGTCGGGCCAGAGCTCGGCCACCGTCAGGCACACCCCATCGACGGCAATGCTGTCCCCCAGCGTCAGGGTCCCGAGGGCTCCGGGCGAGAAGTGGATCGCCACCCCGCCCGGGCAGGTCTGCAGGCGACCGACGGCCTGCACCAGACCGGTAAACATCCGTGGGGCCCCAACCAGATGGCCATAATCGGTCAACGGCCTCTTGCGGCAAGCCCATGGTCGAAATGCAGGTCGCTGGCATCGCCCTGGATGCAGCCAGCCGCAGCCCGATCGTGCTGCTGCGGGACCCCTCCGGTCGCCGCCAGGTGCCGATCTGGATCGACCAGGCCCAGGCCCAGAACATTCTTGCCGGCCTCAGCGACCAGGCCAGTCCCCGGCCCCTGAGCCACGACCTGATGGCCAGCCTGATCGAGGTGGCGGGGCTCACCCTGGAGCGGGTGGTGATCCACACGATCGAGGACAGCACCTTCCGGGCGGTGCTCAAACTGCTCGACGGCACCGGCCAGCCGATCGAGCTCGATGCCCGGCCCAGTGACGCCATCGCCCTGGCCCTGCGCACCGACAGCGGCATCTGGATGCTGGAGGAGGTGGTGGCCGATGCCTCAATCCCCGTGGATGCGGAGGCCGATGCCGAAGACCAGGCCGACTTCCGCCGCTTCCTCGACAGCACCTCACCGGCCGATCTGGTGCGCCACCTGCGCCGGGCCCAACCCGAACCGGACGGGGAAACCCCGGGCGATTCCGATTCAGACCCGTCGGCTCCGGAGGCCGAGGGCAACGACAAGCCCGGGGACAACCCGGCCAGCGATTTCCCCCAGGGCTCCGGGGCATGAGGCCCATGACCGCCCCGGGGCCATCCGCCGCCGCCCGAGCGAGCCGCCGTCCCTTCGGAAGCGGACCGCCGGTGTCCCTGTTCACCCTGGGGACGATGCGGGCCGTGGATGGCTTCGAGCCGATGGCGGCGGTGGTCAGCGCCGCCATCGGGGCCGGCATCAACCACATCGAAACCGCACCCGCCTACGGGCCGGCCGAACGGTTCCTGGGCCAGGCCCTGGCCCAGCTGGAACGACGGGATCCCGAAGCCCGCTCCTCCCTGGTGCTTACCAGCAAGCTGCTGCCGGGACCTGGGCTGGCCGCCTCCCAGGAGCAGCTGCGCGCGGTGCTGGAGCGCCTCGGGGTGAAGCGGCTCGACAACCTGGCGATCCATGGCCTGAACACGACCGAGCACCTCGCCTGGAGCCTGCAGGGACCAGGCGCCAAGTTGCTGGAGTGGGCGCAGGGTGAAGGCCTGGTGGGGCAGGTGGGCTTCAGCAGCCACGGATCCACCGGGGTGATCGAGGCCGCCCTTGCCAGTGGGCGCTTCCGTTTCTGCGCCCTGCACGTGCACCTGTTCGACCAGGAGCGTCTGCCATTGGCCCGGGCGGCTCTGGCCGATGGCCTCGGGGTGCTGGCGATCTCTCCGGCCGACAAGGGAGGCCGCCTGTTTGATCCACCGCCCGAATTGCTGGAGGATTGCGCGCCGTTCCATCCCCTGGAGCTGGCCTACCGCTTTCTGCTCGAGCACGGAATCTCCACCCTCAGCCTCGGGGCTGCCCAGCCCTCTGATCTGGCCTGGGCCGAGCGCCTGGCGGCCGCCGACCATCCCCACCACCGTCTCCGCCAGGAGGCCCTCGATCAAGCCCTCGGCCGACTGGTGGAGGCCGCCGACCGGAGGCTGGGACCGGAGCGCTGCGGCCAGTGCCGCGCCTGCCTGCCCTGCCCCCAGGCGGTGCCGATCCCAGCCGTGCTGCGGCTGCGCAACCTGGCGGTGGGTCATGGCATGGAGGCCTTCGCCACGGAGCGCTACAACCTGATCGGCCGGGCTGGCCACTGGTGGGAGGAGCACGACGGATCCGCCTGCGAACGCTGCGGCGACTGCCTGCCCCGCTGCCCCCTCAACCTGCCGATCCCCGACCTGCTGGCCGACACCCACCGACGCCTGGTGGCGGCACCGCGGCGGCGTCTCTGGGGTTAAAGCCCCCCAGGGTGTCCTGGTCAGACAGGGGCTCAGCCTGGGGCCGCCCCATCCCAGAGGGCCTGGGCCTCGTTGCGCTGGGCCGCTGGGAGGGGAGCGAGGTTGTAGCAACGATCCAGCAGGGCCTGGGGGGGCCGCAGCAACGCACGGATTGGCCCTGGCTGCTGGTCCAGCAGCGGCTGAAGGCTGGAGAGGGGGAGGGGGGGCACCCAGCCGTCCGCCAGCAGCCGGGCCAGCAAGGGCGACCGCAGCACCTTGTCCAGCCAGTCGATCGGCGGTAGCTGGGTGGATGCCGCAGGACGCAGTAGCAGGTTCCAGATCAGGGGCGAACCGCCCGCGGGCAGCACGGCCTGGAGGCGTGGATCGCGCCGCAACAACGACACTGCCCTCTGGCTGGGAAGCACGACCGCATCGGCATCAGCGGCCAGCAGCAGATTGAGGCCATCCCGATCGTCGAAGGCCAGGGCCTGGCGACGCAGCTGACGCAGACGATCCGCCAGGGCCGGGTCGCTCAGGGGTGCAGGCCCCGCCAGCAGGCTGATCACCACCCGCGGACTGGAAGGCAGCACCAGGCGGCCCCGGAGGCTGGGATCGAGCAGCAACGACCAGCCTTCATGGGCCTTGGCGATCAGATCGGGGCGCCTTCGGACCAGCAGCACCCAGGTGCCGAAGGACCAGGGGAAGGCCCGGGCCGGTGCACCCACCGGGGCCAGCAGCCGGCTGATCGGGCCCGCCAGGGGATCGAGTCGATCGAGCAGGGGCTGAACCGACGAACCCAAGGGGGCAAAACGATCAGCAGGGGTGGTGGTGGCCCAGCCATCCCCGAGCATCACCAGTTCGGCGGGGCCGGCGTCCCCATCCCCGCCGGCTGAGGCGGCCAGCACAGCCTGGGGGCTGGCCACCGAGCGCAGGCCCCAGCTTCCTGGAAGCTTTGAGGTCCAGCTCTGGGGCATGCTGCCAGCGCTGCAGACCAGGGTGCCGCGGCGGGCAGGACGACAGCCGGCCAGGAAGGCCAGTCCGCTCCCGGCCGAGAGGGCCAGCAGCCGGCGGCGGGTGAAGGTAGCCATGCCCCGACCCTAGAAGCTCCCAGGGGCGTGACCCAGCAGCTCGCCGCAGGCCCGGTCACAGGCCCTGGCCAGGGCCTCGATCGTCAATCCGCTGCGTTCCCAAAGCAGGGCGAGGCCGCCTGCCCCCACCCCCTCCTTGACGAAGCCCAGCTCGTAATCGCGAAGGGCCTGCTGATGGCATTCGTGGAACCGCAGCCCCGAGGCCAGCGCCAGGCAGGAGACGCCGTACCGGCCACCGATGCGCTGCAGCAGACGGGACAGGTCGCTGCCCCCGTCCCGGGCAACCCAGCCGGTGGTGCCGATCGCCACCTGGGCCGCCAGCGGTTCCCGATCGGCGGAGGGGGTGGCGGCCAGGGCCAGGGCCAGCACGGCGGCCATCTGGCTGCCGCCGGCCAGGAGCACCGGCTGGCCGGAACCGGCCACCCCCCGCAGCAGCCCCAGGGCCAGGGCCTGCATCGGATCACCGACCGCCGCCAGCACCGCCACGGGATCAGGGTCAGGAACGGACCCGGCGGCCCCCTCGCAGGCCGGCAGCAGACCGGCCGCCTGCAGTCCCCGGAGGGCCAGGTCGTGCTTGAGACCATGGGCCGGGCGGCGCAGGCTGCCACTGACCAGCCCGTCCGCCTCGATCCCCAGACCGAGCAACACGGCCAGGGCGGTGCTGGTGCCACCCGGCACGCACTCGGCCACCACCAGGGGCCGGTTCTGGGGCCTGGAGGCCCAACGGGTGCCCAGCCTCTCCCCCCTGCTGATCAGATCCCGCACCCGCTGCCGCTCCAGGGCCCGGCCGCCGCTCAAGCAGCGGGCCGGAGCCTGGGCAGCCCAGTGCAGATGGGGCACGGCCGGGGGCACGCTGAGGCCAAGATCCACCACCAGCACCGGCAGGCGCAGGGCCTCGATGACCACCTGGCTGATCAGGGCCGGAGAGACCCCCGCCGGTAGGGGAGGCAGGGCATGGGGCCGGTTGGCCCCCGGACCGAGCAGCAACAGTTCGGCATCGGCGGCCGCGGTGAGACGCCTCGACTCAGGCGTGGAGCCTGCCGCGGAGATCCCTGCCACGGCAGCCGATTCGGTGCCAGCCAGCAGCAGCAGCACCTGGGCCTCGCCCGCACCGACGGCCCCTTGATGCCACCAGTGCCGGGCCTGCTCCAGGGAGCCACTGATCAGGGCCGGCAGGGGAGGGATGCCGTCAGCGATGTCCATGGCCAGCTCAGGGCCCGTCGAGGCTGACGATGGAAAGCAGCGGGGGTGGGGGCTCGGGAATCGGCTCCTGAATCCGGGCAAAGATCCAGTAGGCGAGCACATGGAGCGCAAACACCATCAGCAGGTTCTGCACCAGCACCAGCAGCAGGGCCACCAGCTGCACCTGGGTCAGATCAAGCCAGAGGTTGAGCTGAAACAGACCGAGCACCTGGTCGAGCAGGCCGGAGGCGGCCGTCGTCACCACCACCCAGAGGTTCTCACCGAGGAGCACCGACAGGACCGCCAACCTCACCAGAAAGCCCAGGCTGCCGATCAAGGCACCGACCGACCAGGTGAGCCACCAACTGAATCGGCGGCGCCAGCCCCAGCCAAGCCAGAGCGCCAGGGCGCCATAGGGGAACAGCATCAGGGGACCGCGGATCGGCCCCATCAGGGCCACGAGCAGCAGCACGGTCACGGCCAGACCCTCCAGGGCGATGCGAGACCCATGGCGTAGGAAGAGCAGGGCCAGGGGCAGGGGCAGGGCCAGACGGAAGATCGGACCTCCCACCGGCACGTAATAAAGAGCCACCCAGAGCAGGGCCGTGGTGGCCGCCAGGTAGGCGCTGTCCATCAGCTGAAGGGCCTGACGACGGCTTAGGGGCGGCGCGGGATGGCGGGGACGACCGGAAGGTAGGGCCATCAACGGGTGGCAGGGGCCGGTGTCGCCCCGGCGCGGTTGGCGCCGGGCGAGGGGACACGCTCGATCGTCTCCACTTCGAAAGTCAGGCCGGCGCTGCGCAGGGCCCGGGTCACCGCCTCGGCTGGGGCTGAGGGATCTGCCGCGGGCAGTTTGATCGTGACCCGATAGGGCGCAGGGGTGGACGGTTGGGGCGCCGCAGGCCTCGGTGGAGTGGCTGGGGTCGTACGGGCCGGTGCTGCTGGCGGGGCGGTGGGAGGGGTCGGCGGGGCGGCGGAGCCAGGGGGCACCACTGGGCCGCCCGGCCTGGCCGGCACAGCAGCCGTCGGGGGTGGGGCCGAGGAGGCAGCCGGAGTGCCCTGGCCCCCATTGGCAGGGGCTGACGCCGCCGGGCCGCCCGATGCTGGGCCCGCCGATCCCGGCGAGAAGCTGCTGGAGAGCTGATCCCCAAGAGGGGTGCCGTTGCAGCCGGCCAGCAGCAGGGGCACCAGCAACCAGGTCCAGCGACGGATCGCCATCAGCTTCCGCCGGGCTTGATCACCCGCACGGCACTGGCCCGCAGCCGGCCGGTCTTGGTGGTGGCGGGGGGCTTCCTGGCGGCGGGCGCCTTGGCTGCCTTGGTGG
>JBEINY010000033.1:0-19561 GCA_040377855.1 Prochloraceae cyanobacterium | reverse complement strand
GAAGGTGGCACCGGCACCGTTCAGGGCGGGGGCAGCCGATGCAGTGGTGCTGGCGCCGATGGTGGCCAGGGTTCCGAGGAGCAGGGCCTTCTTGGCGAAGGTCATGGATGAGCCTTTGGGTTCGGAACCTTGATAGCAGCCTGGGGGCATGGCGGTCGTTATGCGCTGGTTAAGGGCGGCGGATCAGTGGCCTGGGAAACGGAGCGGGGGTGATCGCCGGCACCCGCGGCCAGACCATTGCCTGGGCTGGGCCCGGATCCCGACGATCGGGCGCAGGCGTGGTTGGGGGAAGGAGAGGGCTTGCCGGAGTCAGCCAGGGCGAAAGCAGGGAGCCGATGGCCACGATCACCCCCTGGAGCAAGAGGGCTGACGCAATCTCGAATCCATAGCGACGGAAGGATGGCTCGATCTCAAGCCTGATCACAGCAGGGCAGCGATTGCCCACCAGTTCAGATGACCCTGGAGAGCCGTGCAGCCATCGGGATCACAGCAAACCCGTCGTCTTCTACACAACGGCGGAGCTGAGGGTTGGGGCTTCGGATGGGAGCGGGCAAGGCTCCGGGTTGGTCGCAAGGGGATGGACCTCCCCACCAACCTGCCGCTGGATATGCAGCAGGGAGTCACCAAGGGGAACAATCTGACTGCGGCTGGTCTTCAGGCAGAACTTGCATCCTCCGGTGGTCTGAAGATGGCGTTCAGGGGTGATTAAGACCAGCTTGACCGGATGCACGGTGCAGCGAATCTTGATCGGAGACTTGTAGCTTTTATAAACGATTTCGCTGTAGTCATAATGGCCGCCAAAGCGAGCCTGTGCCCGGGCCAGAAAGGTGTCTCGATCGATCGGGGTACCCATGGGCAGGTCTGGGATCCTTCTCCCGGCGGGGATGTTAAGGGGGTTTGCACCATAACGGCAGAAACCTTTCGGCCCCCATGCCGCCTGGCAGCCTGGGGCGAACTGTGAGATTTCTCCACGCGCAACCCCTGCTGCCGACCCTCCGTTGGCCGAGGCGGCGCAACAGCGGGCCTGACCCCAACAGCACGGGTTGTGGCAGGAGCTAGGCCCACCACAATCGTTGCTGCCGCAACCCAGCAAAGTGGTGGATGGCCCACCCCTGGACCCGCATGCCCACCCCGGTGCAAACCCCTGCCGCACGCCTGGCCCAGGCCACCCTGCTGACCCTCCACCTCCTGACGCCCATCCCCTGGGGTGCCACCACAGCAGCCCGGGCCGAACTGCCACCTGCTGTTTATGCCGAGGAGCAACGGCGCGCCGAGGTGGTGGCCGTGCTGCGGGTGATCAGCACCAGGCGCCACCAGGACACCTTGAGCGTTCAGGCCAGGATTCTGGAGCTCAAACGGCAACCAAACGGCACTCACCTGCAAGGGGGCCAGGTGATCCAGCTGCGCTATGCCCTGCCGGTGTGGCGACGGCCGGGCTGGGTGGGTCCCAGTCCGATCCCGGTGTTGCAACCGGGTCAGCAGGTCACCGCCTGGCTGAACCGGGAGGCGGGTTCGAACGCCTGGTTCCATCCGGCGGCCGGCGGCCGCTCCTTCGGTCCCTCGATGGAGGTTCAGCCCCTGGAGCAGCCCTGAGGCCGGCAACCTCAGGAGGGTTCGTTGCTGGTGGGCTCACAGCGGTGGGCATGGTTGGTGAACGCCCGCCGGCCGGGACCAGCCACCACCTCACCGAGCAGCACGGCCCCGCCCAGCACAAGCAACGCCTTGGCTGCCATGGAGATCAGGTGGAGACCGGCCTGCAACGCCATGGAGCGCTGAAGATCGGCTTCGGTGGGAGAA
This sequence comes from Prochloraceae cyanobacterium, assembly GCA_040377855.1. Taxonomy (GTDB): domain Bacteria; phylum Cyanobacteriota; class Cyanobacteriia; order PCC-6307; family Cyanobiaceae; genus CAIXOZ01. The sequence goes on along the minus strand of JBEINY010000033.1, from coordinate 17,764 downwards.
GAATGGGCCATGGGAGGAAGGCGATTCCCCCTTCTCCTAGGGACTCGGATGGGCCCGATCGGGCCGCTGGAGGATGTGCAGCAGCCCTGCCGACGGGGCCCATCGGTTAGGGGTCAGACAGAGCCGTAGGCAACCTGACACACCGCATTCAGCAGCTGGGCCTGGTTGAGGGAAGCTGGCGGCTGACCATTGAGGAGGCCCTGGGTGCACTGCACCTGGGCACTTTCGTAGTTGCCCGCTGAGGTCGCGTACTGGAACGTGGCACCCTGGGGCGGCAGGGCCTGGACGGTGCTGTAGTCGAGCAGAAGAGAGGTGTCAGGCACCACGATCACGGTGGATTGCTGATTCGCCGAGGCATTCACCAGGCTGGTGATCGTGGCCGCCGTGGCCAGGGTCGTCACCCCCCAGGCCACGGAGCGGGCGCCCCACCAGCCCCAGGCGACGGGATTGACCCGATACCAACCGGTGCGCCAGGTACGGGTAGTCCAATAGCCCCCACCAACCCAGGCACGGTTCCAGGTTCCCGGGCCGCGCACAACCACGCCGCCCCGCACGCCGACGCCGGGTGCTCCAATCCCAACACCTGGTCGAACGCCGACACCTGGTGCGCCCACCCCAACCCCTGGTCGAACGCCGACACCCGGGGCACCCACCCCAACGCCTGGGCGAACGCCGACGCCGGGTGCTCCAACCCCAACACCTGGACGAACGCCAACGCCCGCAGCCCCAGCGCCGACCCCGGGGCGAGCTGGGGTGACAGGACGGGCCTCAAGGGCCCCTGGGCTGACCAGGCCTGAACCAAGACCCAGCAGCGCCAAGGCCGCGATCAGGGGCCTCGACTGGTGCCGGGAAAGGGGAAACGGCATGACAACAACATCGGCAACCCCCCTCTCCTAGCCAGGCATGATCGCTTCGTCGGCCTTCGCCTCAGAGGTTCCGTTCCTGACAGACGGCCACGTTGCGCTGAACGCTGATCAGGTCGGTGCTGACGATGGAATCGCCCCGGGCTGCGTCGACCAGGCTCAGCCCCTGCAACGCCACCCGATCGAAATCACAGGCCTGGGCGGTTCTGCCCAGGATGCGCGCCTCCTCAGCTGCCAGCTGGGCCCACTCCGCCCGTTCCGCCTGCCGTTGGCGCAGCTGAGCCGCCAGCATTGATCGACGCTCGGAAGCCAGCGGACCCGCCAGAGGGGAAGCCACCAGAGGCAGCAGCGGCGGCAGCCAGGGACTGACCATCCCCAGCACCAGGGCCAGCAGGCCCAATTGGAATCCCGACGCCATCCCAGGGCGACCCAGCTGAACCATGGCAGTGCAACAACATCACGGCGTTGCCAGCAGGTTGAGGCTCTGGGCTGATGTTCAGGGCAGGACCCATCACATCTGCACTGCAGCTGAGGAGAGGTGCTGCAACCTGAACCGTGATCAATGGCCTCCCGATTGACGGCATCGGGCCATGGAAGATTCGGTTCACCGCACCGCTGTGGTGGAGCACCGCCCCCAGGTCGTGAGGACCGAATCGCGGCAGTCGGCCTGCACGAAAGCAGGCCTGATTCAGGGCTGCGACAGTCCCCTCACGGAGGCGAATCACCTCCCCCGACCATCCTCTACGTCACCGTCATGCGCACCCTTCGTACAGCTTCGGCCTTCGAACTGTTTGATCGCCTGGAGCAGCAACTCCATCAGCAGAAACTCAGCACCGAGCGGGTGCCAGCGGCTGAAATCCGCGACCTCGGCGATGCCTATGAGGTGCTGGTGGACCTCCCCGGCATCGACAGGGGCAGCCTGGAGGTGAATGCCACCGATCTCAACCTGAGCATCAAAGCCCAGCGGCATCAGGAACAACCGGCTGCACCAGACGCCGAACCAGCATCCCAGCCCGTGATTCTGGTCAGCGACTATCGCTACGGCACCTGGAGCCGCAGCTTCCGTTTTCCCTCCACCATTAACCGAGATCAATTGCAGGCCAGCTATCGCGATGGTGTGCTGCGAGTCAAGGCGTCCAAGGCCAACACCCGCACCAGCGTTCCGGTCACGATCCTCGACTGATGGAGCATCGCTGATCCAGCGCCGCCGTCCCCACACCAACGATCCCTGGGCTCCCTGGCTTCGGCCAGGGAGTTTTTTTTTGGAGAAAGGATCGTCGCAGGGGAGAACGTCAGCTCGGCGATGGATCCTGGAGCGACCAGGGATCGGATGGCCGATCGCCCCCTGGGATCGGCGCCTTGGCTGGGTTGTCTGCAATCAGCTGCAGGCGTCGACCGAGCAGCAACAGGCCGATCACCGTGGTGGCCGTGACCATCAGCACCAGCGAGGAAAAGAGCTGCTTCGTGATGATTCCCGCCTCAAGGGCAGTGGAGGCGAAGACAAGCCCGGGCAGGCCCCTTGGAATCAGGCCGAACACCACCACCCAGCGATCGACCCCGGCCAATCGATCCCTTCGGTTGATGCCGAGGCCACAGAGCAACTTGCAGGCGACCCCTAGGGCGATCAGCAGCAGGGCCAACCACCAGGACTGGGGCTGCAACAGGGTGGAGGCCTCAATGCGCATCCCCACACCGATGAAATAGAGCGGCAGAAACACATCCCAGATCAGGGTCAAGGGGCCGTGCAGCCCGGATGGGGCGGGGTCGGCGGTGGCCAGGGGTGCGAGTCGGCTGACGAGGACCCCGGCCCAGAGAGCACCCAACAGGCTCGTGAAGCCACAGGTTTCCCCGAGCCAGCTGCAGCCGATCAACAACAACAACACCCCGAGGGGACCGGCTTGCCAGGGGCCGTGACGGTGGCGCCACCAGCGGCAGCCCAACAAGCTGAGGGCACCCAGGGCCAACCCCAGCGGCACTCCGGTGATGGGGGAGAGGTGTCCACCCCCCAGCCAGGCCGAGGATGGTGCATCTCGGAACCCGAGCAGCATCGCCAGGGTCAGAAGGCCGATCGAGGGCAGGTCATCCAGCACGGACACCCCCACCAGCAGGCGACCGGAGGGGGTATTGAGGGCGCTCGCCTGGGCCAGGGCCCGCAGGGTGACGCCGGTGCCGGTGGCACTCAGCACGGCCACGCAGAGCAGGGTGGTCCCAGGGGAAAAACCGAAGCCCTGCTGCAGGGGCCACCAGGCCAGAAGCGGTGTCAGGGCCGAGAGGAGCACGGTTCGCAGCACCGCCATGCCGCTGGAGCTGCGCAGCCCCTCGTTCACTTCGAGGCCCACCATGAAGAACAGACTGAGCACCCCCAGCTCCATCAGGCCGGAGAGGGGCTGAATGCGGCTGAACGGCAGGACCATGTTGCCGATCAAGAAGCCCACCAGCAGCTCCAGCACAATCGCCGGTACGGCCCAGCGGGCCAGGCGACCGGCGGTGATCCGGGCCACCACCACGCCCACCATCAACAGCAGCAGGATCGAGAGCAGCGACGACCCCATCCACAAGACCCTGGAATGCGAAACCCACTCTGGTGACGACAGCGAAATGCCGTCGATTTGGTCAAGAAATGCCCGGGCCCATCAGCTGAAGCGAGCCGATGCCACGCCGGAAGCTGGGCGGTGAATCGGGGCGTTGTTCGCACCGGATCCTCCCAACAACGGCTCGGATCAGCGAGTCTGGAGGGATCGACCCGGAGGCCAGATGCACGATTCGTCCGACTCCCCAGCCAATCCACCGTCCGAGGAGAACCCCCAAGCCAGCGGTCGCTACCGCTTTCAGGCCGGGGAACCGGCCGATCCCAACGAGGGTGTCCATCCCGAGATGGTTGATCTCGAGGGTCCAGGGATCGCCGGTGCAGGCATTCCCAGCAGCCCCCAGGCCCTCATCAAGATGCAAACCGCCCGGGCGGATCGCCCGGAGAAGCCCGAAAACCAGCTCAGCCCCAGGGTGAAGCAGGTGCTCGAACTTCTCGAAAGCCTGGGAACCGAACCTGCCGAAGACCAGCAGATCGCCCTGTTCCTGGTGCGTCAGCTGGAGATGTATCACGACGGCATGGTGTCGGAATTGCAGGATGACGACGAGGCCAAACACAGCCAGATCGTGGCCTGGGCCGTGGATGCCGACCGGCTGATGCGCTGCCGGATGCTGCTCGAATCGGTGGATCTGGAGTGATCAGCTCCGCTGCCGATGGCCGGCGTCGGGATCGCTGCCACGGGCAGGCAGCCGTCTCCTGAGCCACAGCGAGAGGTAGACGAGCGCCACCAGCACCGGCACCTCAATCAGGGGGCCGATCACCCCTGCCAGGGCCTGGCGGGAACTGACGCCCCAGACACTGATGCTGACGGCAATCGCCAGCTCGAAGTTATTGCCGGCAGAGGTGAAGGCCAACGTCGAGGTCTGGGGATAGCTGAGGCCAGCCCGTTGGCCGAGCCAGAAGGCCACGCTCCACATGATCAGGAAATAGAGCAGGAGCGGCAGGGCCACCCTGGCCACCGTGAGTGGATCACTGGTGATCGCCTGTCCCTGGAGCGCAAACATCACCACGATGGTGAACAGCAGTCCGTAGAGAGCCAGGGGGCTGATCACTGGCAGAAAACGCTGCTCGTACCAGAGGCGTCCCTTGAACCGCAGGCCGATGCGACGACTGAGGTAACCGGCCGACAGGGGCAATCCCAGAAAGACCAGCACGGCACGGGCGATCTCAGCCATCGAAAACACCACGTCCTGACTGGGAAGACCCAGCCACGCAGGTAATTGCTTGAGATAGAAGGTCCCGAGCAGGGCATACGCCAGCACCTGCACGATCGAGTTGATCGCCACCAGGAAAGCGCCTGCCTCGCGGTCGCCCTGGGCCAGATCAATCCAGATCAGCACCATGGCGATGCATGGCGCCAGGCCGATCAGGATCAGACCGGTGCGAAAGGCGGGCTGGCCGGGGAGAAACAGCCAGGCGAGGGCAAACATCAGGGCCGGACCAAGCCCCCAGACCAGCCCGAGGGCCAGGCCCAGCAGACGCCTGTTGCGCAGGACCTGGCCCATGTCCTCATAGCGGACCTTCGCCAGCACGGGATACATCATCAACAGCAGGCCGATGGCGATCGGGAGGGAGGTGTGCCCCACCTGCACGGCATCGAGAACCCCCTGAATGGCTGGCACGTGGCGCCCGAGTAGCAGGCCGGCGGCCATCGCCAGCAGGATCCAGAGAGGGAGATAACGATCCAGCACGGACAAGCGCAGCAACACGGCCTTCTCCTCGGCGGGAGAATCACTTCGACCGTTCCTGGGGGTCATCGGTTCAGGGCATGCTCTGCTGAGCCAGTGTCGCGCCGCCCGAGCGCAACAAGGGGTTAGGGCCAACGGGCAAAGGCTCCCCGCCCTGGGTCCCCAACCTGGCTTGCTGCTTCTGCTGATCAGAGGGGCTCGCAGGCGACATCCTGAACATCCCCAGGGCCCCGACGATGACGGAACCTGGGATGGGAGGGATCCTCGAGGCTCCACCACCAGATGCCATCGGTGAAGCTGACGGGACCGGCGTTGTTGGTGCGGGGAAGTTGCAGGTTTTTATGCCGCCACTGCAGCACCACAGCGCCACCGATCGGGACGGAACCCGTGCTTGGGTCGGGGATGGAGGGATCGTCCATGGGACCGTTGATCAGCAGAGCAAGGAGGGGATCGCCATCGCAGCGGTAGCTCTGCGGCCCCGGGGTCGTGGCGGCCAGGGCCGATGGGGTGAAGGCCAATCGTCCGAGGCCAAGGGGCCCACACAGCACCACCAGGAACACCACAACGATGAGCCTGGCCACGGCGACACAATGCCTGCGGCAGGCTGGAGGTGGCTGAGGCATCGGAGGCAGCTCCATCGGCATTGATTCTCCTGGTTCTGAGCGCTTGTTCAGCTTCAGCACCCCAGTGCTGGTGTTTGACGGAGGATGCCCGTTCTGCCGCCATTTCGCCGAACTGAGCGAATTGCGCAGTGGCATCCCTGGGCTGCAGATCCGGGATGGCCGCACCGATACGGCCCTGCGCCAGGCCCTGAATCAACGGGGGCTGCCCTTGCGGCATGGGGCCGTCGTGATCGACGGCGAACGGATGCTGCATGGCGCCGCTGCAATCGCCTGGCTGTGCAATCAGATGACCCCGAGTGCGGCCCTCTTGACCGTGCTGGCACCGTTGCTCGCCAAGGGAGAACGAGCAGAACGCCTCTACCCGATGTTGCTGCTGGCCCGGCGCCTGGCGCTGGCCATCAAGGGCCTGCCGGTGGATCCTGATCTGGGTCAGGTTGCCGCCATCAACATCAAGGGCACCGTGCCTGAGAACCATGACGCCTGAAGCGCTGCAGGGGCTGGCCGTCTTCGCCCTGGCCCTGGTGCCGGTGGCGCTGCTGTGGTGGGTGTGGATCCGGATGTTGAGCTGGTGAGACGAGCCGTGCCGGGCAAGGGCCAGATTCGCCAATGCCTCGCTGCCCTTCAGCTCAGATACCAGCGCACCAGGGCCACCACCTGAGCAGCAGGACCGTGGCCTGTGATCCATTCCCCAACCAGGGCCGCCAGGAAGCCGAGCATGGCGACGCGGCCATTGAGCTGCTCCACCTGGCGCAGGGCCTCCACGTTCCAGGGGCGACGGGTGGTGAGGCCCTCTCCGAAGGCCTCCAACGGCTCGTAGGAAAAGTTCGGTTCGGGCATGGGCCAGGCGTTCAGTGGCCCGAGCCTATGCAGGGCAGGCCCTGAAGCGAGGATTCAGCAGCGCCAGCGGGGCTGCCAGGCTGGGGGTTCCGATGGGGGGAGAGCGCGCGGCATGGGCCTGACCTTGATCCTGGGCGACCAGCTGCACCGCGACTGGTTCATGCCGTCGCCCCTCCAGCTCGACACCGGCAGCCGGGTGTTGATGATTGAAGACCGGGGGGTGGCCAGCACCTACCGCTACCACCGGCTGCGGCTGCTGCACACCTTCGTGGCGATGCGCAGCTTCCGCGATGCCCTGATCGAACGGGGCATCAGGGTGAGCTATCACGAGCTGCCCGGCTCCGACACCACCCCGTTCTGGGCCCGTCTGGGCGCAGAACTCGAGGCCCTGCCAGCGGGCGAGCAGGGGCTGCGGGTGGCCGCCATCGCCGACCGGCGCTTCGAGAGGGGCCTCCAGGAGTTCTGCAAGCGGAGAGGGGTACCCCTGACCATGCTGCCCTCGCCAGCGTTCCTGGAATCGGCCGCCGAGAGCGAGGCCTGGTTCCACGGGAAGCAGCGGCCCCGCATGGCCAGCTTCTATCAGCGCCAGCGGCGCCGGCTCGGGTTGCTGCTGGAGCCGGATGGCTCCCCCAGCGGCGGCCAGTGGAGCTTCGATGCCGCCAACCGCAAGCGTCTGCCCAAGAACTACATCGAGCCGCCGCTGCCGGTGGTGCCCATGGGCCCCCACGACGGGCCGGTGAGGCAGATGATCACCAAGGAATTCCCCGACCACCCGGGGGAGCTGGGGCCCCTCTGGATTCCCTTCGACCACGCCGGAGCGGATGCCTGGCTGGAGACCTTTCTGGTCGAACGGTTTGCGGATTTCGGTCCCTACGAAGACGCCCTCAGCCGCCGCCACGACACCCTGCACCATTCCCTGCTGTCGCCATTGCTCAACATCGGACTGCTGACGCCTGCCCAGGTGATTCAAGCCACCCTGGCCCGGGTGCGGAGCGGCGAGGACCAGGGGCAGCCCATCCCGATCGCCTCCCTGGAGGGCTTCCTGCGCCAGGTGATCGGCTGGCGGGAATTTGTGCGCGGCATCGATCGGGTGCATGGCGAGCACCAGGCGAGCAGCAACGCCTGGAACCACCGTCGCCGGCTGGCCCCCTGCTGGAACGACGGCAGCACCGGGCTTGAGCCCCTGGATCAGGCGATCCGACGGGTGAATCGCCTGGGCTACAACCACCACATCGAGCGGCTGATGGTGCTCAGCACCCTGATGCAGCTCTGCGAAATTGAACCCCAGGAGGTGCATCGCTGGTTCATGGAGCGCTACCTCGATTCCTACGAATGGGTGATGGGTCCGAATGTGTATGGGATGGGGTTGATGAGTAATGGCGGCATCTTCGCCACCAAGCCCTACATCTGCGGCTCCAATTACATCCTCAAGATGGGAGATTACAAACGGGGGCCTTGGTGTCAGATCTGGGATGGGCTCTACTGGCGCTTCATTGAACGCCATCGCAACATCTTTCAGGCCAATCCGAGGCTGGCGATGATGGTGAAACTGCTGGAACGCATCGATCCAGCCCGCCGGCAGCTGCTCAACGATGCTGCCGAGGCCTTCCTCGAACGGGTCACCCTGGCGCCAGAGTGAAGCGACTGGGATCCAGCCGATGAACGACGCCCAACACGCTCGGCTGCTGGAGCGGCTCGCCCGGTTTCCCGGCCTGGATCAGGGCCGTCGCCGCCTGGTGCTGCTCTGGCCCCAGCTCGGCGATTTCGACAGCCTCGAATATGCCCAGGCCCTGGTGCCGGTGCTGCCGAAGCTTGAAGCCAGCGCCATCGCCGTGCAGGCGATCGGCATCGGCGATGAAGAAAGTCGCCGGATCTTCTGTGACTTCACCGGCTTTCCACCCGAGTGCCTGGCGGTGGAGCCCGATGCCGAACTGCACCGGGCCCTCGGGCTTTACCCGGGATTGGAGCTGGCCGGGGGGGCCTGGCTCAACCTGCTGCTGATGTGCGCGGGAATCGGCTCCCCCGGCACCCTGGCCGAAGTCATCCGTGGCTACACCGGCGATCGCAGCGCCCCCCAGCGCCTGGCCGATGACGAAACGATTCAGGCGGGGCCGCTACCGCCGATCCAGGGATCCTTCTTTGCCCGGGCTGGCGGACGCGGCTTCCAACGGCCCTTCGAGCTGGCCACGGTGCGCTTGCGCAACATGGGCGAGGTGCTGGGCCACTGGCGCACCTATGTGCCGCGGGATGACTTCATCGCCCAACGGGGCGGCACGGTTCTGCTCGATCACGACGACAGGGTTCTCTACAGCCACCGCGATCCGGGCCTGCTGGGCTTCTCCTCCACCATGGCGCAACCGCTCAGCTTCCTGGATCCCTACCTGCATTGAAGACTGCCGCGGCGGCGGTTGTCGTCAGCCGAGATCTAGCTCCAATTGGCCGGTACTGGCCTGGCTGGCCCGGCGGCCCGTGGCCCTTGGGGATCGCCTGCCATGGCCAGAGTTGCCTCCCCGCCTGGAACCGTGCTGGCGAACGATCTCCTGGGCCTGCTCCCGGAACCCCGGCGCCTTGCGCAGGGCCCAGATCCGATCCCGCGCCTCCCTGGCCGCAACCTTCGGCTCCACAATCGGCGGGGGATAGTGCACCCCGAGCACACAGCCGATCCTCTCCTGAAGCGCCTGCGCCATGGTCCAGGGTTCATGGAGGTGGACCGCTGGCACGGCAGCCAGTTCTGGGAGCCAACGGCGGATGAATTGGCCCTCCGGGTCGTGATCCTGCCCCTGCTTGATCGGGTTGTACAGACGAATGGTGTTGATGCCGGTCGTTCCCGACTGCATCTGACACTGGCTCCAGTGGATACCCGGTTCGTAGTCGACGAAAAGACGGGCCAGATGCAGGCCACTCTCCTGCCAGGGGAGCCAGAGGTGATAACTGGCGACGGACATCAGCATCGCCCGCATCCGGAAATTGAGCCAGCCGGTGTTGATCAGGGCCCGCATGCAGGCATCCACGAACGGAAGACCGGTACGACCCTCTGCCCAGGCCGCGAGGCGCTCGGGATTCCTGGGGCGGAGCCCCGCGGTGAGGGGGTGGAGTTCAGACCATTCCAGAGAAGGTTGATCTTCCAGTTTCTGGATGAAATGGCAATGCCAATGCAGCCGCTCCTCGAAACCGCGTGAGGAGGTGCGTTGATGGCGGTGGGCTTGGACCACCTCCCGCAGAGACACGGTGCCCCAGGCCAGGTGGGGGGACAGGCGAGAACAGCTGCGAAAAGCAGTGAGTGGGCTTGAGAGCTCCTTCTGGTAGCGGCGGCCTCGCCCCTGCAGAAAACTCGCGAGCACCGCCAGGCCCTGCTCACGTCCACCAACCTGGCGCAGGGGACAGGGATCGGGAGCCAGGCCGAGTGCCATGGGTGAAGGAAGGGGGCCGGGATCGAGCCCAGCGAGGGGCGTGAGGGCAGCAGGGGCCGGGGCGAGGGGGGCTGCCATCCGCTCTTCCCAGCGGCGAGCCCAGCCATCACGACGCTTGAGGCGACGGATCACACCGAACTGGGGGATTTCGGTCCAGGGAATGCCATGGCTCCGGGCCCAGGCGGCCACCTGGCGGTCACGGTCATAGGTCCAACCGTTTCCTGTCTCCTCATGGCTCCAAAGACCACCGATCTGAAAATGTTGCCGCGCCCTCTCCAGCACCTCCACGACGGAGCCGACCCGAACCACCAGGGGTTGTCCAAGCCGGGCCAGGGCTGCCCGAAGGTCGTGGAGAGATTCCAGGCAGAACGACCACTGGCGAGCGGAGGCGTCCGGTTGCCGCCACAACGGGGGCTCAACCACCACCAAAGGCAACACCGGGCCGATCAAGCTGGCCTGCAGCAGCGGTTGGTGATCCAACACCCGCAGATCCCGCTTGAACCAGACAATCTGGAGCGCTGACATCAGCGTGAAACGACGCTGATCGAAGCTGACGATGCCCCAGGCAGGCAAGAGATTGTCAGCGAAAGGGAGATCAGCCGTTCTTCAACGATCAGCGGGATCGAATCAGTCACAGGCCCGGACACGCTTGACGGCCAAACCGGCCTCCGCGGCCGTCACAGACGCCAGCACCAGCAGGCCGATCAGACCCACCAGCTGGTTCCGGGGCTCGAGGGCAGGCTGCCCGTTCTGGCCGAGCACAGCACCAGCCACAAACCACGACGTCGCCAGGGCCGACGTGAGCCAGTAGGCCTTCCAGCGTCTCTGATAGAGGTAACCGGTACCAAGGCCTGGAACCACGTTGAGCAGGACCGCCACCCATCCGGCCGATGCAGCAAGAATCTGATCACGGCGAGGGGGAGTGCTGGTCGTCATGGCCGACGTGGTGGGGGGTTCCACTGTGGCGAACAGTGGGGGGTGGCTGCGAGCGGGGAAGGAGCTGGGGACAGACGGACCAACCTGCAAGATGGATCTGAGCGTTTGCCAGTCCCATGAAAGAAATCAGTTCGCTGGAAGTGGTGGGGCGGTTCCTGGCCCGCGTGGGAGCCGTCTCAGGGGTGATCGCGCTGTTGATCTGGGTGACCTGGGTGATGCTGGATATCAAGAATCTGCAATCAGGATTCACCTTGCCCTGAAATCCGGAGATCGGTTCAGGGAAAAGGTTCAACAAGCATCTAAAGATCTCGAATCTCAATCGGGACATCATCAAGCAAATGCCTGGAGGCACGGAGAAACCCCTGCCTGCAGGATGACTCCTTGATCGCCCTCACGCGTTCATTGAGGGGGTCCCTCGCCTGGAGACCATCAGCATCAAACGAAGGTTTTCTTGCGCTGCCCTCGGAAAGAATGGAAATCACCTCGACAGGCACATAACCGCAGCGCCAACCAAATCCTAAATAGGCCCTGGCAAAGAGATCATGGTCTGAGTCGAGCAGATAATAGTTCCTCTCATCAAGATATTTGAGCTCCCTCAGCATCGATCTCCTTAGGGCAAGGGGGCCACGGTTGCAGGTTCCGTAAAGATAGAGCTTGGCACGATCAATTCCACCAGCAAGCGGTTGTTCGATCAACTCACCGAGCTTGCCAACTCCCTTGATGGAATGAAAGGCATGAGCGCAACGACCGGACACACCGATGAGATCAGGATACTTTTTGAGAGCTGAAACAAGTCTCGCATTGTATCCAAGGTCACGGAGCTGCAGATCAGCCTGAAGCTCAATAATGAAATCGGCCTGAGCCACCGTAAAGCCGATGTTATCGCAGGCTGTTTCAAAAATTGGAGTAGGCTGAGTGATGATGACGGCCTGACACACTCCAGCATCCTTGGCAATAGAATTCAACGCCTCAACGCAGACATCGTGACTGCCATCAGTGCAGCCATCAATAATGAGAATAACTTCATAAAACCCAGACGTATTGGCAGCGACCAACTCGAGAGTTCTCGCCATAATGACTTCCTGATTATAAACAGGAATGACAATGCTGAGTTCAAACGCAGAGGAGCGGTACCGCCTCGCATAGGTCACGGTGGGCTCAGCCTGGCCTGGATAGGGCTCTGGGTCGGAAGCCAACCGCCCAGGTCGGTAATAGTGGCCAGAGCACAACAGCGCATCAATGCGCTCTTTGAGACTCCAATCCATGGAACCAACATTCAACAAAAACGTGCCCCTAGAAACCAACAAAGATCACCTTGAGCCAATCAATCTACTTGACCATCAAGATCAGGGCACAAGGTCATTGCATTGTCATTCTTGAAAACCCAAGATTCCAGCAATGAAACAAGACAGCACTGAGCCGATAGGAGAGAAGCAATTGAAACAACCGAAGTAGAACCGAAAGCCTCCTAGGCATCTGTACTCATTTTTGCACGGTCGCGCCGGCGGAGGCCCTGCCTGATCCAAGGTGGATCTGCATGGTGCCCCTGTTCAAGAGACCGTGATGGCCGATTTTCCCTACATCGTCGCGTTAGCGCTGGTTGAATTCGACGGAAAACGTGCACTTCCCCTGGCTGGAAAATCCCAGTCCGCAGCGACCGCAGATGGGGATGATCCCGGCCATGAGGGCCAATCCCTTGCCCTCGAACTGCTGCTGCGCGTGTTTCAACGCAGTGATCAGGGTGCTCTGAAACGGGCTGCAGGGGAAGCCAGCCTGTTGCTTTTGGAAATGCCTCTCGAAGTGATGAGCGACAAGCTGCCCCTGCTGAAAGCGACCTGGATCTCCGGCGGTGATCACGAAGCTCTACTGCGCGGCCTGAAGGGCCTCGCGAGCCGGGCCTGGCAGATCCAGATTGAGAAATATCAACCTGTCACCTATGTGGCCTGGGCCTGATGGTCGTGGCACCTGCCGCCTAGGGGAGGTCAGGAACAGGAACCTCGCCAATCGCACGCATCCAGCCGATGATGGTGATTCCAGACCGTGATGGGTCCATGTCCCTCATTCATCGTGATACCCCCTATCCCCACTGGGAATTCACGGATCCCATCGGCGGTGATCTGCTCAGGGTCGTGCCCGAGCGCGGTGGGTTGATCACGGGCTGGCGTTGTGGAGATCGAGAGGTGGTCTACCTCGATCAGGAGCGCTTTCTCGATCCGGGCCAGTCGGTGCGAGGGGGCTTCCCGGTGTTGTTTCCAATCACCGGTGGCCTACCCGGAAATCAACTTCCCTTACCCCAGGGGACATTCACCCTCCCGCAGCATGGATTTGCCCGTCAGCTTCCCTGGAGCATGAAAGCTCTGGAGGATGGTCGTGGGGTTGCCCTGGAATTGGCTGACAGCCCCGAAACGTTGAAGGCCTACCCTTTCAAATTCCTGCTCAAGATGGAGGTGCGGCTCGTCCCGGGGGCCATCGAGATCAACACCACCGTGACCAACCACGATGATCATCCGATGCCCTTCAGTTTTGGGCTGCATCCCTACTTCAACCTTTCAAGCCTGGAAGGGGTGCGGATTGAGGGGTTACCCGAGGAGTGCACCAATCACCTCACCATGGCCACTGCCCCCACAGCGGAGCAGATGCAGCGACTAGCGAGCGGTATCGACCTGCTGGTGCGGCCCACCGGTCCAGTGCGGCTTGTGGATGAAGCGGCCGGAACCAGGCTGGAACTTCAACTCAGCCATCCCCTCGATCTGGTGGTGCTCTGGACCGAGCCTCCCCGGCCGATGGTCTGCATGGAACCCTGGAGCGGCCCGCGTCAATCCCTGTTGAGTGGGGATCGCAGAATCGAGCTGGCACCAGGAGCCAGCGAAAAGCTCAGCACGCGCTACGCCCTGGTGTAGTGCTGATACGGGCCTGAGCTGCGACCAGCCCGTCAGGCCCTACCCCAACTCTGCCGACGGGAACCCCAGACTGTGACAATCGGCCCCATGCCCGCCAGCTCCACCTCTGCGAACAAAGCGCCGGCAACGACAAGCTTCGCGGAGTTCGCCCAACGGGCCGACTATTCGCTGCTGGATTCACTCCATCGGGATCCGCAGGCGAGCAGTGATGGCAACGACCACCGTCCGCGCCAGGTCTTCAGCGGCCACTACGTGCCGGTCAGGCCTACACCGATCCCAGAGCCGTCCTACGTGGCCCACAGCAGCAGCCTGTTCCACGAACTGGGCCTGGATGAGAATCTGGCCCACGAAGAACATTTCCGGCGCCTGTTTTCCGGCGACATCAGCGTGGCTCGCGAGCCCATGCGCCCTGTGGGCTGGGCGACCGGTTACGCCCTCTCCATCTACGGGACGGAATACATCCAACAGTGCCCATTCGGCACGGGTAACGGCTACGGCGATGGCCGGGCCATTTCCGTGTTCGAAGGTCTCTTCAACGGCAAGCGATGGGAATTGCAACTCAAAGGCGGTGGACCAACGCCCTACTGCCGAGGGGCCGATGGTCGTGCCGTGCTGCGCTCCAGCGTACGCGAATTTCTGGCCCAGGAGTTCATGCATGCCCTGGGGGTTCCCACCTCACGCTCGTTGACCCTCTATGCCTCAAGGTCTGAAACAGTTCGCAGACCCTGGTATTCACCAGACTCCAGGTCCTGGGATCCCGACATCATGGTGGAGAACCCAACCGCCATCACCACACGGGTAGCACCATCTTTTCTACGGGTCGGTCAGCTGGAGCTGTTCGCGCGTCGAGCCCGCACCCAGGCCCATCCAGATGCATGGAACGAGCTGCGGATGATTGTTGCCCACCTGATTGAAAGAAACTATCGACCGGAGATCGATCCCCATCTTCCATTCAGCGATCAGCTTGTGGAGTTGGCGAACCTGTTTCGCAAGCGTCTGACTGCTCTTGTGGCCAACTGGATGCGCGTCGGCTACTGCCAGGGTAATTTCAACAGCGACAACTGCGCAGCGGGGGGCTTCACCCTCGACTACGGCCCCTTCGGTTTCTGCGAGTTGTTCGACCCCAGGTTTCAACCCTGGACGGGAGGCGGCGAGCATTTCTGCTTCTTCAACCAGCCGGTGGCAGCCGAAGCTAATTACCAGATGTTCTGGGCATCCATTCGTCTGCTCCTGAGCGATCAAACCGAGGCCCTGGCAAGACTGGATCAGATCCGGGAAGGATTCAAGGAAGCGATGGATCGGGAGATTGAAGCTATGTGGGGCAGGAAACTCGGCCTGGTCACCTACGACGCCGAACTGGTGAACGAATTGCACGAACTGATGATCATCACGAAGGTTGACTACACGGTTTTCTTTCGCAAGCTATCTAAAATACCCGATGGAATTTCAGCCCTAAAAGCGAGCTTTTATCTTCCAAGTTCAGAAGAAATGGATGCGAAGTGGGAAAGCTGGTTGCAGCGCTGGAGGGATTGCATCGCCTACGGTGGCGACCACAAAAAGACATCAGCAGCGATGGAATCCGTCAATCCGAAGGTAACCTGGCGAGAGTGGTTGATCGCACCTGCATACCAGCAGGCTGAGCATGGCAACACGATCCTAATCCAAGAACTGCAGGAGGTCTTTAGCCACCCCTACAAGGAGCAAGAAGGGGAGTTGAAAGCAAAATATGATCAACTGAAACCCAGACAATTCTTCCATGCCGGTGGGGTCTCCCACTACAGCTGCTCGTCGTGAGGGATCCATCCTTGAGACGACCCGCAAGGAAGCCAGAAGCAAGTGGTTCACACATGATTGACGAGAGCCATAGACATCCCCAGAGCCAATCTCCATGGGCATGACTATAAATAAAAACGTCTGGCAACAGGCCTGGTGGAAGACGATGCGCAATGCCGAACAGATGGACCATGGGGTTGACGAATGAGCGAGATCCACCCCCTATCGAGCCTGCAAGAGAGTCCAACCAGCGACCTCCAAAACCGGTGATCAAACGGAGTGCCTCGAAAATGCGTCCCACCTAGGGTCAACTGGATGGCGAAGCAAGAACGGAATGTCTAGGCACCGTGGTCGTGCCACCATCCAAAGACTAAGCATCACCAGGATTCACCGCGACACCCCTCCTCCAATGACAACAGGATGGGGTAGGACTTGTTTGCCATAAACACCTCTCAGCCACATTATCAGCCTATACTTGTTTTGCCCTTCCATCCCAAAATGACTCATCGACGGCGATTGGCAATGACTGTCATGGCATCCGCCATTGTTTGCGGCCCAATGAGTGCCCATGCAATGAACAAGGAAGATTATTGGACTGGGTTCTACACTGGAGTGGCAGCCAGCGTTTGCTCGCTTAACAAAGAGGGGTTGATAAGTCGCGACTATGCAAAACTCTTTTTGCAAGAAATATTCAAGAAAGACCCTGACATTCCAGCCTCTTCAAGGGAGTTTGTACTTAAAGACTCTGGCGCCCGATTCAAGGATTGCCCCTTCCCCCAATAAGTCATTGCCAAATTGCCGTGGGGGCCCCTTAATCCGGGCACCCATCAATGGTTAGTCACACCAAAGCCGAGTGGTATCCATCGGCAGCACAACCTGTCGTCTGGAGGCCGAATTGTTTGAGCTCAGCCGTTTTTGTATTGCCCTAAATCCTGCCAAGCTTACAAAAACTACGAAAATGGAACTGTGAAGAAAAGCGCAGACTGAGGTGGGTGCCTTTTATTGGACAGTTCCGGCCCCTGACATCGTTAACTCCGGGCGGGAGGAACAGGGTTCGATCTCAGTGTAGACCTCATAGGGAGTTCTGCCTCCCAGAGAGCTGTGTGGCCTTACATGGCAGTACCTCCATAGGAATCGGGCCAGGCTGATTTCTGCATCCCAGCCATCGCTGTAGGCGTGCAGGTAGACCTCCTCATATTTGACCGTTCTCCACAGTCGTTCAACAAGGATGTTGTCATAGCAGCGCTTCCTTCCTGACCAGCTGATTTTGATCGCTTCTGCCTGCAGCCTGGCCACGAAGTCACCGGAGGTGAACTGACAGCCCTGGTCGGAGTGGAAGATCTCTGGCTTGCGATCACCTGCCAACGCCATCTCCAGGGAGTCCAGGCAGAACTCCGTGTCAAGGCTGTTGGAGAGTTTCCAGCTGAGCACGTTCCTGGAGAACAGATCCACGATCCCCACCAAGTAGAGGAATCCCTTCTGCAGCGGGATGTAGGTGATGTCAGTGGCCCAGACCTGATCCACAGCAGTGACTGTGCTGACATCCACCAGGCAGGGGAATCGCTCCGATGGTTCGCCCGGGATCGTGGTGCGCGGCTTCTGGTAGATCGCCCGTAAACCCATGCGGCGCATGAGGTTTCGCGCTCGGTCGCGGCTGATTGGGATCCCCTCTCTGGCCAGGTAGTCCACCATCCGGCGGCTACCGCTGCAGGGATCCTCCAGGTAGAGAGCATCGATCCTGGCCATGATCCGCAGGGTCGACTCACGCACCGGCATCGGCCGGTGGTAGAGCGTGGACCTGGGCAGGCCCAACAGCGCACATTGGCGGCTGACGCTGAGCTCAGGGTGGTCGTGATCGACCAGCTTGCGCAGTTCACGGGCATCAGAGCAGCTGAGACTTTTTTTTGAGCCACTCCAGCTCCATCTGCAGCTTGCCGATCTGCTGGAACAGCTCAGCTTCCTTGGCCTGGCCCTCCTCCTTGTCCTTGGTTTTCTTGCCCCTGGTGAACAGCTCGCTGGCTCCGTCCAGCAGCTGCCTCTTCCATTGGCTCACCTGGATCGGGTGGATGGCGTGATCGGCGGCGATCTCCTGGATCGTCTTGCGGCCACTGATCGCCTCCATGGCGACCCTGGCCTTGAACTCCGGG
>JBEINY010000103.1:0-6474 GCA_040377855.1 Prochloraceae cyanobacterium | reverse complement strand
TTTCTCGCCCACCTGCTCGATGGTGATGCCGCCAGCAATGCCCTCAGCTGGCAGTGGGTGGCGAGCACCTTCAGTCACAAGCCCTACCTGTTCAACCGCACCAACCTCAACGTCCATGGGGCCGGCCACCACTGCGACGGTTGCCGGGCCGCCGCGGCCTGCCCCTTTGCCGGTAGCGACGAGGAGGTGAAACGGCGCTGGCTGCAGCCGCCGGACGGGGCGACACCGGAGGACGGACCAACAGGCCAACGACCAGCAGGATCAGCAGCAGCCCTGGGGGCAGAGCCGGTTGATCCTGCTGAGGGAGCAGCATCGATCGCCCTACGCCGCCCGATCGTCTGGGTCCACGACGGGGCCCTCTCCCCGGAAAACCCAGCCCTGAAGGCCTGGCCGGGAGCCCCGGCCGTGTTCGTCTTCGATCGGCTCCATTCCCGATCCGCCAGCGAGGGGAACGGCGAGCCTCCCTGGAGCCTGAAGAGGCTGCTGTTTGTGTATGAATGCCTGCTGGAGCTGCCGGTGACGATCCGGCCCGGGGATGGGGCGGAGGCCGTGCTGGCCTTTGCGCGACGCTGCGGCGCCGATGGCGTGGTGAGCAGCGGCAGCGTCGATCCGCACGTGCTGCGGATTCAGGCGCAGATCCGCTCCGAGCTGCCACTGCAGGTGCTCGAGCCTGAACCCTTCGTGCACCTCAGCCCTGACCAGGAGCGCCACCAGCCCTCCCGGTTCAGCGGCCACTGGCGGCGGACGGTTGAGGAGGTGTGGCGCCAGGCTCGGCTGACCCCGCCAACGCTGCTTCCTCCTTCCTGATCTGCTCGGGGTCCCCCGAAACGGGCTGGTCGTCGAGCAGGGAGAAGCTGGGAACGGCCACCTCGGTGGCGCTGAGGGGGGGCTCCTGCCACTGCCAGGTGCTGGCGGGGGCCCGCCGGGCACACAGCTGCTCCAGCTCAACCCGCAGGGCCCGACGCACATCAGCCCGGGCCACGGCTTCGAAGAACTCGGCCCGGGACGCGAGGCCGGAGCTGAAGGGGGCGGTGCCATTGCCGTTGAAGAGCCTGGCCCCATCAACGATCCAGCGAGGGCGGCAGAGGCCGTGCTCCCGGGTGTCGGTCTCCAGCCAGATGTGCAGCCCGTAGCCATTGGGCTGGCTGACAACCGCCAGACCGTCGTGGGGCTGATGGCGCGGCAGGGGGTAGATCGTCCAGCTGGGCCGGAGCTGGGCGGGCATGCAGGCCGTCAGCAGCGCCACCGAGACCAACCCTGGCAGCGCCCACGCAGGCCCGCATGCCCACGCCCGCAGGGGCGCCGACGGGGAGACAACGGGCTGCTCAAGCGGCAGGAGCGGGCGAACACCCTGCCGGTGCCGTCGCCGCTCATGCACTGCGCCCACCGCGAAGATGGGGGGATCCTGCCACTTCCCGCGGAGCGCTCCGATGGCCCTGACCCCATCGACCATGCTGGATCTGGGCACCCCCCTGCCGACCTTCCGGCTGACTTCCGTGCTGGCGGGCGCCGACGCACCACCGCTTAACAGCACGACCCTGGAGGCACATCCGGTGCTGGTGCTGTTCCTCAGTGCCCACTGCCCCTACGTCAAACACATCGAGGCGGAGATCAGCCGCCTGGCCGCCGACTACGGCGACCGGATCCAACTGATCGGGATCGCCAGCAACAGCATCCGCACCCACCCCCAGGACGGCCCCGAGGGCCTGCGGGCCCAGGCCCAGGCCCGGGGCTGGCCATTCCCCTACCTCTTCGATGCCGACCAGTCGGTGGCCAGGGCCTTCCAGGCGGCCTGCACCCCCGATCCCTTCCTCTTCGACGCCGACCATCGGCTGGTGTATCGCGGTCAGCTCGATGGCAGCAGGCCTGGCAACGACCTCGCCTGCGATGGCCGCGACCTGCGTGCCGCCCTCGATGCGGTGCTCGCCGGCAGAGCGGTGAACCCGGAGCAGCGACCTTCGATCGGCTGCAACATCAAATGGCACCCGGACACCCCCTGAACGACAGGGAGACGGGGGGCGGCAACCCGTACCCAGGGCTTAAGGTTCCCTCCATGCAGGTGCCCCCCTTCAGCCTCACCGAGCAGCTGGCCCGCCTCGGATCTGAGCTCGACAGCGCCGTTCTGCAGGTGCTTCACAGCGGCCAGTACATCGGTGGGGAGACGATCCGCGCCTTCGAGGAGGCCTTCGCCACGGCCACCGGCAGTCCCCACGCCATCGGCTGCAACAGCGGCACCGATGCCCTGATTCTGGCCCTGCGGGGCCTGGGGATCGGCCCTGGCGACGAGGTGATCACCTGCTCCTTCAGCTTCTTCGCCACCGCCGAAGCGATCAGCGCCGTGGGCGCCACGCCGGTGTTCGTGGATGTCGATCCCACCACTTACCTGATCGACCTCGACCAGGTGGAAGCGGCGATCACCGCCGCCACCAGGGCCCTGCTACCCGTGCACCTGTTCGGGAGGCCGGTGAACATGGAGCGGCTGACGGCGATCGCCGCCGCCCATGGCCTGCGGGTGATCGAAGACTGCGCCCAGGCCTCCGGCGCCAGCTGGGCCGGCAAACCGGTGGGCAGCTGGGGCGATGCCGGCTGCTTCAGCTTTTTCCCCACCAAGAACCTGGGCGGAGCCGGGGATGGTGGGGCGATCACCTGCCGGGACCCCGAGCTGGCCCAGCGGCTGCGGGAGCTGGCCGTCCATGGCATGCCCCGCCGCTACCTGCACACGAGCCTCGGCTACAACAGCCGCCTCGATGCCCTGCAGGCGGCGGTGCTGTCGGTGAAGCTGCCCCACCTGGAGAGCTGGGTGGCCCAGCGGCGCCGGATCGCCTCCACCTACCTCGCCGCCCTGGGGGGGCTGCAGGGCTTCACCTTGCCGGAGGCGGGACCTGAGGGCCACAGCTGGAACCAGTTCGTGGTGCGGGTGCCCCGCTGCCCCGGCAACGCGGGCGCCTGCTCCAGCCGCTGCACCCCCTCCGCCGATAGCGCCGACTTCGGGCTGCCGGAGGCCGGTTGCCGCGACTGGCTGAAGCAGGAGCTGCAACAGGCGGGCATCACCACGATCATTTATTACCCCATCCCGATCCATCGCCAGCCGGCCTATGCCGACCTCGGCTACGGACCGGGATCACTGCCGATCACGGAACGGCTCTGTGCGGAAGTGCTCAGCCTGCCGATCTTCCCGGAACTGAGCAACGCCCAGCAGGCCCAGGTGATTGAGGTGCTGCAGCGGCTTCGGCAGGCGAGCCGCGCTCAGGATTCAGCCTTGAGCGCGGCGTAAAGCGTCTTGAAGCGGGCCTGCTGCCGCCGGTGGTCCACCAGCGGCGGCGGGTAATCCCGCCGCTCCAGGGACGGAATCTGGCCACTGATCAGATCTGCGGTGGCCACATGGGCCAGTTCCGGTAACCAGGTGCGGATGTAGGTGGCCTCGGGGTCGAACTTTGAGGCCTGGGTGGCGGGATTGAAGATCCGCAGGGGCCTCGGATCCATGCCGCTGCTGGCGCTCCACTGCCAGCCTCCGTTGTTGGCGGCCAGATCGCCATCGACCAGGTGCTGCATGAACAGCCGTTCACCCCAGCGCCAGTCGCAGATCAGGTCCTTGACCAGGAAGGAGGCGACGATCATCCGGCAGCGGTTGTGCATCCAGCCGCTGCCGCGCAGCTGCCGCATCGCGGCATCCACGATCGGCATCCCGGTCAGACCATCGCTCCAGGCGCTGAAGGCCTCGGCATCGTTGTCCCAGGGAAACTGGCGCCACAGGGGGCGGTAGGGCCCTTCGGCGAGCTCCGGGAAATGGAACAGGGCCTGCTGGTAGAACTCGCGCCAGGCCAGTTCCTGTTCCCAGACCGTGATGGCACCGAGCTCTTCGTCGCTGCGGGCCAGGCTGCGGGCCCCCTGGGCCGCAGCCCAGGCCTGACGCGGGCTCAGGGTGCCGAAACGCAGGGCCGCACTGAGCAGGGAGGTGCCGGGTTCGGCGGGCAGGTTGCGCCCATCGTCGTAGCGGAGCAGGGCGGGACCCGAGCCAGCTGCTCCGGATGGTTGGCCGTCGATGCAGAACCGGGCCAGCTGCTCGGAGGCAGCCCGCTCTCCCGGGCGACACGGACAGAGCTCCGCCCCCGCAAACGGCCGCGCCAGGGGCCCTTCCGTGGGAAGACCCTCGAGGGGAGCGAGGGCCCGCCAGCGGAGCTGGGCATCGGCCGCCGGCAGGGCCTGGAGATCGAGGTCGACCAGCCCGGAGGGGGCCGCCACCGGGGCCAGGCCACCACCGATCGAGCGCCGCTCCACCTCAGCCCGCCAGCGCCGCCAGAAGGGCCCATAGACGCGATAGGGGTCGCCACCGCCGGTGCGGAGCTGCTCCGGCGGCACCAGAAGCTGGTCCCAGTCGGCCAGCACCCGGCAGCCGCGGCCCTGGAGCGCCGCCGCCACCTGACGATCCTGGGCCCGGACCGCTGGCTCGACATCACGGTTCCAGGCCACCACGTCGGCGCCGATCAGCTCGGCCAGCTCCGGCAGCACCTGGAGCGGGGACCCCTGCAGCAGCAGCAGGCGGCTGCCGGCCCGGCGCCACGCCTCAGCCAGCTCCGCCAGGCTTTCGCGCAAAAACCAAAGGCGGGCCGGCGCCTGATCGGCAGCCTCAAGCTCGGCCGGATCGAGCACGACCACCCCCATGACGGCGGGGGTCGCCGCCGCTGCCGCCGCCAAGCCAAGGTTGTCAGTGAGGCGCAGATCGCGGCGATGCCAGAACAGCCAGCGGGATGGGGTCATCGGGCGCCTTCCCTCACAGACCGAGCAGCTGGCGGGCCCGGAACCAGGCCGTCACGCTCTTGCCATCCAGGGCCTCATGGCCACTGGCGAGGGCCTGATCAAGCTCCTCGGGATGGAGCAGCAGCACCTCCAGATCCTCGTCCTCATCGCCGGCGGGCTGCACGGCCAGGGGCGTGAGCTCCCGGGCCAAAAACAGATGGATGCGCTCGTCGGAGTAGCCGGGGCAGGGCAGCATCACCCCGAGGGAATCCCAGCGGGCGGCGCTGTAGCCAGCCTCCTCCCCGAGCTCCCGCTGCATGCTCGGCAGGGGCTCCTCGCCCTCTTCCAGGGTGCCGGCCGGAAATTCCAGCAGACGGGCTGCCACCGCAAAGCGGTATTGGCGCAGAATCACCACCCGCCCGTCATCAAGCACAGGCACCGCCAGGGAGGCCCCAGGGTGGCGCACCATTCCGTAGGTGCCCTCGACCCCCATCGGCAGGGCGAGGCGATTGAGCTCGAAGCGCAGCTTGCGCACCGCCAGGCTGGCCTCCGTCTCCAGCAGGCGTGCGGGTTCCGGCGGGGGCAGGGGCGCCATCGGGGCGGATCAACAGGGCTCCAGCATCGCCTACTCAGGCCAAGCGGGGCAGCCAACCAATTGCTGGGGTGCCGCCGCCCCGTTTGACGCCTGAAGCTGGGCCAGCCGGACGGCCGCCGTGACCGGGGCACCGGGGGGCATCAGGTCGGCCTCGATCGCAGCCAGGGGCCCCAGCACGAAGCTGCGCTCGAGCAGCCGTGGATGGGGCAACGCGAGGTGCTCGCTGCAGCAGCTCAGATCACCCCACCAGAGCAGATCAAGATCCAGGCTGCGGGGCCCCCAGCGCTCGCGACGCTGGCGACCGAATCGCCGCTCAAGCCCTTGGAGGTCCGCCAGAAGCCGCCGGGCTTCGGTGGGCCCTGCGGGGATAACCGGCCGCAACAGCACGGCGGCATTGAGATAGGCGGGCTGGCCGGGGGGGCCGCCCACGGGCACCGTTCGGAACAAGGGAGACCAGCGCAGCGAACCCTGCCCTGCGAAGCGCAGACGTCCGATGAGCGATTCCAGCAGCGGCCGCACAGCGAACAGGGTGTCGAGCGGCGGACCCACCGGACTGGGCAGATTGGCCCCGAGGGCGATCGCCAGGCTGGGACGGTCATGGCCGGCAGCAGCAATCGGTTGATCCGAAGTGGCTGTTCTCACGCAAAATGACCCGGATGCGGCGTTTTGCCTTCGGATCCAGTATCCGAAACACGGCATCGATCACGGTGACGTTCCGACCGCTGGGGGAAGCCTGGAACTGGCGCAGGCGCTGGAATCGACGTTGGAGCGTGTCGAAACGCCGTGGCTTTGAACCGATTGAAACCGCTGCCCTGGACCATTGACTCCAGCCCTGAGGCGATGGAGGCGATGGAATCGATGGAGGCGATGGTTCGTGCCATCCAGCCGCAGGATCCTCCACTGTTGCTGTGCATCGACCGCCGGGAGCAAACCTCCGAAAGGACCCAGGAGCGCCTGGCCGCCACCCTGACGGCCCAGGAGTGGGGTCGCTTCAACGGGTATCGCCGCTCGGCCGACCGGGAACGGTTTCTGCTCGGTCGGGGCTGCCTGAGGCAATGGCTGGGCTGGTGGCAGAACCGGGCGCCGGATGCCGTGGAGCTTGCCCTCGGCGCCCATGGCAAGCCCCACTCCCCAGGGGGCCC
>JBEINY010000106.1:0-6148 GCA_040377855.1 Prochloraceae cyanobacterium | reverse complement strand
CTGCGGTTGTTGCAGGCCATCAGCCAGCTCCTGCTGGTGGTGGTGCTGGTGCGGCTCGCCAACCGGTTGGTGCTGCGCCTGTTGCACACGGCCCTTGCCCGTCTCGGTGAAACCCTGGCGATTCAGGGCCTCCAGGCCCTTGGGCCGATGATCCGTGGACTGTTCTGGCTGCTGGGAACCCTGGTGTTTCTCCAGAACCAGGGGGTGCAGCTCACCGCCGTGCTCGGAGCCCTGGCGGGGGCCGGCATCGGTGTCGGCTTTGCCCTGCAGGGACCGGCGAGGGATTTCCTCACCTATCTCACCATTCTTTTTGATCAACCCTTCGTGATAGGTGATCTGATCCGCTTCGATGATGTCTGGGGGCGGGTGATTCAGGTCGGTCTGCGCAGCACCCACCTCCGCAGCCTTGATGGGGAGAGGGTTGTGATCACCAATGGAGATCTTCTTGCCAAAACGCTGCGCAACTACGGCGATCTTCAGGAGAAGCGAATCCTCACCCGGTTGGTGCTTGCCCACGGCACCGGTTCAGCGGAGGCAGAAGCGGTGACCGAAGGCATCGCCGCCCTGATCGAGCAGGCTCCGGCCGCCCGATTCGATCGTTGCAACCTGCTCGAGCTCTCCCCCGCAGGGCTGGTGCTGGAGCTCGTCTATTTCCTCGAGATCGGAGCAAGCCTGTCGTTGCCGGTCTGTCAGCAGCGGATCAACCTGGCCATTCTGGGCGTCCTGGAGGAGCTCGGGGTGAGGCTCGCCGATGGTGCTGCCCATGGGCTCCTCAATCCTGCAGCTCCAAGCCGTTGATCGGCCCCACCCCATGGGGGCTGGGTCCTGGGGCCACCCCCTGGTCGATGTCCTGCAAGACTCACCCGACTTGTGATCGTCCGATGGCTCGCTTCGTTCTCTGGGGCACCTACTGCGACAACGTGCTCGAAAAGAGGGCTGCCTTCCGGGACGAGCATCTCGCCGGGTTGCAGCGCCAGAAGGACGAGGGTGTGCTGATCACGATCGGTCCGACGGTGGATGCCACCCATGTCTTCGGCATTTATGAGGCTGGGACCCAGGACCAGGTGGAGGCCCTGGTGAAGGCTGACGTCTACTGGCGCCAGGGGATCTGGACGGAGGTGGCGGTGCATCCTTGGATTCAGGTGTTCTGAACCGCACCCCGGCCTCAGGGCTTGGGCCAGCCGGCCTGGGCCTGTTGCCACACCCAGCTGGCCACCGCCTCCGGGCCGCCGACTCCGAGCTTGTCGCGGTAGCCACTCATCTGGCCGATTCCCTGGGCTGCGATCACGGCGATAGCCGCCTCACTGTTGATGCCCTGGCGCTGCAGGGCGGCCAGCTTGAGGGTCTTGCTGCGTCTCAGGATGTTGCCGCCATTGACATGGCAACCGGCGCAGTGATTCGCAAACAGCTGGGCCCCTGAGGGGGGGGCGTCGGCCCGGGCCTCAGGGGCCAGGGGCAGCGCCACACCGATCACCAGGGCGATCGTCAGCAGCCAGCCCAGAAGAGCCTTGGGGAGTGGTTGGCGCATCGGGGCCATGCAAGGGGACTGGGCTTGGTTCCCACTCTGGAGGACCGTGGGCGTTCCCGCCGCCAGGCCCCTGCGCCGGCATCCGGTGAACGATCCCGGCACAATCGGATCCTGCCGCTGCCAGCGATGATCCCCCTTCGTCCCCTGCAGCCTGAGGACGCCGCTGCCGCCCAGGCGGTGGTGCTCGATGCGGTGGCAACCCAGGCCCCGGGGCCCTATTCCCCGGAGCAGGTGCGGGCCTGGTGTCTCCATGTCACCACCCAGGCCGACCTGCCGGCGGCCCTGGCCCGGGGTCAGGGATGGGCCAGCATCGCGCCATCGGAGGGGCAGGAGAGCCTTGAGGCCTTCGCCCTGCGCGACCCCCCGGATCGTCTGTCGCTTCTCTACTGCCGTGGTCGCTCCTGTCGTCAGGGGCGGGCCACGGCCCTGCTGAGGGCCCTTGAGGCGGCTGCCGCCGCAGAAGGAGTCTGCCGGCTACGGACGGAGGCCAGTCAGCTCTCCCGCCCGTTGTTGGAGCGCCAGGGTTGGCGGGTCGAAGCGGCGGAGGTGGTGATCCTGGCGGGGGTGCCCTTTGAGCGCTGGCGGATGACCAAGACCCTCCAGCGCCCGCTCCCGGACAATGGGGCGGTGCGTTCAGGCGGTGATGGCTGAAGAACAGCTGCAGCAGTTCCTCGCCAAGGTGGCCCAGCTCAACGCCTTTGTGGCCCTGGTGGAGCAGGATCCGTGCCTCCGGGACCGCCTGCGGGACTGCAGCACCCACCATCAGGTGGTCGATCTGGCCTTGGAGCAAGGGTTCACGATCGGCAAGCGCTGGGGGGAACCGGGGCAGCCCCTGCGGGGAGACGGCAACCTCCTGGCCGGTGCCTGCCCGACGAGCGGCGAGGAACGGGTGGAGGTGCTGCTGGAACGGCCCGGGCTGAGGCTGGAGCGGATTCACTCCTGCCTGGCCTCCAGCCCGAACGACTTCTGGTACGACCAGCCCGAACTGGAATGGGTGCTGATCTTGAGCGGAAGCGCCCGGATTCAGGTCGCCGATGAAGCGGAGCCCCGGGACCTCAGCCCTGGGGAGACCCTGCTGATTCCTCCCCACCGTCGCCATCGGGTGGTGGCAACGGATGGTCCCCCTGGAACCGTTTGGCTGGCCCTCTTCTGTTGGGACCCCGCCCTCCATGGGACTCCCTGACCAGCCAGTAAGACCCCGACAGACACACCACCGCCAGGCCCACCATCAGCAGTTCCGGAGCGTCGCCATGGCTGCCGGGGGGGTGGATGATCAGCTTTCGGGACAGGGCCGTCAGGGCGGTGACCAGCACCAGTTCGATCTGAACGGCATGATCCCGCAGGTAGGCGGTCACGGTCTGGAGAAGCTCCAGGGCGATCAGGATGAGCAGCAGCTGATCGAGGAATTCGATCAGGGAGCCCCCCAGCCAGTTCTTGCCTGGGTTGCCCAGATCGACCGCTGCTACCCAGGTCAGCTGCAGGGTGGCCACCACCACCACCAGCACGAGCATCAACGCCAGCCATTTCGCCAGCTGGCGCTCGAGCAGGTGGACCAGTTGCTGAAACCGTTCGTCGCCGAAGGCGCGATGGAGGACCACGGAGGCGATCAGTAGGTGAAGGGGGAGTAGATCGGCTTGGCGGGAGTGTCGCCCGGAGGATTCACCACCTTGGTGTCGCAGGTGACGGTGCCATCGGCAGCCTGCTTGCAATTGGTGGGCTTGATCTTGGTGGACGGTCCGATGTTGCTGCCAGGCCCGAGGATGTAGCTCTCGCTCTGGGCCAGGGCCGTCGAGGGCATCAGGGCCGCACCTGCCAACAGGGTGATGGCCATGAAGAAGGTGGACACCGATCCGGAGGCGTGGCGTCCCAGGGATGGCACCAGGCGATCGAGGCAGGCCAGCGGGAGATGGGGCATCGTTGAGTTGGGCAGCTGCCACCAGTGTGCCCGCTTTCGGCGGTGGTCAGGGCTCCAGGGGACCGTCGGACCGGATTTCCTGCAGGAGCATGTCGAGCTGACTGAAGGAATCCTCAACGCTTGCCATCGGGTCCTCGCCGCCCCCATCCTCATCCAGCCAGAGGGCTTCGATGCCGCAGAGGCGTTCGGCCAGGGAGGGCAGCCCGCCGCTGGCATGGATGCGCACCAGTTCCTCCACCAGAACAGGCATCCGGATCGACGAGGCATGCAGGGCCCGGCGCAGGTCGGCCTGGGTGCGGCCGCAGTGGCGCAGCCAGTCCTTGAGGAAGGCCTGCAGATCGTCCAGTTGGTCGGCAGTGAGTGTTGCCATCAGCGGCCCGGGGGGAACCAGCGATCCAGTGTGCGCTGCGCCCGCATCTTGATTGTCTCTGTGCAGTGGGTGCCGCACAGAGCCAGCAGGGCTGAGAGGGCCACCAGATCGTCGCTGAAACCGGCTCCCGGAATGAAATCGGGAATCAGATCAATCGGCACAAACAGATAGGTCAGGGCAGCGAGCACGGTGAGGCGCACCTGGGGTGGTGTGTCGCCATCCCGCAGAAGTTCCAGGCAGAGCAGGGCCGGCCTGGCCAGGGAGCGGCCGGCACGCCGCAGCAGCCTCTGGAGCACCGACTCGTTGACCACGGTGCTGCCGAGCACTTCGGCCTCCAGCACCTGGTCGTTGGGATGGGCCGGTTGGGCTTGGGCCATGGCGTCCTGCGGTGAGTTGCAGTCCCCCCCATTGTGAGGCGGATCATTGACCGCTCAACCGTCCCGGCAGGGCGGCTCCCCGCCCCGGCCCAGCAGGCCGTTCAGGGGGCTTCCACCAGGCCGCTCTGGATCCCCACCTTCCGCAGTTTGCGCAGGGCCCGCTGCACCACCTGCCGGCAGTATTCCCGGCTGCACCCCAGCTGACGGGCCACATCGGCCAGGGTGCGCCACTCGTGGCTGCTATCGAGGCCGAAACGCAGCATCACCACGGTCCGCTCCTTCGGGGTCAGGTTGGCCCGATCAAGCAGGGTCCACACGGAGGCCATCCTCTCGGCGAGTTCGGCCCGTTCCATGGGAGCCATTTCGGAGCTGGGAAGCACATCCACCAGCTCCGAGGGATCGGATTTCGACTTGACCACCCCCTGCAGGCTGACGGTGACACTGCGCAATTCGCAGCCGAGCAGATCCTCCACCTCCGGCAGCGGGATCCCCATGAGGGTGGCTAGATCATTGGCGCTGGGGGAGTGGCCGTTGGCCTGCAGATAACGGGCCTTGGCCGCCCGTAATCGGGTCAGTTTCTCATTCACATTCACCGGAATTCTGATTGTGCGGCTCTGGGTGGAGAGGGCACGATTGAGCCCTTGACGTATCCACCAGTAGGCATAAGTACTGAATCTGTGCCCCCGGGTCGGGTCGTACTTCTCCACCGCCCTGGTCAGCCCCAGGGTTCCCTCCTGGATCAGGTCCAGCAGGTCGAGGCCCTTGCCCTGGTAGCGCTTGGCGAGATTGACGACCAGGCGCAGATTGGCCGTGATCATCTGCTCCTTGGCCCGTTCCCCCAGCCGGATCGCCCGCCGCTCCACATCGCTGAAATCACAGGCAGGGCCATTGCCACCAGCCTGGGAACAACGCTCTGACAGCGACACCATCACCTGCACCTTCCGTCCCAGCGTCAGTTCCTGCTCAGGTGTCAACAACTGATGCCGGCCAATTTCGCCGAGAAAAGCACTCAAAGAGCTAGCCATCAGATCCTGAAGCACTGAGTTGAACCTAGGCAGGTTTTCGTTGCTGGGTGGAAGTCACAGGAAGGCTTCCAACCTTCAGGAAGTCTTTGCAAGCGCGGAATCTCTACCGGTTTGTTCTGTCAGGGTTTTCTCTTCTTTCAGTGTGCGGAATCTCTTCCCGTTTGGGTGGTTGAGGCTTGGAGAAACGGCGTGGCTCCCTACGCTCCTCGCGTGATCAGGCGCTCCAGGGTCTTGGGGTTTTCGGCAGGCCTTCAGGCCCAGGGCAATCGCCGACTGCCGCGTCCGACCGTTCGCCTCGCTACGGTCATCCATCTGCTGCCGTTCCAGCCATGGCGGGCTTTGCTGCCATCCCCAACAACCTGTTCACCAGCGCCGGGGTGGCCTATCTCCACTACCTCAGTTTCATGGTCTGTTTCGGTGCCCTCGTGCTGGAACGGCGCTTGATCCGGGCCAATCCCAGCAAGGAGGACGCCACCTTGATGGTGATCACCGATGTGGTGTACGGGATTGCGGCCCTGGGCCTCCTGGGTAGCGGCATCCTTCGGGTCGTCGTCTTTGCGGCCGACAGCAGCTACTACACAACCAATCCGCTGTTCTGGTGGAAGGTGGGCACCTACCTGGCGGTGGGTGGCCTGTCGCTCTACCCCACGATCACCTACATCCTCTGGGCGATCCCCCTGCGCCGTGGTGAGCTGCCCCAGGTGAGTGAGGCCCTGGCGAGTCGGCTGGCCTGGATCCTGAACATCGAACTGGCCGGTTTCGCCGCCATCCCCCTGATGGCCACCCTGATGGCCCGTGGCGTCGGTCTCCCCGCCGCCTGAGTCCCCCAAGCCGATGATCCGGTTTCAGGGTTCAGCCAGGCCTGCCCAGCCCATGGTCTGGCCGCTCTCCCTGCTCTTGGCTCTGCCGCTCGCCTTGGGTCTCCGGCTTGGG
>JBEINY010000025.1:0-27496 GCA_040377855.1 Prochloraceae cyanobacterium | reverse complement strand
CTTCCCCCTCGACCTCGCCGCTGCTGATGCCACCCCCGTGGCTCTGACGGCTCCCGCCATCGGCTGAGTCTTCCGACTCAACCAAGCTCAAAGGGCCCCTCGGGGCCCTTTTTTTGTGGCCGGTGTCTCCTCCTTCATGCACCGCACCAACGGTTAAGCGGAGCTGACCATCCAAATCTTCCTGGCGGATTGAGCGTATGCGATGTCCGATAACCCTAATGCCATTCGCGAATAGAGACTCCGTGTAGCTTGAAGATCGCTTTCAGATGGCCCTCAAGGGCTTGCATCTTCGCGGCATCGTCGCCAAAGAATCGTGAATGCCATTCGACATAGATGCACTGAATATTGGACAAGTGTGGAGAGCATAGGATTCTCGTGAGAACGGAATACTCACTGCCTACGTGATCCAGTCGTTGACCACGGCAACTGTTTCTGTGCTGTAGGCCTGGCATTGTAGATACTGAGCCGGGTGGCAAGAGCTCCCAGGACCATCGAACCGCTCACGCCCGTGGCTGCCACCGCGGGCCTGCGGGAAGCAGCATCAGGGTGCCCTTCCCAGGGGAATAGCGAGGCGAGCGGCGGAAGCGGCATATCAGCACAATCCTTTGTTGCCGGGGGATAGCGAACGCGCTGAGAACGATTGGTTTCCCCGGCGACGATTCGATAGGCCCAACGCTGTCTCGATCACTGGAGTCCTCTGAGAAGAACTCCCCTCGCCGCTCTTGAGGTGGGCCTTGCTGTTGGAGGGACAAATACGCCAAGCTGCCGCCTCGTCGGAGGCAGCTTGGCTTCAAAGCGATGGAGGTCAACCTGGTGGTGTTAACGAACATCGCCGGCCTCGGCTGCTGGCAACAGCATGATTGTGGGATTGACGGCACCCGCACGGGGGCAGTTCACCATGCCCTTGCAAGGCCGCAATCCCTGACTGATACGCCATGGCCAGCCTACCGAGAGGCGAGATCGACAGGAAGAAAGACAAGCCATGAGAACAGTGATGTGCACTGGGCTTCATTCTTGCAATTGGCCTGAACTGCTACATTCTGCTTGCCATCAAAAGGCGTGGAGTTGTCAATACGAAAATCGACCGGTAATTGACCGATGATTCCGGCGCCTGAGATTGAGCCATCGGCAGCATCGAGGATGATCGCAGAGCGCAGGGCCTGGATGGCCCAGGTTCGCAGCGTCCAGTAAGGCACATAGCTTCGGGTTTGCTCGGTTAGATAGAGCTCGCCAGATGGCGAATAAAGAAAGCGACTAAGCTTAATGAAATCAATGTTGTAGGTTTTATTTAAGCCGGCTCGAACCTCGTCAGCAGTCCAGCCAGAGCCGTTCAAGCCACCCTCAAGCCCGCGATCTGTAATTTCACCCGTTTTAAGGAAGGTGTTCATCGCTTCCTGGGGAGTGGACCAAACAGCCCCACCAGTGGCCCAACGGATTGGACTTTCCGTGGCGGCGGAGGCGGCAATGGGTAGAACTGAAGGGGATAGAAGGGAAGCTGCAAGCAAGCCTCTGATCAAGCTTTTGGGAATTGACATCACAGGAATTGAATTCACCCCAAGCTACACATCAAATGATCAAGCCTAATCTATGGATTGAAAGCTGAGGTCAAAATGTGTTCAGGTTGCTGATGATTCCTGCGGATTTGTACAGCTTGGCTTTGAACATGCTGCACTGCATCAGCTTGCGCGCCACTTGCTTTGACCTGATGGCCATAGGCAGAACATCGCCCCAGGTGTGGCCCATCGTCATGGGACTGCTCAGCTGGAGCCTGTCGCGCGTCGATCAGAGCTGGAGGTCGCTCATATCGCTACATTCAGGGAGTCAATGACTCCATGGCTTCTCGGGGGGCGGCTCGGTGGGCAATGGCATCCGAGATTCAACAGCTTCATGCCCCCCTTTGATTGGCCCATGAGCAGCTTTGCTTGCCATCCTTTCCAGAGGTGCCTTGTAGAAATGTTGGCGTTCTTTTCTTGAGCCTGCATTTGAGGATGCATTCTTATGAACCCATCACCCTGTCCCAGAACGTGAAATAGAGTCCAAAATGCTTATCCTGGCGCTCGTGATGAACGGAATGGTGCGCTGGGCCGATCATCCAAGGGCCCAGCCGGTGATGGGGAAAGCGCAGGGGAGCATGGTCGAGGCCGATGTGATTCACCACGGCCCAGATGGTCATGGTTGTCAATACGGCGAAAATCGTGCCAAGATGCAGGGGGATGAGGCAAGTAATGCCAACAAGAAATATTGCATGGGTCATGGCTTCTATCGGGTCAAAGGCGAATGACGTCCAGGGTGTGGGTTGACGTGACCTGTGATGCCCCTGGTGGGTCAATCGGTAGAGCCTGGGCCAATGGAACAGTCGATGTGCTACGTAAAAATAACCGTCCTGCAATATCAGCACGATCAAGTAACTGGCTCCGATGTACCACCAGCCATGGGTTGATGGTTGCCCGTAGATTCGGGTAAGACCATGCCAATAAAGTTGAATCGTTGTCGCCATCGCGACGGCAAAGATCCCCGCAGAGACGGCAGATAGCCGTATGTCATGCAGGGCATCTCGATCGAGTTTGATGCATTGATTGCAGAGAAGCCACCATGCAAGGCTGTTGACAACCAAGTAGCAAGCGAGGATCATGGCATACAGGCAAAGTGCCTGGAAAGCAAATCCAATGCTCCCTATCTCGAATGGCAGCGGAAAAACACTTGTTCCTGTTAATGGCAAGCCGATCCCTGCTGATGTTTTGACTGAACATAGGCATCGAAGCTTGCAGGCCGGCGGCGATTACCACGATCTGCATTCGATTTACATCTACTTCCAATCCCACTGATTTTGATGGGTTCACCCAGTCATTTGCCAACCAGGGCGCCGGCTTCAGTGGAGGGGTGAAGATCCTTCGCTCAGAGTGGGAGGCCTGGACCTGGTCTGGGAGTTCTCCCCTTGCTCCCAGCGGCCGCTGTGCTGAAGGTGTGCTTGCTGTGGGAGTCGGTTGTCGCCATGCCGTTTCTGTTCGATGGATTGGCTTTTCCAGTGGAGATGTTCATCCTTGGCCACAGGCCGCACAACCTTCTCGCCAGGCTACTGATTGTGTCTGGTTTCAGCGGGAATCTGGTCCGTCTGCTTGTTCGATTGTCGTTGAATCTAAGCAAGATGGTTGCAATTCGCGTACTGATCGAGGCCAATCGTTTTTAGGCCTGGGCGATTGGCCTGCCCTCGCTCTGCTTGGACTGCAGACGTGCTCGTTGTCGTCCGGCGCCGTTGCTTGATGCAGAGCCCTGGGTCCTTGTGCTGCTGGTCTGGGGAGCTGTCGCTGCCCTTGAAAAGGTGTTTTGTCACCCTCTGGCATTTCAGGCAACCCCTACGCCAACTTCATGCAAGGGCTGCGCCAGCGTTTTTCTCGCTTGAAGTTCCTGGCGCTTGGATCTGGGCTAGGGATGAAAAACCTGGCCATGCTGATAGGGATCTGACCCTGGTCAGAGCCAAAACACCTGATTGATGAAGCCGGTGACTGGATTTGAACCTGCGACCTACTGATTACGAATCAGTTGCTCTACCACTGAGCTACACCGGCACCTTGATGAAATTAGCATTCAGCGGTCAGCTCCCTTATCCCAGAAGCTTTGCCCCCATCGTCCCCTGAGCGCCCCCTGGATCCTGAGCTGCGTCAGCGCCTGATGGAGGAGGCCCGCACCCCCTGGCGGGGCCTTCGGCGGGCCCTCTGGTTCGCGTTCACGGCTTCGGGGGCCGTGGGCTTGATGGCGATGGCGATGCGAGCCGCGTCGGGGTCAGGTGTCGAGATCAGTGATCTCCTCATTCAGGTGGCCGCCCTGGGCATCGCCGGCAGCCTGCTCTGGTTCGATCGCAACCGGGGCTGAGGGTTCAGGGTTGGCCTCTGCTGGCGATGGACTGGTTTCCGGGGCAGATGGCTCAGAAGCCCTGCTGCCTCCAGGCGGCTTTGGGTTTGGTGAAGCCTGAAGTGGCGCGATCAACAGCACAGGGAGTCCGACGCTGAGGCGGGTTTGCTCAAGCTCCTCGAGTGTCAGGGGCACTGCCTGAAGCACTGCTTCGCCGCTGCGGCTCAGCAACCAGAGGGCCTGCAGCACCTGTTGCCATTGCCAGAGAATCACCGCCAGCAATGGGATGCTCAGCAGCAGCACCTCCAGCCGGCTGGTGCCCGTGAGAGGAGAAAAGCCGTTGGCCAGCCCACCGGCCTGGTCGAGGATCCAGATGGCCGGCAGAAGCAACGCAGCCCCGGTCCCCAGGGCCACCCGGAGAGCTGGGGCCTCCTGAAGGCGTGACAGGCGTCGCTGCTGATCCCTGCGCCCCCGCAGGGGAGCCTGGAACAGCAGCAGCGACCAACAATCAGCTGGACGTCGCCAGAGCAGCATCGCCGGCGCGAGCACGCCGAGGGCCCAGATCAGCAGCCGCTCCAGCCCTGGCAGGGGGCCTGGGTCGACGCTGCCGAGCAGCAGCAACAGGCCCAGGCCCTCCGCGGGGATGGCCCCGATCCCCAGCAACTGGAGCCAGAGCAGGGGCTCCAGCCGTGGGTCGCTCGCCTGGCGGCTCGCCGTCATCGGGCTGGCATCAGGTGCTCAGGGTGCGGCGCTGGGTGACCAGCTTGTAGGCCTCGACCCGATCGCCCTCCTGCCAGGCATTGAAGCGATCGCAGCCGATGCCGCACTCGAAGCCGGTGGCCACCTCCTTGACGTCGTCCTTGTTGCGGCGGAGGGAGTCGAGGTCGCCCTCGTACACCTTCTCCTTGCCGCGGTGGACACGCACCTTGCAGTTGCGCTGCAGTTTGCCGTTGGTGACGTAACAGCCGGCCACGGCTGCCTTGCCGATCGTGAACACGGCCCGCACCTCGGCCTCGCCGAGGCTTTCCTCCACCAGTTCCGGTTCCAGCAGGCCTTCCATGGCCAGCTGGATGTCCTCCAGAAGCTTGTAGATGACGTCGTAGTCGCGCACATCCACCCCGGTGGCATCGGCGGCGCGGCGGGCGCCAGGAGCCATGGAGGTGTTGAAGCCCACAATCACGGCGCCGGAGGCAGCGGCCAGGTCGACGTCGGTTTCGGTGATCTCGCCAGGGGCCGAGAGCAGCACCCGCACCTGGACCTCGTCCTGGGGCAGCTGTTCGAGCGAGCCGAGGATCGCCTCCACACTGCCCTGGACATCGGCCTTGAGGATCAGGTTGAGCTCCTTCAGTTCGCCTTCGCTGGCCTGACCGG
This sequence comes from Prochloraceae cyanobacterium, assembly GCA_040377855.1. Lineage (GTDB taxonomy): Bacteria > Cyanobacteriota > Cyanobacteriia > PCC-6307 > Cyanobiaceae > CAIXOZ01. The sequence continues at coordinate 22,276 of JBEINY010000025.1, read as the reverse complement.
ACATCGAGGCCAGGGAGACCCGGCGGGAGGCCATCTGCTGGGCCAGGCGGGAGGCCCTGGCTTCGCTGGCCCGGTCCCCAACGATGGACCGCGCTGTCTTCTCGTCGGGGTAGACCTCGAACTCATCGCCTGCGGTGGGCACCTCGCTGAAGCCGAGGGCCTCAACGGCGCAGGAGGGGCCAGCCTCCTTGACGCGCTTACCGGTGTCATCCACCATCGCCCGAACCTTGCCGAGCACCGGTCCGGCGGCCAGCACATCGCCGGGCCGCAGGGTGCCGTTCTGGATCAGGAGGGTGGCCACCGGACCCTTGGCCTTGTCGAGGTGAGCCTCGATCACCGTTCCCTTGGCCATCCGGTCTGGATTGGCCTGCAGGTCCTCGACCTCCGTCACCAGGAGAATCATCTCCAGCAGCTTGTCGATGTTTTCGCCCTTGATGGCGCTCACCGGCACCATCACGGTGCTGCCGCCCCAGTCTTCGGCTACCAGCTCCAGACCGGAGAGTTCCTGCTTGACCCGATCGGGCTGGGCCCCTTCTTTGTCGATCTTGTTGATCGCCACCACGATCGGCACTTCGGCCGCCCGGGCATGGCTGATCGCCTCCAGGGTCTGGGGGCGTACCCCGTCATCGGCGGCCACCACCAGAACAGCCACGTCCGTGACCTTGGTGCCCCGGGCCCGCATGGCTGTGAAGGCCTCGTGGCCCGGGGTGTCCAGGAAGGTGATCGAGCGACGTTCCTCGCCGTGGGGAACCTCCACCTGATACGCACCGATGTGCTGGGTGATGCCACCGGCCTCGCCAGCGGCCCCCCGGGTTTTGCGGATCGCGTCCAGCAGGCTCGTCTTGCCGTGGTCGACGTGGCCCATCACGGTGACCACCGGCGGGCGACGGATCAGGTGGGCGAGATCGCTCTCCTCGATCATTTCCACGGTCTTGCGGGCCGCCGCTTCGACGTCGTCCTCGAGCACCGGCACGCCGAATTCATCGGACACGGTTTCGATCGTGGAGAGATCGAGGGTTTGGGTGACCGTGGCGATGATCCCTTTGAAGAAGAGGGATTTGATGATCTCGGAGCTCTCGACGCCAAGGCGATCGGCAAGCTCCTGCACCGTGAGGTTGCCCTCCGGCACGATCAGCAGTTCGGGACGTTGCGCCTTGGCATCGCGGGCAGCGCGCAGTTCCATGGCCCGGCGGCGCTGACGCTGGCGGGTGGTTTCCTTCTTGCGCTTTCGAACGGCGACGGTGGGTTTGGGGGCAGCCGCGGCGGTGCCCCGGGGCTTGGCCGGACGGGCCAGGCTGGCCTGGAGCACCAGCGCTTCCTGTTCGCCGGCGAAGCCGCCGGTTTCCGCGGTGAGCGCATCATCGTTTTCGCCGATGATGTGAACCTTCTGGCGCTGCTTCTGGGGCGAACGGCTGCGCAGGGCCTCAAGCTTGGCGCTGTCATCCCATTCGGGACGCCGGGCCTTGGTGGGAGCCTGGGGAGTGCGGAAGCCTGGACGCCTCGGCGCCGCTGGCGGGGTGGCGACGGGCCTGACCACCCCCGTGCCTTCGCCCGGGGCGCCAGCATCGGAGCCCGGGCGCTCGGGGCGGCGTGGCGGTGCTGCCACAGGTCGGGAGCCGGGCTTCTGGAGCTGCATCAGCTCCCCGGGAGCCACCGGCTTGCGCATGCCGGCGGGCATCGAGCCGGGGCGCCCGGGCATCGCCGGGCGGCTGGGGGCACCGGGGGGGACGCTGGGATCCCTGCGGATCGGTTTGCCGACCAGCTCCACCGGATTGGGTGCCGGGCGACCGGGAGCGCCGGTGCCACGACTGACGGGTTGGCCGGGCCGGGCGGGAGCACCACCGGGTTGGGGCCGCTGGGGGGCTCCGGCGCGCTGGGGCAGGGGTGGGCGGCCTGAGGGCGGTGCCGGCCTGCTGCTGGTGGCGGCACCCTGGCCCCCCTGGGGCCGACCCACCAAGGTGGGTTTGCCTGGGGCAGGGGTGCTCGGCCGGGCAGGAGCTCCTGCCGCTGCGGGCCGCTGGGGCGCGCTGGGACGGGCTGGTGGTGCGGTGGGCCGGGGAGGGGGACTGCCTGCGGCTGCCGGCCGGCCCGAGGTGGCGGCTCCCGGGGCCGGCGGCCGGGGGCTGGTGGGGGTCGCTGGCCGGGTGGGCATCACCTCCGGCTTCCGGACGATCTGGGGTACGGCGGGCTTGGCGGCCGTGGGCGTTGCTGGACGGGCGGGTACGCCAGGCTTGACCGGCCTGGGACTGGTGGCTTCCCCGCTGCCGGTAGGCCTGGGCACTGCGGCGGCAGGCTTCACAGCTGGCGGCTTGGCTGCCGGTGGCTGGGCCGGGCGACTGGCCGGAGGCTTGGGTGCCAACGACGGCGGGGCGGCCGCTGCCGGCGGACGCCCCGGCGGGGCCACCACCGTTGGTTTCGTGGGAGCGGCCGGTTGGGCTGGCGCGCTTGGCTTGGCGGCAGCCGCCGCTGGAGCAGGGGCGCTGGGCTGAGGCGCATCCGCAGGGCGGGCCGCCAGGGGGGGACGGGCTGGTGCCACCGGCTTCGTGACCAAGGCTGGCTGTTGGGGGGCCGAAGGTGTCGCGGCCGGCCCTTCGTTGCCGTTCTGGGTTTTGCGAACGGCCAGGATCGCCTTGGCCGGCGCCGCGGGCACGGATGGCTGGGCTGCCGGGCCGGAGCGGGAGCCGCTGCCGGATTCGATCAGACCGCGGATGCGGGCGGCTTCGTCATCGCTGATCGAACTGCTGTGGCTCTTGGCGGAAATCGCCAGCTTTTCGGCGGCTTCGAGCACGTCGCGGTTGTCCAGGCCCAGGTCCCGGGACAGCTCATAAATTCTGACTTTGCCGCTGCTGGTCATTCAGGTCTCCAATTGGTCGGGGCAACGGGTGCCTCCGAGCCCGAGCGCGGTGATTCCACACCCCAGGGCCACTGTTTATCTTGCCTCAGCGTCAGCGACGAGTTTGTCGTCCAGACGCTGTTCAAGCGATGCGTAGACGGTATCGGCAACCGGGCAGCGCAGGGCCCGTTGCAGCCGTTTTCGTCGCCTGGCCTCCTCAAGGCACTCCAGGCACTGGCAGAGATAGGCCGAACGGCCCATGCCCTGATCCAGTGCGAGGCCTCCCGCTGCCAGTCGGATGACCCGCCAGAGCTGCCCACGATCGAGCAGCTCCCGGCAGGACACACAGCGGCGCAGGACGGGACGGCCGCTCACCGGACCTCGTCCTCGTCGGAGACTTCGTCGCCACCAGCGTCGAGGGCGGCGTCCCCAGGGGCCTCATCAGCACTGGCGGCAGCGTTGTCTGGGGCCTCGTCGCCTGCGGTGGCTTCGCCACCAGCTTCCGGCTCATCGCCATAGGCATCGTCGCCGTAGTCCCCGTCCTCTTCGTCCTCAGGCAGGGGATAGAGCTCCCGCAGGCGGGCATCTTCCGCTGCCCTTTCCGCCTGTTCCGCCGCCAGGCGTGCCTCGGCTTCGGCCTGCAGGGCTTCCTCCTCCTCCCGCAGGGCGATCAGTTCGGAGACCCGCTCGTCCTCACTGGTCTGGTCGTATTCAGTGCTGTTCTTGATGTCGATCTTCCAGCCTGTGAGGCGGGCGGCCAGGCGTACGTTCTGGCCTTCGCGGCCGATGGCGAGGCTGAGCTGGTCGGGTGGTACCAGCACGTGGGCGTGGTGGCCCTCAGGATCCACCAGGCGGACCATCTCGACCCGGGCCGGACTGAGGGAGTTGGCGATGTACTGGCCGGGGTCCGGCGACCAGCGGATCACATCGATTTTTTCGCCCCGAAGTTCATTCACCACCTGCTGGATCCTGGAACCGCGAGCACCGATACAGGCTCCGACCGGATCGACCTCCCGCTCGACGCTGTCGACCGCCACCTTGGTTCGGGGGCCGACGGAGCGGGAGGGGGGATTCGCCTCCCGGGCAACGGCCACGATCCGAACCGAGCCTTCCTGAATTTCAGGTACTTCATTTTCGAACAGATACACCACCAGCCCTGCATTGGAGCGGGAGATGAACAGCTGCGGTCCACGCCGGGGAACCTCACTCACCTCTTTCAGGAAGACCTTGAAGGTGGCATTGGCCCGGTAGTTGTCGTTGGGAAGTTGATCACGCCGAGGCAGCTCGGCTTCGACTTCAGGCCGCCCAAGCCCCGAGCTCACGCCCATGATCACCGACTGCCGCTCGAAGCGGATCACCCGGGCGGTCAGTACGGGATCCTCGAGATCGGCGAATTCCTCCTGGATCATGCGCCGTTGTTGATCCCGGAGTTTCTGGGCCAGCACCTGTTTGGTGGTAGCGGCAGCCATCCGGCCGAAATCATCCTTCTCAGGCGTGACATCCAGTACAACCGTGTCGCCGATCTGGGCATCTTCGGCAACCTGCATCACCTCTGCGAGGGCAATCTGGTGGTCTTCGCTCTCGACGTCATCGACGATGATTTTGCTCGCCAGCACTCGGTAACCCTCTTCGTCGAGGTCGAGGGCAACATCAAAATTGCTGAAGTAATCCTCTTCGAATGGATCTTCGCTGATCCCGAGGTAGAGGGTGCGGCGATAGCGCTCATAGCCCTTGAGCAGGGCTTCCCGCAGGGCCACTTCCACCACCTGGGGCGGCAGTTTCTTCTCTTCGCTGATGTCCTCGATCAGGTTCGTCAGACCGGGGAGCAGAACCAGGGCCATGGTGGAGGCAGGAGGAAGGGGAACGGGTCTTGGACAGGGGGCCGATCAGGGATCGGCCTTCAGGTTTCTGGGCTGATCAGGCGAACGGAGATCACCGTGCCTCGGGGAATGCGCAGGGTCCGACCCCGCACATTCAGCAACACATCGGTGTCATCGCGTTCCAGCAGGAGGCCGGTGCGGCGCTGCTCACCGTCCTGTTCATGCCGGCTGAGGATTTCGACGGGAAATCCACGGAAGCTGCGGAAATCCCGATCGCTGTCCAGCTCTTCGCTGACACCGGGGCTGCTGACCTCCAGGACATAGGCCTCCTGAAGGCATTCGGCGGCATCGAGGGCCTCGCTGAAGCGGCCGCTGTAGGCGGCACACTCATCCAGGCTGATGTCCACGCCGTCGATGCGTTGCACCTGCACCAGGACTGTCATCGGAATGCGGTGCGTGAGCACCTGCAGACCCCGCACAAGCAGGCCGCTGGTGGCGGCGATGTCCGCAGCCAGGCGCTCCAGGTCGGGGGCAAGGGGGTGGGGCAAGGCGTTGGATGGAGCCGGGGCGTCAACTGCCCGCCGGTACCAGCCGTAATGACTGCCCCCGCCCAGCCACTGGCGGGAAGCGCCCTGCCCGACGGACAGAACGACGACAACACCAGCGCCAGGCGGAGTGGCCCGCAGGGCATGAAGTCACCCTAAGGGATGGGCGGTACGGGGCTCGCCGGCCTTTTCAGGGCCGACCGCTCCGTGTCAGGGGCTGCCCAGGTCCAGAACCGGGGCTTCGGCGTAATGGTCGCTGGCGGTCACCTCGCCGCGCAGGGCCGGGTCCTGGTTGAGGCAGGTGCCCCGCTGCTCAGGGGTCTGCAGGTACTGGCAGACCCGGGCCCAGAGCTTGGCGCGGGTTCCTGGGGCACCCATGCTGAAGTGCACCAAGTCGCCGCCCCCCGCCATCCCCTGGATCTCCACCTGACAGAGGGAGCAGCGCTGGCGGGTGCCAGGGGGGATCGGGGCCATCGCCAAAGGGAGCAATCCCTTTCACGCTAGGTCCAGGGGCGCTCGCGCCCGCCACCGGCGACCGATTCCGACACCGTCCCGCCCGGGGGCCCAGGCACCGTGGCCGGCCTGGCAGGCGACCGTTCCATCGCCCTAGCCTCGATGGATGTCCAACGATCTGCCGTCACCCCGCCAGTCGCTGCCGGTGCCTCAGCAAGGGTGCCCGCCCCGTTCTCAGGTTTGGCGGGGCAGGCTGCGGCGACTGCTGCCCCTTGCCGCTCTGCTCCTGGCCCTCGTGCTGCTGCCCGTGCGGGCTGCCTGGGCTGAGATCCCTCCCGGACCCCACAGTTTTGTGGCCGAGGCGGTCCGGGAGGTCAGTCCGGCGGTGGTCCGCATCGACACCGAGCGCCATGTCACCGGACCTGCCTTTGATCCGGCGATGCTCGATCCGATGCTCCGGGATCTGTTCGGCGACGCCCCCGGCACCATGCGAGAGCGGGGCCAGGGGTCCGGGGTCCTGATCGATGCCACGGGCCTGGTGCTCACGAATGCCCACGTCGTTGATCACGTCGACTCGGTGGCCGTGACCCTGGCGGACGGCCGGCAGGTGGACGGTACCGTCCAGGGGGCCGATCCGGTTACGGATCTCGCCCTGGTGCAGATCCCACCCCAGAACACCCTCACCGCGGCTCCCCTCGGGGATTCCGAAGCCCTTGAGGTGGGCGACTGGGCCATCGCCCTGGGCAGTCCCTACGGCCTGGAACGGACCGTCACCCTCGGAATCGTCAGCAGTCTTCACCGCAACATCAACAGCCTCGGGTTCTCCGACAAGCGGCTTGATCTGATTCAGACCGATGCCGCCATCAACCCCGGCAACTCCGGTGGGCCCCTGGTCAATGCGGCCGGGGAGGTGATCGGCATCAACACCCTCGTGCGCTCCGGACCAGGGGCGGGCCTCGGGTTTGCGATTCCGATCAACCTCGCGCGCCGCGTCGCCGATCAGCTCGTCGCCGGCGGCCATGTGGTCCATCCCTACCTGGGGGTGCAGCTCGTGCCGCTCACGGCCAGGCTGGCCCGCGACAACAACCGGGACCCCGGCGCCCTGCTGCAGTTGCCGGAGAGGGATGGTGCCCTGGTGCAGCGGGTGCTGCCGGACAGTCCGGCAGCTGCGGCGGGCCTGCGTCGCGGCGACCTGGTGGTGGCGGCAGCCGATCAGCCGATCCCCGATCCGGCCACCCTGCTCGCCCTGGTGGAACGGGCCTCCGTGGGCGAGGCCATGGGGTTGAAGGTGGTGCGGGGCGATCGGGAACTGCTGGTCTCAATCCGGCCGGCGGCCCTTCCCGTCGGCTCCTGAGGATTCGTCACTGGGGTCCTTGCTACCGTCGCGGCGCTTGATTCGGGTGCCATGTCAGAGCTGCAGGATCAGATGAAGCAGGCCGTTGCCCAGGCTGCCGTGGAGCAGATCCGCGATGGCATGGTGCTCGGGCTTGGTTCCGGGTCAACGGCGGCCCTGATGATCCAGGCCCTCGGAGCAAAGCTTCAGCAGGGGGAACTGCGCGACATCGTTGGGGTGACCACCTCGTTTCAGGGGGAGGTGCTGGCGGCCGAGCTCGGCATTCCCCTGAGGAGCCTCAATGCCATCGACCGCATCGACCTCGCCATCGACGGGGCCGATGAGGTGGATCCCTCCTTTCAGCTGATCAAGGGCGGCGGTGCCTGCCACGTGCAGGAGAAGCTGGTGGCCCGCCGTGCCCAGCGTTTTGTGGTGGTGGTCGACAGCACCAAGTTGGTGGAGCGCCTCAACCTGGGCTTCAAACTGCCTGTGGAGGTGCTGCCTGGAGCCTGGCGTCAGGTTCAGGGCCAACTGGCGGAGCTCGGCGGTGCGGCTGAGCTCCGCATGGCCGTCCGCAAGGCCGGTCCCGTGGTCACCGATCAGGGCAATCTGGTGCTGGATGTCTCCTTCTCGGGCGGGATCGCCGATCCTGCCAGCCTGGAGAAGGAGATCAACAATCTTCCCGGAGTGCTGGAGAACGGCCTGTTCGTCAACATCACCGACCAGGTGCTCGTTGGTGAGATCGTTGACGGTGTACCTGGGGTCCGTGATCTCGTGAAGCGCTGAAGCTGCGCCACCATCCACGGCCGCCGGCTTGTCAGGACAACCGGCGGCGGACCGATTCGGCGTGGCTGTGAAGCCCCTCGCTCTCGGCGAGGGTGATCACCGCTGCGCTGGTGGCCTCCAGGGCCTCGCGGTTGAAGTTGATCAGGCTGGTGTGCCGCAGAAACGTCTCCACGCTGAGGGCGCCTGAGAACCGGGCGGTGCCCGAGGTCGGCAGGGTGTGGTTGGGGCCCGCCAGGTAGTCACCCACGGCCTCGGGACTCCAGGCCCCCAGGAAGATGGCACCGGCATGCTGAATCCGATCAGCCAGGCTCTCGGGATCCTCCACCAGCAGCTCCAGGTGCTCCGGTGCGAACCGATCACTGAGTTCCGCCGCCACGGCGAGGGAGGGACAGACCACGATCAACCCCCAGTCCCGGAGGGCGGCGCGGGTGATCTCGGCCCGGGGATGGCTCGCGAGCTGGGCCTCCAGGGCCCCCGGCACGGCAGCGGCCAGCTCGGGGCTGGTGGTGAGCAGAATCGCGGCGGCCAGGGGATCGTGCTCGGCCTGGGCCAGGAGGTCGGCCGCCACCTGGTCGGCCCGGGCGGTGTGGTCGGCGATCACCAGCACTTCGCTGGGGCCGGCCAGGGAATCGATCGAAACCCTCCCGTAGACAGCTTTTTTGGCCAGTGTGACGTAAAGATTGCCGGGGCCTGAGATCACATCCACCCGGGGGATGGTGTCGGTGCCGTAGGCAAGGGCGGCAATGGCCTGGGCGCCCCCCACCCGGTAGACCTCACGCACTCCCGCCAGATGGGCGGCCGCCAGGACGGTGCCATTGGGTTCGCCGCCCGGTCCCGGGGGCGTCACCATCACCAGGCGCTCCACCCCGGCCACCCTGGCCGGCACCGCGTTCATCAGCACGGTGCTGGGGTAGGAGGCCCGCCCACCGGGGACGTAGAGGCCGGCCCGTTCCACCGGGCGCCAGCGGCGACCGAGCCGTTCGCCGTGGGGGCCTTCCACGGCCAGGTCGAGCGGTTGCTGCCGGCGATGGAAGGCTTCGATCCGGTCATGGGCCAGTTGGAGGGCTTGCTGCAGGGGCCGCGGGCATTCGTCCCAGGCCTGGGCCAGCCGCTCCGCTGGAATCGCCAGGGGGTCGGGTCGGACCCCGTCAAACTCTTCTGTGAGGGCCATCAGAGCCCGATCCCCCTCCCGTTGCACCCGCTCGAGGATGGCGGTCACCTTGGCGGCCTCGGCGCTGAGACGATCCCCGCCGGTGCGCTGGGCAATCGCCTCCAGGCGCTCTCCGGCCGCGCTGATGTCGAGCAGGGTGGTGAGGGGTGGCGTCTGGGGCGGGCAGGCGGTCACGGAACCGACGCAACGGCGGATGGCTCAAGCTAGAGCCCCGCATTCAGCAGCGGACCAGGCAGGAGGTAAGATGTTCAACTGCCGATTCCGCGCCGAGACCGCCTGTGGCCAATAACAAGTCTTCGAAGAAGCGCATCGAAATCGCCGAGCGCAACCGCCTCCAGAACCGTTCCTACAAGTCGGCGGTGCGAACCCTGATCAAGCGCTGCTTCACCGCCTGCACGGCTTACAGCCAGAAGCCCGGCGATGAGGCCAAGGTTGCCGTTCAAACCACCGTCAGTGCTGCCTTCAGCAAGATCGACAAGGCTGTCAAGCGGGGCGTCCTGCATCGCAACACCGGTGCCCATCAGAAGTCTCGTCTGAGCGCCGCCGTTCGCAACGCGATCGAGCCCGCGGCCACCCAGGCCTGATTCGATGGCTGGCGCCGGGTCCGCAACTGGCCAGCACGCAGGGTTTCCGAGGATCCGATGGTCCGGCATCGCGTCTGGCCACGATGCTCCCCGCGACCAGGCTCACCCCTGAGGTGACCGCATCAGCATTTCCTTTGAGACGCCTGGGATCCGGGCGCTTTCCAGGACTGTTTCGCCGAGCTGTCGCTCGGCTTTGTTGTTTGCGCCGGTGACCCTTGGGGGAAGCTTGGGTTGCCTCCCTGCCCCGCCGGCACACCCAGGCCAGCGGGCCTGGCATGGGCGGTCGCCCTCACCCAGGGCCCGTCCCGGGCTGCTGGAATGGGGCGAGTCGAAGCGTCCAGCCTCCCGGCCGATCCCCATGCCCCCTGCCGATCTCGAAAGCCGGACTTTGCCTCCCATTCAGCCGGCGATCGCCGTTGATCCCCCGGGAGATGGATGCCAGGACCTGCGCCTGATTGACAGCCACTGCCATCTGGTCTTCCGCAATTTCGACGACGACCTCGAGGCCGTGGCTGAACGCTGGCGGCAGGCCGGCGTTCGGGCCCTGCTCCATGCCTGCGTCGAGCCCGCCGAAATCCCCGCCATCCGAGCCCTTGCCGATCGGCTGCCGGAGCTGCGTTATGCCGTCGGCGTCCATCCGCTCGATACGCAGCACTGGCACGGGGATACCCAGGCGGTGCTGCGCCAGGCCGCCCTCGCCGATGGGCGCGTGATCGCGATCGGGGAACTGGGCCTTGATCTTTTTCGCGAGACCAATCTTGAGCGGCAGCTGGAGGTGCTCGGCCCCCAGCTCGATCTGGCCGTGGAGCTGGATCTGCCGGTGATCATTCACTGCCGGGATGCGGCCGAGCCGATGCTCCAGGAATTGCGGTCCCGGCGCGGCCAGGGGCGCTGTCCCAGGGGGGTGATGCATTGCTGGGGAGGAACCCCGGATGAAATGGAAGGCTTTCTGGAGCTTGGCTTTTACATCAGCTTCAGTGGCACCGTCACCTTCCCGAAGGCAGAGGCAACCCACGATTGCGCCCGGCTCGTGCCCCAGGAGCGGATGCTGGTGGAAACCGACTGCCCGTTCCTGGCGCCCGTGCCCCGTCGGGGCAAGCGCAACGAACCGGCTTTTGTGGCGGCGGTGGCGGGTCGGGTGGCCGAGCTGCGGGGCCTGACCCTGCAGGAGGTGGCGGATATCACCACCTCGAATGCCGTTCGACTGTTTGGGCCGGGACTTCACACTGTATGATGATTCATTGGCCTGGCAGCGCAAGCGCTTCTTTGTCGACGCCTTCTGCTCTGAAACCCGCCCCCTGAGCGCCCGGCCCTGTCGCCGCCTCCCTTTGGGGGGCGGCTGTTGTGTCGAATGCCAAGGGTTTGATTGGGAACGGGGCCGGTGATGCCGCCCCCGTTCTCCGCCTCCGCCCTTTCCCCGAGGGTCGGATGTTCGACAGAGTCGCTGTCCAGTCCGTTTTTAACAGTTCCTGCAGGTCCACCGCATGAGCAGCGCGATCCAGGTCGCCAAGACCGTCACTTATCTCCCCGATCTCGTGGAGGTGCAGAGGGCGAGTTTCAAATGGTTTCTGGAGAAGGGCCTGATCGAGGAGCTGGAAAGCTTCTCGCCGATCACCGATTACACCGGCAAGCTTGAGCTTCATTTCATCGGCAGTGAATACCGCCTGAAGCGTCCTCGTCATGACGTCGAAGAAGCCAAGCGTCGTGATGCCACGTTTGGTTCGCAGATGTATGTCACCTGTCGCCTGATCAACAAGGAGACCGGTGAAATCAAGGAGCAGGAGGTGTTCATCGGCGAGCTGCCCTTGATGACCGAACGCGGCACCTTCATCATTAATGGTGCAGAGCGTGTGATCGTCAACCAGATCGTTCGCAGCCCCGGTGTTTATTTCAAGGATGAGCAGGATAAGAATGGCCGTAAGACTTTTAATGCCAGCCTGATCCCCAACCGTGGCGCCTGGCTGAAGTTTGAAACGGATAAGAACGATCTTCTGCACGTCCGTGTTGACAAGACCAGGAAGATCAATGCCCACGTTCTGATGCGGGCAATCGGCCTGTCGGACAATGACGTTCTCGACAAGCTGCGCCATCCTGAATATTATCAAAAGTCGATTGAGGCGGCCAACGACGAAGGCATCTCCTCCGAAGATCAGGCTCTCCTGGAGCTCTACAAGAAGCTTCGTCCGGGCGAACCCCCGTCCGTGAGTGGCGGACAGCAACTGCTTCACAGCCGTTTCTTTGATCCGAAGCGCTACGACCTCGGTCGGGTCGGTCGCTACAAGATCAACAAGAAGCTCCGTCTCACCATCCCGGATGCCGTGCGCACCCTCACTCCCGAGGATGTGCTCTCCACGATTGATTACCTCATCAATCTCGAACTGGATGTGGGTGGTGCGTCCCTCGACGACATCGATCACCTTGGAAATCGCCGGGTGCGTTCGGTGGGTGAGCTGCTCCAGAACCAGGTCCGTGTCGGTCTGAATCGCCTCGAGCGGATCATCAAGGAACGGATGACGGTCGGCGAGACCGAATCCTTGACCCCCGCCCAGCTGGTTAATCCCAAGCCCCTTGTGGCAGCGATCAAGGAGTTCTTTGGCTCCAGCCAGCTGAGCCAGTTCATGGACCAGACCAATCCCCTGGCGGAGCTCACCCACAAGCGCCGGATCAGTGCCCTCGGCCCAGGGGGCCTCACCCGGGAGCGGGCCGGCTTCGCCGTTCGGGACATCCACCCTTCCCACTACGGCCGGATCTGCCCGATCGAGACACCGGAAGGTCCCAATGCCGGTCTGATCGGCTCCCTGGCCACCCACGCGCGGGTCAATGAATACGGGTTCATCGAAACCCCCTTCTGGCGGGTTGAGAACGGCACCGTGTTCAAGGATGGTGATCCGATTTATCTCTCCGCCGACCGCGAGGATGAGTGCCGCGTCGCCCCGGGCGACGTGCCCACCGACGCCCAGGGCCGGATCACCACCGAGCTGGTGCCGGTGCGTTACCGCCAGGATTTCGAGAAGGTTCCCCCCGAGCAGGTGGACTACGTCCAGCTGTCTCCGGTGCAGGTGATCTCGGTGGCCACGTCCCTGATCCCCTTCCTCGAGCACGACGATGCCAACCGGGCCCTGATGGGTTCGAACATGCAGCGTCAGGCCGTGCCCCTGCTGCGCCCCCATCGCCCCCTCGTCGGCACCGGCCTGGAAACCCAGGTCGCCCGCGACTCCGGCATGGTTCCGATCACCACCGTCAACGGTGTGGTCACCTTCGTGGATGCCACGGCCATCGTCGTCCGGGACGACCAGGGCGTCGACCATGTCCATCACCTCCAGAAGTATCAGCGCTCCAACCAGGACACCTGCCTGAATCAGCGTCCGATCGTCCAGCAGGGTGATCCGGTGATTGCCGGTCAGGTGCTGGCGGATGGCTCTGCCTGTGAAGGGGGCGAGATCGCCCTGGGTCAGAATGTTCTGATCGCCTATATGCCCTGGGAAGGTTACAACTACGAGGATGCGATTCTCGTCAGTGAGCGTCTGGTCCGAGACGATCTCTATACCTCGGTGCACATCGAGAAGTATGAGATTGAAGCCCGTCAGACCAAGCTAGGGCCTGAGGAGATCACACGCGAGATTCCGAATGTTGCTGAGGAAAGCCTCGGCAACCTCGACGAGATGGGGATCATTCGCATCGGTGCCTACGTCGAATCCGGAGACATCCTCGTCGGCAAGGTGACACCGAAGGGGGAATCCGATCAGCCCCCTGAAGAAAAGCTGCTGCGAGCCATCTTTGGCGAGAAGGCCCGGGACGTGCGCGACAACTCCCTGCGAGTGCCCAGCACCGAACGGGGCCGGGTTGTGGATGTGCGCATCTACACCCGCGAACAGGGTGATGAGCTGCCCCCTGGCGCCAACATGGTGGTTCGGGTCTATGTGGCCCAGCGCCGCAAGATTCAGGTCGGCGACAAGATGGCTGGACGTCACGGCAATAAGGGCATCATCAGCCGCATCCTTCCCTTGGAGGACATGCCCTATTTGCCGGATGGCACGCCAATTGACATCGTCCTCAATCCCCTTGGTGTTCCGAGCCGGATGAATGTGGGGCAGGTGTTCGAATGCCTGATGGGATGGGCTGCCGACAACCTCGACAGCCGCTTCAAAATCGTGCCTTTCGATGAGATGCACGGTGATGAGAAGTCCTATGAAACCGTGCAGGCCTTCTTGACCGCGGCGGCGGAGGAATCTGGGAAACCCTGGGTCTACAACCCCGACAATCCTGGCAAGATTCAGCTCACCGACGGTCGCACCGGCGAACCGTTCGATCAGCCCGTCACTGTTGGCTATGCCCACATCCTGAAGCTGGTCCACCTGGTGGATGACAAAATCCATGCCCGCTCCACCGGTCCCTACTCCCTGGTCACCCAGCAGCCGCTGGGCGGCAAGGCCCAGCAGGGTGGTCAGCGGCTCGGTGAGATGGAGGTCTGGGCCCTCGAGGCCTACGGCGCCGCCTACACCCTGCAGGAGCTGCTCACCGTCAAGTCCGATGACATGCAGGGCCGGAACGAGGCCCTCAACGCCATCGTCAAGGGCAAACCGATTCCCCGTCCCGGTACGCCGGAATCCTTCAAGGTGCTGATGCGCGAGCTCCAGTCCCTCGGTCTCGACATCGGTGTCTATCGCGCCGAGGAAGATCCCGTCACCAAGAAGCCGATGGAGGTTGACCTGATGCAGGACATCAACCCCCGTCGCAGCACCCCCAGCCGTCCCACCTACGAATCCCTCGGCGTCGCGGATTACGACGACGACTGAATGGATCGCCCAGTCTGATCTGTTCCGCTCCTTCCGTATTCCGCGTCAATCCCGGCCATGACCAACAGCAATCTCCGCAACGAGAACCACTTCGATTACGTCAAGATCACGCTCGCTTCCCCCGAGCGGATCATGCAGTGGGGTCAACGAACCCTGCCGAACGGCCAGGTGGTCGGTGAGGTCACCAAGCCTGAGACCATCAACTACCGCACCCTCAAGCCCGAAATGGACGGGCTCTTCTGCGAGAAGATCTTCGGACCTTCTAAGGACTGGGAGTGCCACTGCGGGAAGTACAAGCGGGTGCGGCACCGCGGCATCGTCTGTGAGCGTTGCGGTGTGGAGGTTACGGAAAGCCGGGTGCGGCGCCACCGCATGGGCTTCATCAAGTTGGCTGCCCCTGTCTCCCATGTCTGGTATTTGAAGGGGATCCCCAGCTATGTGGCGATTCTGCTCGACATGCCCCTGCGGGATGTGGAACAGATCGTTTACTTCAATTGCTATGTTGTTCTCGAGCCGGGTGATCACAAGGATCTCACCTACAAGCAGCTCCTGACCGAGGATGAGTGGCTGGAGATTGAAGATCAGATCTACGCAGAAGATTCTGAGATTGAGAATGAGCCCCAGGTGGGAATTGGTGCCGAAGCTCTGAAGCAACTGCTGGAAGATCTCAATCTCACTGAAATCGCGGAACAACTTCGGGAAGAGATTGCTGCCAGCAAGGGTCAGAAGCGGGCCAAGCTGATTAAGCGGCTCCGGGTGATCGACAATTTCATCGCGACGGATGCCCGGCCAGAGTGGATGGTTCTGGATGTGATTCCAGTCATCCCCCCCGACCTGCGCCCGATGGTGCAGCTTGATGGTGGTCGCTTCGCGACCAGTGATCTCAATGATCTCTATCGTCGGGTGATCAACCGCAACAACCGCCTGGCGCGGTTGCAGGAGATCCTCGCGCCTGAAATCATCGTCCGCAACGAAAAGCGGATGCTTCAGGAAGCTGTTGATGCCCTGATTGACAACGGCCGTCGCGGCCGAACCGTGGT
This sequence comes from Prochloraceae cyanobacterium, assembly GCA_040377855.1. Lineage (GTDB taxonomy): Bacteria > Cyanobacteriota > Cyanobacteriia > PCC-6307 > Cyanobiaceae > CAIXOZ01. The sequence goes on along the minus strand of JBEINY010000025.1, from coordinate 6,915 downwards.
TGGCGCCAACAATCGCCCTCTGAAATCCCTCAGCGACATCATCGAGGGTAAGCAGGGTCGCTTCCGTCAGAACCTGTTGGGTAAGCGGGTCGACTACTCCGGTCGTTCCGTGATTGTGGTTGGCCCGAAACTGAAGATGCATCAGTGCGGTCTTCCGAAGGAGATGGCGATCGAGCTCTTCCAGCCCTTCGTCATCCATCGCCTGATCCGCCAGAACATCGTTAATAACATCAAGGCCGCCAAGAAGCTGATTCAGCGCGCCGATGATGAGGTGATGCAGGTGCTCCAGGAGGTGATTGAAGGTCATCCGATCCTGCTGAACCGGGCCCCGACCCTGCACCGTCTTGGCATTCAGGCCTTCGAGCCCAAGCTTGTCGATGGTCGTGCGATTCAGTTGCACCCCCTGGTCTGCCCGGCCTTCAACGCCGACTTCGACGGTGACCAGATGGCCGTGCACGTTCCGCTGGCGATCGAGGCCCAGACCGAGGCCAGGATGCTGATGTTGGCGAGCAACAACATTTTGTCGCCCGCCACCGGTGATCCGATCATCACTCCCTCCCAGGACATGGTGCTGGGGGCCTACTACCTCACTGCCGAAAAGCCCGGCTGGACCAAGCCGGCCTTCGGTGATCGCAGCCGTAGCTTCGCCAGCCTCAGTGACGTGCTCAGTGCCTATGGCGATCAACACCTTGCTCTCCACGACTGGGTCTGGGTCCGCTTCCATGGCGCCGTGGACAGCCCCCAGGACGAGGAGCTCGAGCCCGTCTCCAGCGAGACCCTCAGCGATGGCACCAGGGTCGACCAATGGAAATACCGCCGCGACCGTTTCGATGAGGACGGTGCCCTGATCAGTCGCTATCTGCTCACCACGGTCGGTCGTGTGGTGATGAACAACACGATCATCACGGCGGTGGCCGCCACCTGAGATCCCGGCAGAACTCCTTCTCCCTTCCTCTGAGCTCCTTCATCGCGCGCCACCCATGACTGCAACTCCCGCCAAGAAAACCAGCAAGAAGGCTGCCAAGGCCGCCGCTGAGCTAGCTGCTGCCGAGCAGGCTGCCGCCGCACTTCTCGGAAAGTCAGCTCCCCTCAGCAAGGAGCCACCTCCGTTCCGAAACCACGTCATCGACAAGAAGGCCCTGCGCAATCTGGTCGCCTGGTCGTACAAGAACCACGGCACTGCGGCGACGGCCTCGATGGCCGACGACCTCAAGGATCTCGGTTTCCGCTATGCCACCCAGGCGGCGGTGTCGATCTCCGTCGATGACCTGCGCATCCCAGGTGAAAAGGCCCGTCTGCTTGAGGAAGCCGAGCAGCAGATCACCGATACCGAAGAGCGTTACCGCCTCGGTGAGATCACCGAGGTTGAACGTCACACCAAGGTGATCGACACCTGGACCGAAACCAACGAGCGGCTGGTCGAGGAAGTCAAGAAGAACTTCAACGACAACGATCCACTCAACTCGGTGTGGATGATGGCCAACTCCGGCGCCCGGGGCAACATGTCCCAGGTGCGTCAGCTGGTGGGTATGCGTGGCCTGATGGCCAACCCCCAGGGGGAGATCATCGACCTTCCGATCCGCACCAATTTCCGTGAGGGTCTCACGGTCACCGAGTATGTGATCTCCTCCTACGGCGCCCGCAAGGGCCTGGTTGACACTGCCCTGCGTACCGCCGATTCCGGCTACCTCACCCGCCGCCTGGTGGATGTGGCCCAGGATGTGATCGTTCGCGAGGACGATTGCGGCACGACCCGCGGCATCCCGATCGATTCCGACGACAAGGGTAAGTACGCCGCCAAGCTCGTCGGTCGCCTTGCTGCCGAGCCGGTGGTCGACGCCGATGGCGAGATCCTCGTGCAACGCGACGGAGAGATCGACCCTCCCCTCTCCCGCCGGATCGAGGCCGCAGGCATCCGCACCGTGGTGGTGCGGTCGCCCCTCACCTGCGAGGCTGCCCGTTCTGTCTGCCGCAAGTGCTACGGCTGGGCCCTGGCCCACAACGAACTGGTGGACCTCGGTGAAGCCGTCGGCATCGTGGCTGCCCAATCGATTGGTGAACCCGGTACCCAGCTGACGATGCGCACCTTCCACACCGGTGGTGTGTCTACGGCTGAAACCGGCGTGGTTCGCTCCCTGGTCGAGGGCACGATCGAATTTGATGCCCGGGCCCGGGTCCGTCCCTTCCGCACCCCCCATGGTGTCGAGGCTCAGATCGCCGAGACCGATTTCACGCTCACGGTCAAGCCCAGTGGCAAGGGCAAGGCCCAGAAGCTTGAGATCACCTCCGGCTCCCTTTTGTTTGTCGCCGACGGCTCTGACACCCCTGCCGACACGATCCTTGCCCAGATCTCTTCGGGTGCCACCGTCAAGAAGAGCGTTGAGAAGGCCACAAAGGATGTGATCTGCGACCTCGCGGGTCAGGTTCGCTACGAGGATGTCATCCAGCCCAGGGAAGTCACTGACCGTCAGGGCAACATCACCCACAAGGCGCAGCGGCTTGGTCGCCTCTGGGTGTTCAGCGGTGATGTCTACAATCTCCCGCCCAACGCCCAGCCGGTTGTCCAGCGCAACAAACCCGTCACCACTGGTGAAGTGTTGGCCGAGAGCCGCCTGGTCAGCGAGTACGGCGGCGCCGTCCGTCTGAGAGAGTCCACCGGGGATTCCCGTGAGGTGCAGATCGTTACCGCCAGCCTCACCCTCAAGGATTGCAAGCTGGTCAACGAATCCACCCATTCCGGTGAAAACTGGTATCTGGATTCCAAGGACAACAGCCGTTACGTCTGCAAGACAACCCCGGGCAGCAAAATCGGCAGTGGCGAGGTGATCGCCGAGCTTGCCGATGATCGCTTCCGCACCCAGACCGGCGGCCTGGTCAAATATGCCCCGGGCCTGGCCATCAAGAAGGCCCGTTCCGCCAAGAACGGCTATGAGGTGTCGAAGGGCGGCACCCTGCTCTGGATCCCCCAGGAAACCCACGAGATCAACAAGGACATTTCCCTGTTGATGATCGAGGACGGTCAGTGGATCGAGGCCGGTACCGAAGTGGTGAAGGACATCTTTAGCCAGACGGCTGGCATCGTCACGGTCACCCAGAAGAACGACATCCTGCGCGAGATCATCGTCCGTTCCGGTCAGATGCATCTGATCGCCGACAGCAAGGTGCATGCGCGCTATGCCGGTGATGGCAAGTTGATGATGCCGGGTGAAGAGATTGCCCCTGGGATCACATCGGAAGCCATGGTGTTCGTGGAGAGCGTGGATACCACCCAAGGTGGTGCCCTGTTGCTGCGCCCGGTCGAGGAATATGGCATCCCCGATGAGGCCCACCTTCCCGAACTTGGCACGGTCAAGCAGAGCGGCGGTCCGTCCCTGGCCCTGAAGGCCACCCAGCGTCTTACTTATAAGGACGGGGAGCTGATCAAGTCGGTGGAGGGTGTCGAATTGCTGCGCACCCAGCTGATCCTGGAAACGATCGACACCACACCCCAGATGACCGTGGACGTCGAGGTGATTCCCGACAAGCGCGCCAAGACGATTGATCGTCTGCAGTTGGTCATTCTCGAGACCCTGCTGGTGCGGCGCGACACCCTCTCCGATGCCAGCCACGGCTCCACCCACACCGAACTGCAGGTTGAGGACGGTGCCTCGGTCAAGAGTGGAGATGTGGTCGCCACCACCCAGATTCTCTGCAAGGAGGATGGCCAGGTGCAGTTTCCGGACATGGCGTCCGATGAGCCGATCCGCCGTCTGATTGTGGAGCGTTCTGGCGATACCCGCACCATCGATCTCGGTGCGACACCCCCGCTCTGCCAGGTCGGCCAGCGTCTTGTCGATGGCGAGCCCCTGGCGGATGGGGTCAGCGCACCCTGCTGCGGTCAGGTGGAGGCGATCGAGGGCCATCAGCTCACGATCCGTCTTGGCCGGCCCTACATGGTTTCGCCCGATTCCGTCCTCCACGTGCGCGATGGAGAGCTGGTTCAGCGGGGGGATGGTCTGGCCCTGCTGGTGTTTGAGCGCCAGAAAACCGGCGACATCGTCCAGGGTCTGCCACGGATTGAGGAGCTTCTTGAAGCCCGACGTCCCCGGGATTCGGCGGTGCTCTGCCGCAAGAGCGGCACCGTTGAGATCAAGCAGGGTGAGGACGATGACTCCGTCACCGTTTCGGTGATCGAGCACGACGATGTCGTGACCGAGTATCCGATCCTGCTGGGTCGCAACGTCATGGTCAGCGATAGCCAGCAGGTGGCGGCCGGTGATCTTCTCACCGACGGACCGATCAACCCGCACGAACTTCTGGAGTGCTTCTTCGAAGATCTCCGCGGTCGTAAATCCACCCTCGAAGCGGCCCAGGAATCGATCTCGAAACTGCAGTTCCGCCTGGTGCAGGAAGTGCAGAACGTCTACAAGTCCCAGGGCGTCACGATTGACGACAAGCACATCGAGGTGATTGTCCGCCAGATGACCAGCAAGGTGCGCATCGAAGATGCGGGCGACACCACCCTGCTGCCGGGCGAACTGATCGAACTCCGTCAGGTGGAGCTTGTGAATCAGGCGATGGGGATCACTGGTGGTGCACCGGCGGAATTCACGCCGGTGCTGCTGGGGATCACCAAGGCCTCACTCAACACCGACAGCTTCATCTCCGCGGCCTCCTTCCAGGAGACCACCCGGGTGCTCACCGAGGCGGCGATTGAAGGGAAGAGCGATTGGCTGCGCGGTCTCAAGGAGAACGTGATCATCGGTCGCCTCATTCCTGCAGGCACCGGCTTCAGTGGCTTCGAGGAAGAGCTCCGCGCCGAAGCCGGACCCCATCCCGACATCCTCGATGATGAACATTCCGGCTATCGCCGGATGAAGGATCTGCGTCCGGATTACACCGTGGAAATGCCGGCTCCCCCCGTGGCCAGTGCCACGGCCGTGCTCGACGATCCCTCCGATGAGGATCTGGAGGCCACCCGCAGCCGCCATGGCATCGAGGCCAGCTCCAGCGGCTTTGCTGCCTTCACCCGGCCGGTATTGGATGAGGGACTGGAGGAGGAGCTGATTGCCGATCCCGCCGCGCTAGAAGGTCTGCAGGAAGAGGGTCTCTTGTCCGATGACTGATGCCGCCATGGCTGCTCCGGCCGATCTCCCCGACCAAACCGGGGAGCCTTTGGTTCGGGCATCGTTTCAGCTGCCACCCCTGCGGGAGGTCCCGGTTCGGCGCCTACCGCGTTACGGCTTCCATGCCCACACCGAAACCCTGAACGGTCGGATGGCCATGCTTGGCTTCTTCGCCCTGCTGGCCGTTGAGGCTTATCTCGGCCATGGCTTGCTGGTCTGGCCCTGAAGGTGGTCACGACCGCGGCAGGCTTCCCTGCGTCATCCCCTGGGGCCGTTCCACTGCTTGGGATGGGCCTTGCTGCCCTTGAGGAGTGGGCCCAAGGCCAGGGGCAGGCCCGCTTCCGCGGCCGTCAGCTCCACGACTGGATCTACGCCAAAGGCGCCCGTTCAATCAACGAGGTGAGCGTGCTCCCCAAGGCCTTCCGGGCCCAGTTGGTTGCGGCCCCTCCCGCCGGCGCGGCCGACTGGATCGGCCGCTCCCGGGAGCTCGAGCGCCGGGTAGCCCGGGATGGCACCACCAAACTTCTCCTGGCCACGGCGGACGGACTCAGCCTCGAGACGGTGGGCATTCCCAGCCGCGACCGGCTCACGGTGTGTGTGAGCTCCCAGGTGGGCTGTTCGATGGCCTGTCGCTTCTGCGCCACTGGGAAGGGTGGCCTGCAGCGTTCCCTCGCCACCCATGAAATCGTTGATCAGGTGCTGACGGTACGGGAGGTGATGGACCAGCGCCCCAGCCATGTGGTGTTCATGGGCATGGGGGAGCCCCTGCTCAACGTGGAGGCCGTGCTTGAGGCCATCGACTGCTTGTGCACCGATCTCGGCATGGCCCAGCGTCAGATCACCGTCAGCACCGTGGGGGTGCCGCGCACCCTGCCCACCCTGGCGGAACGTTCCCTGCAGCGCCTCGGCCGCGCCCAGTTCACCCTGGCCGTCAGCCTCCACGCCCCCGATCAACGCCTGCGGGAGGAGCTGATCCCCACCGCCCGTTTCTATCCGCTCGAGGACCTCCTCGACGATTGCCGCCGTTACGTGGCGATCACCGGTCGTCGTGTCAGCTTCGAATACATCCTCCTGGGAGGCCTCAACGATCAACCGCGCCATGCCGAGGCCCTGGCCCGGTTGTTGCGGGGCTTCCAGAGCCACGTCAATCTCATCCCTTACAACCCGATCGAGGAGGAAGAGTTCCGCCGGCCCACCCCCCAGGCCGTGGAGGAGTTCCGCTCTGCCCTGGAGCATCGCCAGGTGGCCGTGAGCGTGCGCACCAGCCGTGGTCTCGATCAGGATGCGGCCTGCGGACAATTGCGGCGCCGCCAGGCCGAGGTCCAGTCCGAGGTTCAGGCCCTCCAGCCCTGATTCGCTCTCCCGTTCACCATCTTCAGGTCCGATCCCGCTCCGGATCGAAGGCACCCCGTGCCCCCGTTTCGTTCCAGGGGGTGAGCACCTGCATCAGTAGAAAGGCGGGAACAGCAGTCACCGCTGTGAACAGGAAAAAGTGTTCCCAGCCCATCAGTTTCACCAGGAATCCGGACGGGGCCGCCAGAATTCTGCTGCTGATCGCATAGACGCCCGAGAACGCGGCGTACTGGGTGGCCGAGAACCTCGGGTTGCAGAGGCTCATCAGCAGAGCGACAAAGGCCGTGCCTACCAGGCCACTGGAGGCGTTCTCGAGTAGCACTGCCGTGATCACGCCCGGCAGGGAGGGCTCCCCCCGGGCCACGAGCCAGTAGGCGAGATTGCCGCCGGCGCCGGCGATGCCGAACAGCCAGAGACTGCGGTTCATGCCGAGCAGGCCGAACAGCAGGCCCCCCAG
>JBEINY010000126.1:0-3874 GCA_040377855.1 Prochloraceae cyanobacterium | reverse complement strand
TGCCCACCCGGCCTGAGCAGGTGCGGATCCAGGAGCTGCGTCCCCTCAGCCTGGCTGAGGTCGAGAACCTGGCCCAGGTCAACAATCCGAACCTCAAGGCCGTCGCCCTCCAGGTCGATGAGGCCCAGGCCAGTCTGCGGTCCCAGATCGCCCTTTGGTATCCCACCCTTTCCTTGACGGCCACCAGCCTCCCCACGTACACCTCGGGTCAGCAATACACCGAAACCTCCTTTCCGCTCAGCACCACCACCAACCGTTGGGCCCTGGCTACCGCCCTCACCGCCCAGTGGTCCCTGATCAATCCGCAGCGGGTTCCCCAGATCGCTGCGGCCCGGGATGCCTTTGAGAAGGCAAAGAATCAGTATCTGATTGCCCTGAGGGATCTGCGTCTCCAGGCCGATCAGGCCTATTTCGATCTCCAGTTCGCCGATGAAAGCGTTCGCATCGGTCAGGAGTCGGTGAGGGCATCCATCGTCAGCCTCAAGGATGCCCGGGCCCGTTACCAGGCCGGGGTCGCCACGAAACTGGAGGTGCTGCAGGCCGAAACCCAGCTGGCCCGCGACCAGCAGTTGCTCACGGAGGGCCTGGCCCAGCAGGCCGTGGCCCGACGCACCCTGGCGGCCCTGCTCGATCTGCCCCAGATCGTCACACCCACTGCCAAGGAGCCGGCCAGGGTGGTGGGCTCCTGGATTCCGAGCCTCCAGGACAGCATTGTTGCGTCCTATGCCTTCCGGGAGGAACTCGATCAGGCCATCCTGGACATCTCGATTGCCAACAGCCAGGCCAATGCTGCCCTCGGTGCCGTTCAGCCGTTCCTGAACATCGTCAACACCCTTTCCGCCGGCCGCTATTCGGGCAGTGCCCAGCTGGTGCTCGATCAGCCTGGTAACAACGGCTGGAATGTCGACAACGCCATCGGCATGAACCTTTCCTGGCGCCTGTTTGATGGGGGTGCGGCCAGTGCCCAGGCCCGTCAGCAGAAATTGCTGGCAGAGGAAAATCGTTACCGCTTTGCCAGCCGCCGCGATGCGATTCGCCAGGAAGTGGAGGAAAGCTTCTACACGCTGTTGAAGAACGATCGCAACATCAGCACCACCTCCCGGGAAGTGGTCACCTCCCGCGAAGCGTTACGACTGACCCGTCTCCGCTTCCAGGCCGGTGTTACCACCCAGAGGGAGGTGGTCGACAGTCAGCGCGACCTCACCCAGGCTGAAGTTCGCTACGCCCAGGCGGTCACCAGTTACAACAAGACCCTCGCCCAGATCCGCCGCCGCACCGGTCTTGATCAGATCGCTCTCTGCAAGGCCCCCGCGTTGCCGGCCGTCAAGCCATCGGAGTTTGAATCCGTGAATGTCCCCGTGGAGCCCACCCCCCTGAGTCCGGCCTGTTCCGCGGCTTCGGTTGGTCGCCCCCAGGGAGGCCGTTGATCATTGGCCATCAGATCCTTGTCTTCGCCGCTCTTGCCCAGCCTGTTCCTGGATTGTTGATCGGCCTTGATAGCGTGAATCAAGCCTGCAGCCCCTTCGGATGACTGTTGCCGCTCCCGGCCATCCTGGGCTCACCCTGGTGTCCACCCTTCGGCTTGGTCTGTTTCAGGCCTGCCTGGGATGCCTGGCAGTCATTTTCGCGGGTCTGCTCAATCGCATCATGATCACGGAGCTTGCCTTTCCAGGTCTGCTGGTTGGAGGCTCCCTGGCTTTTGAGCAACTGGCAGCCCTCACCAGGCCTTTGTTCGGTCAGATGTCCGACTCCCGGCCGATTGCCCGTCGTCATCGCCTCCCTTACGTCTGGTTGGGCACCGTGCTGTTCTGCACCCTGGCCCTGTTCTCGGTGCCCCTGATCTTTCGGCTCAGGGAGTGGTTCCAGCTCCATCCGCCCAGCACGGCTGGCGGTGCCCTGGGCGTGGCCAGCCTCTGCCTCTTCTTCGGGGCCTACGGTCTAGCGGTCTCCATGGCCACAACCCCCTATCTCGCCCTCGTGGTGGACCGAACCACGGAAGAAGAACGCCCTCGCGCGGTGGGGTTGATCTGGTTCATGCTCACCGTCGGCATTGTCGTCGGTGCCATCGGCACAACGATCAGTCTGCGCAGCCTGGATGGGGTCCGGGATCCCCTGCTGCTTGAACCGGTGCTTCAGGCCTTCATGCTGCGGGTTGTGCTTGTCGTCCTAGGCCTGAGTGTGATCGCCACCTGGCAGATGGAACCACCAGGGTTCCCAGGCCATGGGCGCTCGAGCCAGGGGGATCGGGATGATGCGATCGGGTTGGGTGTCGCCTGGACCCTGATCCGCTCCAGCCGTCAGGTCCTTGTCTTCTTCATGTTTCTGGTGCTGTTCACCCTGGGGCTTTTCCTGCAGGACCCGATCCTGGAGAGCTACGGCGCTGAGGTGTTCGGATTGTCCATTTCCTCCAGCGCTGCTCTGAACGGATTCTGGGGTGGAGGCACCCTCATCGGTCTGCTGGTTGGGGGTTTGTGGATCGTGCCCAGGCTGGGTAAGCTCCCGGCCGCTCGCCTGGGCTGCCAACTGGTTGTGGGGTCGTTGATCCTGATGATTCTGGCCGGATTGGTGGCCCAGCCCCCTTTGCTGTACGTGGTGATGGTGCTGTTTGGTCTTTCGGCAGGCTTGGCCACCAACAGTGCCCTCTGCCTGATGCTTGATCTCACGCTGCCGGAGGTCGCCGGCACCTTCGTCGGCGTCTGGGGTTTGGCCCAGGCCCTGAGCCGGGGGCTCGGCAAGTTGGTCGGCGGTGGTCTTTTAAGCCTCGGTCAGCTGCTCCACCTGCCCGAACCGTTCGGTCCCTTCGCCTTGGTGATTGGTGTTGAGGCTCTTGTCGCAGCCGGTGCCCTGCTGCTTCTCTCCCAGGTCAATCTGCAGCAGTTCCGGCAGGACACGGGCCGTTCACTCAGCAGGGTTCTCGCCTTGGAGGTGTCATGAGCTCAGCTGCGTTGCCCGATGCCCTCCTTCCGGCCGGTCTGGGGTTGTTGCTCGACCAGGTCGCTGATCGCCAGCGCCGGGATTTCGGTCATATGGCCTCCGACACGAAACCTGATGGCACCTTGATCACGGCCTGCGATCGCTGGAGTGATCAGACCCTGGTGGAGGGGCTGGCGAGGGAATTCCCAGGGGAGGATGTCCTCAGCGAGGAAGGGAACAAGACCGTTCCTGCCACGAACCACTATTGGGTGGTCGATCCGCTCGATGGAACGACCAATTTCACGGCAGGGATCCCTTACTGGGCGATCTCCCTGGCCCGTTTTGAAAACGGCGTTCCGGTCCTGGCGGTTTTGGATGTCCCGCCCTTGCGCCAGCGGATCGTGGCGGCCCGCGGTCTGGGTGCCTGGCGCAACGGCAAACGACTCGAGCCTCCGATGGGTCATGCCGATGCCGCTGGATGCGCGTCGTTGTGCAGCCGTTCCATCGGGGTGTTGCAGAAGCTTTCCAACCGGCGTTTTCCGGGAAAGATCCGCCTGCTGGGCGTGGCGAGCCTCAATTTGGTGAGCGTCGGCATGGGGCAGACGGTGGCTGCGTTGGAGGCGACACCGAAGCTTTGGGACTTGGCGGCTGCGTGGCTGGTGCTTCAGGAGCTGGGATGTGCGGTTCAGTGGCTGGCCCACGACCCAGGTGGGGTGTCGGCAGGCGAAGACCAGTCAGCACGGGACTATCCCGTGCTTGCAGCGCGTGATCAGGAGATGTTGGGGAGATTTATGCCGTGGGGCATGGCCTTGGTTGAGGGCTGAGCGAAGAGTGTGCTAGGTTATTGGACTGCTCAGGAGCGAGAGCTTGAGAGCACCTGAAGGACTGAGAGCAGAGGCGGGAGCGATCCTGCTGGTGCAGTAGGTTCAGAGGGAGCAGAACCTGGAAGCAGGGACTGCTG
>JBEINY010000095.1:0-7531 GCA_040377855.1 Prochloraceae cyanobacterium | reverse complement strand
GTCTGAGATTTCTTGCGCTCGTTGGTGAGAAAGAGCGTCACGGCCACGGGGCCAGTGGCATAGCCCTGACTGGGGGGGGCCGGGCGGCAATGCCAGCGCAGATTCAGGCCGTTGCTGTTGGGCCAGGGCCGGCCGGTGAGGCCCCTGGTGGCGGTGATCTCGCTGTGACTGAGGGCCAGCGCTTCCTGACGGGGAGTGCGCTGCCAGATCTGCTGCTCGCGCGAACTGCCCTCCTCACGGGCGATGCTCGCCGCGGCGTCGGCGTTGGCAGCCTCGGCAAGCCGTACGTAGTCGCCCCAGCGAGCGATCAGCTGCAAATCGCCACCCGGTGGCAACAGCACGCTCACGCCGATGGAGGAGGGGAACAGCTGGGGCTTGGTCGGGCCCGACTCGCTGTTGCCGCCGTCATCACCGGAACCTGGTTTGTACTCGCTGTTGGCCTTTTTGGGTTTGCGCAGGTCCACCCCATCGGCGGCGGCGAAGTCGTCGTCGGCCGTGTCGTCGCACTTCAGCGATAGATCGGTTTCGGTGGGCACCAGGAAACCGGTGGGGTACCAGCTGCTGGGCAGCCGATCGAGGGCTTCCGTTTCCAGGCCCTCACCATCGGCGCCGAGGGCCTGCAGCACCCGCAGGGTGGGGCCGATCAGCTCCAGTTCCAGGGCTGTCACCAGCTGGCCGCGCACCTGAGCTGAGTCAGTTGGTGCTGGTGATGGCGTCATGGTTTGGAGTGTCGCAGGGCTGTAGCGATTGGGCAGCGGCGTGGGCAGCGGCGGTCGTGCGAATTACAGACAAGTCTCTGGAAACAGGGCGACACCGATGGCGCTGGCCGCCTGGTTGAGCTGGCGATCGAAGCTGGCGAGAGCAGCTCCCAGCCGCTGGGCCAGCTCCAGATAGGTGGCGTCGTAGCTGGAAAGCCCATGACCGCGGGCCAGGGCGAGGATCCGGGCGCTCCGTTCCTGAGTCGGCTGGGCATCGGTCGTGATGGGCAAACTGTTCAGGTGGGCAAGGAAGCGGTCGCTCTCCATCCGGGGCAGCACGGAACGCCGCTCGGCCACCAGCAGGGCATTGGCCAACTCGAGGTGCCAGAGCCCTGGGATCCACCAGGGAACCTCGCCACACGCGGCAAGCAGACGGTTGGCCCGGTCGCTGTCGATCGGCTGCTGGCGCTCAAACACCCAGGCCAGGGCCATGGAGGCGTCGATCACGATGTTCTGCGGCGATCCGCTAGCGGGCGCAGAGCTCACTGGCGACCCTCCCGCAGGAAGTTGGCGACATCCGCATCACAAACGCCCCGGATGCGCGGAAAGGCCTGCAGGGCAGCCACTGCAACCGCAACGCCCTCGGCCGCGTCGGCACGATGGGGAACCAGATCGGCCACAGGCTTGCCCCGCACGGTGATCGTGAACCGCTCGCCCTGTTCGACGGCCCGCAGGAGGCGCGACAGCTGGGCCTTTGCCTCGAAGGCACCGATGCTTGCGTCCATGAACGATGCAATCTGGTTTGTGACCTAGTTTATTGGTAGAGATCTCCCTTGGCTGTCATGACATTGTCTGGCAGGCAGGGCTAGGGTGGCTGGAGACGGTGCAGTCATGGCGACATCCCCCTTGCGGAGCGAAAAGCTGGACCTCCGGCTGACACCAGGGGCGAAGCAAACCCTGCAACGGGCGGCGGCGGCGGCGCAGCGCAGCGTGAGCGATTTCGTGCTCGAAAGCGCCCTGGCCAGCGCGGCCGAAACGCTGGCCGATCGGCAGAGCTTCCAACTGGATCCAGAGCAGTGGGAGGTGTTTGTGGCAGCCCTTGATGCCCCACCCCAGGTGCATCCTCGTCTGGCGCGGTTGCTGCAGGAACCGAGCGTGGTGGAGCTGAGCGTTGTTGAAGCGCCACCTGCCGGTGGCGCCGGGTGAGTGGTTACCGGATTGAGCCACTGCAGGCCAGCCATGCCGTGGAGGCTTTTGATTGTGGCGACGAAGCCCTGAACCGCTTCTTGATCCGCTTCGCCCTGGCGAATCAACGGGCCCGGGCCAGTCGCACCTACGTGGCGCTGGCTGGGGATGTCGTGGTGGGCTTCCACACCCTGGTGGTGGGTGAGGTGAGCCCGGAGCAGGTCCCCGAACGGATCCGCAAGGGGTTGGCGCGCCATCCGATTCCGCTGATGGTGCTGGCCCGACTGGCCGTGGCGGTGGATCACCAGGGTCAAGGACTTGGCGCAGCCCTGCTGAAAGACGCGATCAGCCGCACATTGGCGGCGGCGAACATCGCCGGCATCCGCGCCTTGGCGGTGCATGCGAAGGATGAACGGGCGCGAGGGTTTTACGAGCATTTCGGTTTCCGGCCCTCACCGAGTGATCCGCTGCACCTGTTTGTGTTGCTGAAGGATTTGCAGAGATCACTAGCTGTCACAAGCGAATAATTGGGGAATACAGCGCAATTGTCATGCGTCCGAGCAAATGGCGTTGTCATGCGGTCTCTGCGTCTTCAATCTCTTTCAGCCTTGAATACCAATCCCACAGCTCCGGAAAGCCGACCTCTCCTGGCAGGGGATTGTTTTCAATAAACTTCGCCTCAATGAACTGACTCAGATATGTTTCTCCGGTACGGCGGGGGTGATTGGCAATCCATGATTCGTAGAAATTGGAATGTACTCGGTAGTGGTGCGTATGAATGAAGGGCGACCACGTTCGCCTTTGGTCGTCTTCTTCTCGAATATCATCGTCGGACAGGCTTCCAGTCTCGGTTTATGCGTTATTTCGGGCCAGAGCGTTGCACTGCTCTTGCAGTACAGCGATCCGCTCAAGCAATTTGTCGAATTGAGGTGGATCATCTCGCAGCATCCCTGAGTCGAGCATGGCGACATAGTCAGCCTTCAGCGCTTTGAAAGCCTCCCCAGTAGGCACCAACTGCAGACTGCCACTGATGGCTGCGATGTAGTCGATCGGCTGGTTCGCAGAGTCCTTGCTTCGCCAGAAGTCCTTTTTGTGATCTGCGACCTGTCTCGCGAGTGGTCTGTCTTCCATTGCTGTTTTGGCCACTCCAGCTATCGCCATGCGATCAACGTCAAACCAATGCCTGGCATAGCGAGCTCCGTCGCCTTTGCCCCACTGACCACGGCAACAGAAGACATGCATCGCCGTGGCCTTCTCCCAGAAGGTGCGCCGAGGATCCATCACCAGCGGCCTTGCATTGGGAAATGCTATGCCCGCCAGTGCTTTGGCTGCTTCGCAAGTGATTTCTACTGGGCCATGGGGCTCACCGGTGGAGTGGGCACCGAACTCAAGAATCACCTTGGGGCTCACATATGGATCGCCCACACTAGGGGCTTGGAGAATGGGTTTGTAATGCAGTTCCAGCACTGACTTTTTGTCTGGGTTCACGATGATACTGATGTCCAGACCTATATCAGCGGCAGCTTTTTGCAGTAGAGGAAGTGGCTTTTCGGTCACCCACTGAGGCAGTCGAGTATTGACGGTTTCTTTTCGTTGTTTGGCCTTTTTGTTGCTGGGTGCAGGTGGCATGTCCACATCGGGCAGGAGCTGCCGGATGTCCAGTGTCAGATCGATGTCCTCCGAGAAGCGATCAATCAGGCCGTAGGCTTTGGAGAGAGATGTACCGCCTTTGAAGGTGAGAGTCTCCAGCAGATGCTCGTCTGACCCCAGGGCCTCCAATGCCCAGACCACCCAGATGTCTTTCTCCAACAAGTAGGCAGGCAAGCCTGTGGTGGCGGCCGCAACCTCCAGGGCTTCCCGCTGATCCTCTGCCGTCAGGGAGAACCAGCGTTCAGCCACAGGGCTCCAGCTCCTTCTGCTCATTCAGAAGCTTTGCCAGCCACAGGGGCAGCTCGGCGCGCACGGCCAGCAAGGCAGTCCACTCACTCTGCGGCAGCACCTGGCGGAGCTTGGGCAGGGCAGCGCTGGCCTGATCTGGTCCAAGCCAGGCAAGGGCCCGGATCGCCTGGCCGGCGGGCCGATCCGCCAGCAGAAACTGCCAGCGAGGGGCCTGGCGCAGGATCAGCTCCTGCTTGCCGAACAAGTAGCGCTTGCGGCTCCTGGCGCGGCTCAGGAAGGTTTGCTGCACCGGGATCTGGGTGGTGAGACCCAGCGCATTGGCGGCGGCGGCGCCGCTGCTCACCAACTGCTCTCCCTGCTCTTCGTTGAGGCGAGCGATCACCAGCTCAGGCGAGGGAGGACGCGTTCCAAAACGGCTGCGCACTGGCAGGGCGTAACGCCCGCAGGTGATCTTCAGCAACTGGCCGCGGCTGCAGAGCCGGCGCAGGGCTTGATCGATCGCGTCACGCTTGCCCAGCGCCAGAAACTCCTTGGCGGCCAGCAGGCTCCCTTCGGGCCGGTGAACCGCCGCGTCGAGGATCTTGGCGGCGAGGGAGGTCATGGCTGGCCTGGGGGGGAGCAGGTCTCTTGGTGTGTCAGAAGTCTACGCGGTTTTCTGACACTGCGTCCAAACCAAGTGGCCGATGCACCGCTGGGGCAGGCTCATAGTCCCAACCCCATCTGCTCGGTCTGCATGGGATCAGTTGCGCTCGGCTGGCTGGCCTTGGGCGGTCGCCCCCGCCGTTTGCCTCCTGCAGCACCGCCCAAGGTCATGGCATCAGGAATGCATTCAGCCGCACCACAATCAACCGTCGCCGCTCCGCCAAAAAGTCGCGGTGAGGAATTGGCGTTCCGCGCCATACAGACCAAGGCTGATCACCAGAAACGGAGAGGCGAGCAAAGCTGGGTTGCTGATGCACGTGTTGCTGCGCAGGAGGTTGAGGGCAAACTCCATGCCACGGCAGCCGTCATCCCAACCGCTGCGGAGCCTGTCGAGATCGAGCCTGGCCACGGAGAGGAAGCGTGACTGGCCCGTGGCATGGGCCACGAGGTTCTTGAGTTAGATGCCCAGGTCGAGATCGAAACCAACCTTGCTGCAATCGGCTTGATAGGCCTGAAAGATCTGAAGGGAGCCTCGCCATTTGGCGGTGATCTGGGCGAGAGCGAGGTCGGAGCTGCGCAGCTTGGCGCCGAGCGAATTGACCCGCACAAAGATCTCAGTGACCTCGTCGTAGGACAGGGTTCGCTCAAGTACATCCATCCGGTAGACGTATTTGCGGATGCCCCGCAGCCGGCCAAGGCGCTGGCTGTATTTCTGATAGCGCTCATCTTTGAACCCTTCCACACCAGCGCGCTCCATGAAGGGGCCATCGCTATCAGTCTTGAAGACCTCACTCACCTTCACCCACTGAGGCAACTGCCTGAGCTTCCGTCCAGTTCTTCAACGGTGGCTTCGGCTTTGGCCATGATCAGCGACCTCCGAGCCCAGATTTGTCCAGCAGGGCAAGACAGGCGGCGCGCAGTTGTAGTAGGGATCCCTGGATCACACCCCAGGCAACAGCATTGTCAACCTTGTCGTATTCATGAGTTAGCTTGTTGCGAAAGCCAATGATGCGGGGGGCTTGCTCAATCCTGGTGAACCACTCGGGTTCCACGCGGGAGAGATTGTTCAGAGCCTCGCCGATGATGATGAACTCCCTCTCCACAGCAGAGCGAATCAGGCGACTATTGCAGTAATCATCTAGGCTGATGCCGTGAACCGCGTCCAGGATGGCTTCGGCAGCATCCACGATATCGATCAGAAAGGCACGGGGGTCACGCTTCATAGATCAGACGCTTCGAGGCCTCGATGTCAGCCCGCACGATCGGGTTGCGCAAGGCTGATGCCATCACCAGATCCACTGCCAAGCCGAGGCTGTTGTGGAGTTGCTGCTCCAGACCGAAGTAGGCGTCAGCCAGTTCGATGGGCTGGAGCGGCTGGAACTCCACCAGCAGGTCGATGTCGCTCTCGCCCGGGCGGTAGTCGGCACGCAGCAGCGAACCGAAGGCATGCAGTCGTGCCACGTGGTGCTGCTGGCAAGCGTCAGCAATGGCCGAGAGCTGGGGTTTGGAAAGGGGTATCGGACCTGTGCACTTCTCGTGGCTGCTCATAATCCCAACCCCATCTGCTCGGTCTGCGTGGGCTCAGTCTCACCCGACTGGACGGCCTTCGGTGGCCGCGCCCGCCGCTTGGCGCCGGCCGTACCGCCGGCTTTGCTGGCCTTGGCCGCCTGCTTCGCCGCCTTGCTGTGCAATCCCAGCGCCACCTCTTCCGCATAACGCTCGGCATTCAGCGCCAACAGCCGTGCCAGCACGTCGTCGCGGACGGCATCGGGCCAGCGGTAGCGCCAGGGGAGTTTGCGGCGGCCGGTGATGGCGCCATGGGACTGCAGCTGGCCCTGGAAATCGAGGGCAACGCCGGTCTCCCAGAAGAACAACTCACCGCTGTCGATGCGCTCCTGCAGCTCACCGGGCTCGATCTTGCTGACGCGTTCTTTGACGTTGGCTTCCGCTTTGGCCATGGGTCAATGGTCCTCCCTGCTCGCCTGCTCAAGAGCCCGAATGGCTCCCAGAAGACCTGGCAACGCCTCCTGGCAGATCAGCAGCACCTGCTCGGCATCGAGATCGAAGTACTGGTGCGCGATCACATCGCGAAAGCCCATGGCTCCCTTCCAATCGATGCCTGGGAAGCTGGTGGCCAGCAGCCCTGGCTGGAGCTTCTCCAGGCGCTTCAGGGCCTCCCCTGCCGCAAGGAACTGCATGCAGATCACATCAAGAAGGTCCTGGCCCTCCTCGCTGTCGAGCAGGGAGGGGTCCGCCAGCAGCGGGCGGGCCTTCCGCTCGATCCGCTCCAGAGCCTGGCGCAGCGGCGTGAGCAGCAGCAGCCGATCACCGCTCACGCGCTGACACCCTCCCGCAGGATGGCCTGGCGCAGGGCAGGATTCATGCGCTCGCGCAGGCGCACCAGATCCACGGGCCTCTGCAACAGGGTCTCCAGCTCCTGCTTCAGGTGCACCGTGGCGAAGGGGGTGAGGGGATCGAGTTCCACCCACACATCCACATCACTGGCCGTGGTGGCTTCGTTGCGGGCGGTGGAGCCGAACAGACCGATGCGCCGCAGATGGAAGCGTTTCTCCCAGCTTTCCCTGTGAGACCGCAACAGGGACAGGAGGTCTGCGGGCGTGGGTGCGGTGGTGGCTGGCTGGCTGTTCATAACCCCAACCCCATCTGCTCGCTGTGGTTGGCCCCAGTGTCGCCCGGCTGGCTGGCCCTGGGCGGCCTCCCCCGCCGCTGCCCTCCTGTTGCGGCGCTGCCAGCGATGGCCCTGGCCGCCTTCGCTGCCTGCTTCCCGGCTTTGCTGTGCAAACCCAGCGCCACCTCCTCCGCATAGCGCTCCGCATTCAGCGCCAACAGCCTTGCCAGCACGTCATCGCGGACGGCATCCGGCCAGCGGTAGCGCCAGGGGAGCTTGCGGCGGCCGCTGATGGCGCCGTAGGCCTGCAGCTGGCCCTGAAAATCGAGGGCATCGCCGGCATCCCAGAAGAACAATTCACCACTGTCAATGCGCTCCTGCAGGTCTTCTGGGAGCTGGGCGTCTTCTTCGGTGTCGAGGTAATCGAGGCCGAAGCCGCAGTGGCTGTTGCCTGGGCCAAGCTGAGGCAGATCACTCC
>JBEINY010000096.1:0-7327 GCA_040377855.1 Prochloraceae cyanobacterium | reverse complement strand
CTGTTGCAGCTGGTGGCGTTTGCCCTGCTGCAGCTCGGTCGCCTGCCCAGTGCCAGTTATCCCTATCAGCTGGCCAATGTGATCGGCTCGCTGATGATGACGATCGTGGCCACGCTCCAACGGGAGTACGGGTTCATCCTGATGGAGGCCGTCTGGTGTCTCACCTCGGCCTATGGGCTGGGTCGACTGATCCGGGCGCGGGCCGGAGGGCGCCGGCCTGTGACCTGAGCTCGGCCGTCAGCCACTCCCACCGGCCAGGTCGGCAGCCTTCAGCCCCGGCCGCGGGGGCCGCGCTTAGCTTGGATCCAGTGATTTGCCCCGGCCTAATGACGACCGTTCCCCTGTCTGCGGCCGCTCCCACGTTCACTGCTGTGATCCGTCAGGACGGACCCTGGTGGATCGGCTGGGTTGAGGAAGTGCCCGGGGTCAATGCGCAGGAAGCCTCCCGGGATGATCTTCTGGTGTCGCTGCGTCAGGTCCTGCGTGAAGCCCTGGACTTCAATCGCCAGGAGGCCCTGGAGGCGGCCGGTCCAGGGTCCGAAGAGCTTGCCCTCACCCTGTGAAGCGCCGAGATCTCCTGCGCCACCTTGGCGAATGGGGATGTGAGCCGTTAAGGGAAGGGGGGAACCACTCCTGGTGGTGGAACCCTGGGCAGAACCGACGCAGTGCCATTGCGCGTCATTCTGAGATCAATGAACTCCTTGCACGCAAGATCTGTAGGGATCTTGGAGCGCCTCTCCCCTGAACACATGGGCCTCAGCCGCGGCCGCGGGGGCCCCGGTCTTCGGCGCCGGCATAGACGGCCTGGTTGCCGAGCTCATCCTCGATCCGCAGCAGCCGGTTGTACTTGGCCACCCGTTCGGAGCGGCTGAGGGAGCCGGTCTTGATCTGGCCGGCGCGGGTGGCCACCGCCAGGTCGGCGATGGTGGTGTCTTCGGTTTCGCCGGAGCGGTGGCTGATCACGCTCGTGTAGCCCGACCGTCCAGCGAGATCAATCGCCTGCAGGGTTTCGGTGAGGGAGCCGATCTGGTTCACCTTGATCAGGATCGAGTTGGCCACCCCCAGGTCGATGCCGCGCTGCAGGCGGCTGCTGTTGGTCACGAACAGGTCGTCGCCCACCAGCTGCACGGTGCGACCGAGGCGTTCGGTGAGCAGGGCCCAGCCCTCCCAGTCGTCCTCGGCAATCCCGTCCTCGATCGAGACGATCGGGTAGCGGCTCACCAGGGAGGCGAGCTGGTCCACCATCTCGGCGCTGCTGTAGCTGCCGCCGCCGAAGGCATAACGCCCGTCGCGGAAGAACTCCGTGCTGGCCACATCCAGGGCCAGGGAAATCTGCTCGCCGGGGCGATAGCCCGCCTTCTCGATGGCCTGCACCAGCAGGTCGCCGGCGGCGTCATTGCCGAGATCCGGGGCGAAGCCGCCCTCATCCCCCACCGAGGTGGACAGCCCGCGCTCGTTGAGCAGGCCCTTGAGGGTGTGGAACACCTCCGTGCCCATGCGCAGGGCTTCACGGAAGCTCGGGGCGCCGTGGGGCACGATCATGAACTCCTGGAAATCCAGGCTGTTGGCGGCATGGGCGCCACCGTTGATCACGTTCATCAGCGGCACCGGCAGCAGGCTTGCCAGTGGTCCGCCCAGGTAGCGGTAGAGGGGCAGGCCCACCCCGCTGGCGGCGGCCCGGGCGGTGGCCAGGCTCACGGCCAGAATGGCGTTGGCGCCGAGGGCGCTCTTGTTGTCGCTGCCATCGAGTTCGATCATGGCGCCATCCACGGCCGCCTGATCGAGGGCGCTGAGCCCGCAGAGCACCGGGGCGATGCGCTCCTCGATGTTGGTGACGGCCTGGAGCACGCCCTTGCCGAAATAACGACTGCCGCCATCCCGCAGCTCGTGGGCCTCATGGGCCCCGGTGCTGGCGCCACTGGGCACGATGGCCCTGCCGGTGGCGCCCCCCTCGAGCATCACTTCCGCTTCGACGGTGGGGGTGCCCCGGGAATCGAGCACTTCCCGTGCAACAACGGTATCGATGGCGAGGTCGAGGGTATCGAACACAGAGTCGCGCCCTTGGCTTGAACTGGCACGGATCCTATGGGGCGCCCCTTCCCCCCCTCGTGTCACCGTTGGCACCGTCTGGAGGTTCTCTGGTCAGAATGGGGGCAGGTGGGGGATGCCGATGTCAGCCTGCGACCCCGGTGCCGCGTCCCTCGTTCGTTCACTGCTTCTTCTGTCGTTGGTCGTCTGATGCGCCTGCTCCACGTCATGCTGCGGGTCATCGATCTGGAGCGCTCGATCACCTTCTACACCGAGGTGCTCGGCATGCGCCTGTTGCGGCGCAAGGACTACCCCAGCGGTCGTTTCAGCCTGGCCTTCCTGGGCTACGGCGAGGAGCACGACACCACCGTGCTGGAGCTCACCCACAACTGGGACACCACCGCCTACGAGATCGGCACCGCCTACGGCCACCTGGCCCTGGGCGTCGATGACATCCAGGCCGCCTGCGCCGCCATCGCCGACCGCGGTGGTCGGCTGGTGCGCCCCCCCGGCCCGATGAAGCACGGCACCACCGTGATCGCCTTCCTGGAGGATCCGGATGGCTACAAGGTGGAACTGATCGAACTCTCCTCCCGGGCCCACGCCACCGCCTGACCGCCATGCCTGAGCGTTATGAGGGGGAGGGGGCCAGCCTCACCCGCGAGCCGGATCGCTTCAGCGAGCTTGCCTGGGACCTGCTGCTGGCCGCCCAGGACACGGCCCGCAGCTGGCGTCACCCCGAGCTGGATGTGGAGCATCTGCTGCTCACCCTCCTGCAGGATCCGGCCTTCGCGGCCTGGGTGCAGCCCCTCGACCTGGACCGGGACCGGGCCCTGGATGCTCTGGAGGCCTTCTGCGCCGGGCAGCCTCCGGCCCGGCAGGCCGACCTCTACGTGGGCGAGGCCCTTGAGGCCCTGCTGGAGCAGGCCGACCGGCGGCGGGCGGCCTGGGGATCACGCCTGATCGATGGTCCGCACCTGCTGCTGGCCCTGCTCGAGGAGCCCAGGATCGGTGCGGCGGCCCTGGCGGCCGCGGGCCTGCGGGAGGAAGACCTCAATCGGGCCCTGCGCGCCATGCCGGCGGCCCCATCCCTGCCGGAGTCTGCAGCGCCACCGCCACCGCCCACGCCACCGCCCACGCCACCGGCGAGGCCGGGGGGCGGCGAGCCGTTCCGGCGTCCTGCCGATCGCCCTGCGGATGATTGGATCGATGCTCCCGGGGTGGCGGCCCCGAGCCCAGAAGCGCCGGAGCCGTCCCCGGCCTCCGGGCCCCCGGCCCCCCAGGGGGCAGAGCTGCGGCTGGAGGCGGAAGCCTCGGCGCTCGAGCGCTTCGGCCGGGATCTCACCGCCGCCGCCAGGGCTGGCGAGCTGGATCCGGTGATCGGACGGACCGCCGAGATCCGCCGGCTGATCCAAGTGCTGTCGCGTCGCAGCAAGAACAACCCCGTGCTCATCGGTGAACCCGGCGTCGGCAAGACCGCCGTGGCTGAATTGCTGGCCCAGCGGATCGTGGCCGGGGAGGTGCCCGAGGCCCTGCGCGGCGTGCGCCTGATCGCCCTCGACCTCGGGGCCCTGATCGCTGGAGCCAAGTTCCGCGGTCAGTTCGAGGAGCGCCTGCGCACGGTGCTGGCGGAAGTGCGCCGGGCCGATGCCGAAACCTCTCCGCAAGGGCAGGAGGCGGGGGTGGTGCTGTTCATCGATGAACTGCACACCGTGGTGAGCTCCGACCGTTCCAGCGCCGACGCCGGCAGCATCCTCAAGCCGGCCCTGGCCCGGGGTGATCTGCGCTGCATCGGCGCCACCACCCCCGAGGACTACCGCCGCACGATCGAAAAGGATCAGGCCCTCAATCGCCTCTTTCAGCAGGTGGTGATCAGGGAGCCCGACCTCGACAGCAGTGTCGAAATCCTGCGGGGCCTGCGCGAACGCTACGAGATCCACCACGGCGTCACCATCTCCGACCGTGCCCTGGTGGGGGCGGCCCGGCTCGCGGATCGCTACATCAGCGACCGTTGCCTGCCGGATTCGGCCATCGATCTGATTGATGAGGCGGCAGCCACCCTGCGGATGGAGGCCTCGTCCAAACCCCAGGCGGTGGAGCAGGCGGAAGCGGAGCTGGCCAGGGTGCAGCTGGCCCTGCTGGCGGCGGAGGCGGCGCCGATACATGAACGCCTGGCCCTGCAGGAGCAGCGGCGTGGATCGATCGAACGGCTCGAGGAGCTGCAGGAGCGCTGGCGCCTGGAGCGGGAGCGGCTGGCCGATCTGCGGGAGCTGCTCCAGCGCGATGAGGAGCTGCATCACGCCATTGCCCTCGCCGAACGGGATGGGGATTTCGAGGAGGCCGCCCGGCTCAGGGTTCAGGAGCTGCAACCGCTGCAGGCGGAACGGCAGGCCCTCGAGGAGGACCTGCAGCGCGATCCGATGCTCAGGGAGCAGGTGGAGGAGGGCGACATCGCGGATGTGGTGGCGCGCTGGACCGGTATTCCGGTGCAGCGGCTGATCGCCGGCGAGCGTCAGAAACTGCTGGAACTGGAGCAGCGGCTGGCGGAGCGGGTGATCGGCCAGGTGGAGGCCGTGGCGGCGGTGGCGGCGGCGATCCGGCGGAGCCGGGCGGGCATGCAGGGATCCCGGCGGCCCATCGGCTCCTTCCTCTTCCTCGGCCCCACCGGCGTCGGCAAGACCGAGCTGGCCAAGGCCCTGGCGGCCTCTCTCTTCGATGAGGAGGAGGCCCTGGTGCGGCTCGACATGAGCGAATACATGGAGCGCAACGCCGTGGCCCGCCTGGTGGGGGCCCCGCCCGGCTATGTGGGCTACGAGGAGGGCGGGCAGCTCACCGAGGCGGTGCGACGCCGGCCCTATGCGGTGGTGCTGCTCGATGAGGTGGAGAAAGCCCACCCCGAAGTGTTCAACCTCCTGCTCCAGGTGCTCGATGACGGCCGCCTCACCGATTCCCAGGGCCGCACCGTCGACTTTCGCCACACGGTGGTGATCATGACCAGCAACCTGGCCAGCCGCGCCATCCTTGAGCACGCCCGTCAGGGTGCCGTCCCTGGCGCCACGCCTGGTTCCAGCGCCGATGCCCCCAGCGCCGATGCCGAACACGCCGAGCGCGACCTGGAGGTGGCCGTCGATCGCGCCCTGGCCTCCCATTTCCGCCCCGAATTCCTCAACCGCATCGATGAGGTGATTCGTTTCCGTCCCCTGGCGGCGGCGGATCTGGAACGGATCGTGCGTCTGCAGATCCGGGATCTGGCCGCCCTGTTGGCGGAGCAGGGCCTGGAGCTGAGCGTGGAGGAACCGGTGGTGCAGCGGCTGGCGGCCGCGGGCTACGAACCCGAATACGGCGCCAGGCCCCTGCGGCGGGTGTTGCGGCGCCAGCTGGAGAACCCCCTGGCCACGGAACTGCTGGAGGAGCGCTTCAGCGGTGCCCGGGGTGTGGCGGTGTCCCTGGCGGAGTCGGGCGCCGGGTTGCAGTTCACCCCGGTCGGGCCATCCGATCGGGAGGGGGCCGGCAACGACGTCCGGTAGGGTGGTCGTTTGCCGGTACGTGCGGACGCACCGGTGCGCCAGCACCATTTCTGCGCCTTGACCCCTCCCCCTTCCGATCCGACACCCCCCTCAGGGGCCGACACCGGCTCCGCTGATGCCGCCCCTGCTGCGGCCGGCCCCCAGGATTCCGTCCTGGTGCAAAGCCCAGGGGCTCTCCCCGCTCCACCGGCGGCCGGCAGTGAGGGGTTTCTGCCGGGCACGGTCTCCGAACTGCGCAAGGTGGTCTGGCCGAGTCGACAGCAGCTCTTCAGTGAGTCTGTGGCGGTGATCCTGATGGTGGGTCTCTCTGCCGCCTCGATCGCAGCCCTCGATCGCTTCCTGCACTGGGTCTCGGCCAGCACCTTCCCGATCCGCTGAGGCCCCTGGCTGGAGCCCCTTCAGCTTCCTGCCTTCACCGCCCTGCATCCCCTGCTTTCGCCCCTTTCCCTGAGCACCGTGTCCGAGATTGACCTGGAAACCATCGACCTGACGGACGCCGACCTCGGGGCCGGCCCTGGCGATGGTGATCCGGCGCCTACCGCCGACCAGGTCCTTGATGCGGGCCTGGATCTTGCCGTCGGACTCGAGCCTGGCGCTGAGGCGGCCGAGGCCCGCCCCCAGGTGGCCCGCTGGTTTGCGGTGCAGGTCGCATCCAGCTGTGAGAAGAAGGTGAAGGCCACCCTGGAGCAGCGGGCGGTCACCCTCGGGGTCGACAACCGCATCCTCGAGATCGAGATCCCCCAGACCCCGGCGGTGAAGCTCAAGAAGGACGGCAGCCGTCAGGCCACCGAGGAGAAGGTGTTCCCCGGCTACGTGCTGGTGCGCATGATCCTGGATGAAGACACCATGATGGCCGTGCGCAGCACCCCCAACGTCATCAACTTCGTGGGCCAGGAGGAGCGCCGCTCCACCGGTAAGGCCCGCGGTCACATCAAGCCCCGCCCCCTGAGCCGTCAGGAGGTGGATCGCATCTTCAAGCGGGCTGCCGAGAAGAAGCCCGTCGTCAAGGTCGACCTCACCGAGGGCGATCAGATCACCGTCACGGCCGGTCCGTTCAAGGATTTCCAGGGGGAGGTGATTGAGGTCTCCGGCGAGCGCAGCAAGCTCAAGGCCCTGCTCTCGATCTTCGGCCGGGAAACCCCGGTCGAACTCGAGTTCTCCCAGATCAGCAAACAGAGCTGATCACCGGCGGCCGTCTCCCTGCGGAGGGCGGCCTCGGGTGGATCCTCCCCTCGGGGATGGCTCCATCACCTGCCGCTCTCACCAGCGGTGATCCGCAGCTCTCCCATCCGGGAGGTTTGTCCCGATGCACAGTCGATGGCCAAGAAAGTCGTTGCCGTAATCAAGCTGGCGCTCAATGCCGGCAAAGCCAACCCTGCGCCGCCGGTGGGTCCCGCCCTCGGTCAGCACGGGGTCAACATCATGGCGTTCTGCAAGGAGTACAACGCTCGTACGCAGGACAAGGCCGGGTATGTGATCCCGGTGGAGATCTCGGTTTTTGAAGACCGCAGCTTCACCTTCATCACCAAAACCCCGCCCGCCTCGGTGCTGATCTCGAAGGCGGCCGGCATCGAGAAGGGTGCCCCCACCTCCGCCAAGGGTTCGGTCGGGGCGATCAGCCGCGCCCAGCTCGAGGAGATCGCCCGCACCAAGCTGCCCGATCTCAACTGCAGCAGCGTGGAATCCGCGATGCGCATCATCGAGGGCACCGCCCGCAACATGGGCGTCGCCGTCCACGACTGAAGGCGCCCCGGGGACACCCCCCTTCCCCT
>JBEINY010000099.1:0-6795 GCA_040377855.1 Prochloraceae cyanobacterium | reverse complement strand
GACGGGCCTCGGCGGGATCAACCGCCTGCAGGAACTCCAGATCAAGCCATTCCCCCTCCGCCTCCACCCCGAGGGGCAGCGCCAGGGCCACCTGCAGCCGCGGCAGGGGATGGAAGCCGCCGGTGAAACTCACCGGTAGACCGCTGCGGCGCAGGGCCCGCTCCAGCATCCGCACCACGTCGAGGTGGCTGAGCAGCGCCATCGAACCGAGCTTGCTGAAGCCGAACCGCAGGCGGAACCGCCGCTCACTGCCGGGCGCCCGCTGGGGCAACTGGGGGGGGATCGGAGGGGGCGGCACCACCACGTTGTGCCCCAGGTCCGGTCCACAGACACCGCAGCTGCTGCAGCCCTCGAAGGAACAATCGGGCACCACCGTTGCCGCCAGGGCCCGCTGCAGGTCCTCCGCCAGCCAGCGCTTGCTGAGGCCGGCGTCGATGTGATCCCAGGGGAGCGGGCGCTCGCAGAAGGCTTCGAGATCGTCGCCGCTCAGGGCCTGAAGCTGACTCCAGCCCCCCAGCTCCAGGTCGCGGTAGGAGCCCGCCAGGCCTGCCGCCTCGATCGCGGCGGTCCAGGCGCCATAGGTGCGATCCACCGATTCAAACCAGGCATCGAGGCCGGCGCCGGCCCGCCAGGCCGCCTCAACCACCGCCGCCAGACGCCGATCGCCCCGGCCGACAAAATCCTCCACGGCCGAGAGCCTGGCATCGGTGAGATTCACCTTCAGACCCCGCAGGGGCCGCAGAGCCTGCCGCAGCAGCTCCTGCCGCCGGCGGAACTCCGCCGTGCTGACGCTGTGCCACTGGAAAGGGGTGTGGGGCTTGGGGGTGAAATTGCTGATCGTGAGGTTGAGCTCCAACCGGCCCAGGTCCCGGCATTGCTCCTGCAGCCATCGGCAGGTGTCGGCGATGCCGAGCACATCCCCATCGGTCTCCCCGGGGAGACCGATCATGAAATAGAGCTTGACCTTGCGGTAACCGGTCTCCATGGCGGTGCGGATGCCGCGCAGGAGCTCCCCATCGGTGAGCCCCTTGTTGACAATGTCGCGCAGGCGTTGGCTGCCGGCCTCCGGCGCAAAGGTGAGCCCGGCCTTGCGGGTGCCGCCGAGGATGTGGGCGATGTCGCTGTCAAAGCGATCGACCCTCTGGCTCGGGAGGGTCAGGCTGACGTTCTGATCGGCCAGGCGG
Source organism: Prochloraceae cyanobacterium (assembly GCA_040377855.1). Lineage (GTDB taxonomy): Bacteria > Cyanobacteriota > Cyanobacteriia > PCC-6307 > Cyanobiaceae > CAIXOZ01. Next base: position 5,611 of record JBEINY010000099.1, on the reverse strand, counting down.
TTGCGGAGCTCCACCCCCACGGCCGGCAGGGCCAGGTAGTCGGAACAGCTGAGGGACAGGAGGGAGAAATCGCTGTAGCCGGTGCGCCGCATGCCCTCCTCCACCGCCTCGATCACGGCCTCCGGTTCCACATCCCGGGCCGGGCGGGTGAGCATGCCCGGCTGGCAGAAGCGACACCCCCGGGTGCAGCCCCGCCGGATCTCAATCGTCAGACGGTCGTGCACCGTCTCGACGTGGGGCACCAGTCCCATGGCGTAATGGGGCATCGGGGTGGCCGTCCGCCGGAGCACCCGCCTTGGCGCCGCCAGGGCCCCGGGTTCCTCCGCAGGCGCCGGCAGGGGCTCGAGGCTGACGCCATCGGCGGCCAGCCGATAGAGCGCCGGCACATACACGCCAGGCACCTGGGCCAGGTCCCGCAGCAGGGCGTGGCGGGAGAGGCCCGCCGCCTTGGCCTCCGCCACCACCAGGCCGATCTCCGGCAACAGCTCCTCGCCATCACCCAGGGCGATGAAATCGAAGAAGGCGGCATAGGGCTCGGGATTGCTCGTCGCCGTGGGGCCCCCCGCGAAGATCAGGGGCGGCGCCTCGGGATCGCTGAGGGGCCTGTTGCCGCGATCCGCCGCCCGCAGGGGCACCCGGGCCAGCGACAGCATCTCCAGGATGTTGGTGGCGCTGAGCTCGTAGCTGAGGCTGAAGCCGAGGATGTCGAAGGCCGGCAGGGGCCGGCGACTCTCCACCGCAAACAGGGCCTGCTGCCGTGACTTCAGGCGCTCGGCCAGATCCGGGGCCGGCAGATAGGCGCGATCACAGAGCTGGCCTGGACAGGCATTGAGAATCGAATAGAGAATGATGTGGCCGAGGTTGCTGGCACCGACCTCGTAGACCTCGGGATAGGTGAGAGCCCAGCGCACCGATGCTCCGTCCCAGTCGCGGGGGACCACACCAAGCTCATTGCCGAGGTAGCGGGCTGGCTTGCTGATCTCGAGATCGACCAGTGCCTCGAAGTCGACAGGCGCATCGGCGGCACGGACGGCAGAGGTCACAGGTGGCAGCAGCCGGTCGGCGCCAGAGGAATGTCCTGATCGTATGCAGGGCATCCGGCGCCGTAGCAGGATGCCGCCAACAACGCAGGCGCAGCCCGCCCTCCCCCATGGTCCAGGTCAACGGCAACTACCTCAAGCTCAAGGCGGGCTACCTGTTTCCAGAGATCGGCCGCCGGGTGAAGGCCTTCGCCGATGCCAATCCTTCCGCCCCGATCATCCGCCTCGGCATCGGGGATGTGACCGAACCGCTCCCCGCCGCCTGCCGCGAGGCGATGAAGACAGCGGTGGATGCGATGGGCACCCATGGGGGCTTCCGGGGCTACGGCCCCGAGCAGGGGTATCTGTGGCTGCGGGAGGCGATTGCCAAGCACGACTTCCAGGCCCGGGGCTGCAACGTCGATCCCGAGGAGATCTTCGTCTCCGACGGCTCCAAGTGCGACAGCAGCAACATCCTCGACATCCTGGGCGAGGGGAATCGCATCGCCGTCACCGATCCGGTCTATCCGGTGTACGTGGACAGCAACGTGATGGCCGGCCGCACCGGTGAATCGGACGACAACGGGCGGTATGGCGGCCTCACCTACCTGCCGATCACAGCCGCGAACGGCTTCACGGCTCCGCTGCCGGAAGAGCCGGTGGACCTGATCTATCTGTGCTTCCCCAACAACCCCACCGGTGCGGTTGCCAGCCGCGAGCAGCTGCAGCAGTGGGTGGACTACGCCCTCGCCAACAACGCCCTGATCCTGTTTGATGCGGCCTACGAGGCCTTCATCCAGGACCCAAGCCTTCCCCACTCGATCTATGAAATCGAAGGGGCGCGACGCTGCGCGATCGAGTTCCGCTCCTTCTCGAAGAATGCCGGCTTCACGGGCACCCGCTGTGCCATCACCGTGGTGCCCCGGGGCCTGATGGGCACGGCCGCGAACGGGGAAGCGGTGGAACTCTGGGCCCTGTGGAACCGCCGCCAATGCACCAAGTTCAACGGCGTGAGCTATATCGTCCAGCGGGGCGCGGAGGCGGTGTATTCCCCCGAGGGTCAGGCCCAGGTGAAAGCCCTGATCGCCTTCTACATGGAGAATGCGGCGATCATCCGTCGTGAACTGGCGGCTGCCGGCCTGCAGGTGTACGGCGGGGAGCAGGCCCCCTATGTCTGGTTGAAGACACCGGACGGTCTGGATTCCTGGGCCTTCTTCGATCAGCTGCTCAGCCAGGCCCACGTGGTGGGAACGCCAGGCAGCGGCTTCGGCGCCGCCGGCGAGGGCTACTTCCGACTCTCGGCCTTCAACAGCCGGGCCCATGTCGAGGAGGCGATGGCCCGCATCGCCCGCTGTTCCTTTTCCTAAACTCAGGTTCCTGTCATGTCGAAGCCGGTCATGACCTTTGCGAGCAGCAGTCCTTCGGGCGAACCCGGCGGCGCCGCGGTGATGGAGAAAGCCCCGGAACGGGTGCGCAAACCATCACCCCGCTACAAGGTGCTGCTCCACAACGATCCGGTGAACACGATGGAGTACGTCGTGGGCACCCTGCGCCAGGTGGTGCCCCTGCTCAGTGAACAGGATGCGATCGCCGTGATGCTGGAGGCCCACAACACGGGCGTCGGCCTGGTGATCGTCTGCGATCTGGAACCGGCTGAGTTCTACAGCGAAACGCTCAAATCCAAGGGGCTCTCCAGCAGCATCGAGCCGGAGAGCTGAGTGAGCGCCAGGGCCGAACGCCAGGCAGGACCTGCACGGCCGCACTGGCGCGGCACCCTCGCCTACCCCCTGCTGCTGGTGGGCCTGTTCCTCGGGATTCAGGGGCTGCTGGCCCTGGCGGGGGTGTCGGAGGGACAGCGGGCGGCACCAGCCGCCCTTCCCGCCCTGTTGGTCCTGGTGCTGACCCTGCCCTGGCGGCTGCGACGGGCCTGGGGAGAACCGCGGCCCTGGCAACGGCTCGGGGTCACGGGAGGGGGGGCTGGAGCGACCGTCCAGGCCCTCGGGCGCGGCCTGGTCAAGGCGATCCTGCTGCTGGCCCTGGTGGTGGTTGGCCTGGGCCTGATGGGACACCTGCAGTGGCAGCCGCACCTGGGCCCCACCCTGCTGCTCAACGCCCTGGCCCTGGGGCTGGGGGTCGGCTTTGCGGAGGAACTGCTCTTTCGAGGCTGGTTGCAGGGGGAACTCACCCTGCTGGTGGGGGCCCAGCGAGCCCTCTGGCTGCAGGCAGCCCTCTTCAGCCTGGTGCACACCCGCTTCAACCTGCCCCTGCCCCTGCTGCTCTCCCTGCTGGGCGGCCTGCTGATGCTTGGCCTAGCCCTGGGTCTGCAGCGCCGCGCCGATGGCGGTCTCCTCTGGGGTGCCGTCGGTCTGCATGGGGGCCTGGTGGGGGGGTGGTTCCTGCTCCAACAGGGCCTGGTGACCCTCAATCCGGAGGTGCCGTCGTGGCTGATCGGTCCGGCCAACCCGATCGGAGGATTGCTCGGCTGGCTGGGGCTCTTCCTGCTGCTGCTGGCCCGCCGGCGCTGGTGGATGCCATGAACGGATCGGCCTGATCGGCTGCCGATCAAGATGCCTGGTGATTCATCCGCAGAGCCACCCGGCGGTGGTGATCCCAACCGATGGGATCAGCGGGTGGCCGTGGCCAGGGCACGCCGCCCCTCCACCGGCGCATGCAGGGCCTCCTGCAAGGGCGCCTGGCCGAAATCCCGCTCGAGCAGATCGATCACGGTGCGGCCGAAGTCGCGCGGGTTGCGTTCAAAGGCCTCGAGGCAGATGCGGCCGAAGGTGCCCCCCATCGGCTCCGGATTCCAGAGCAACTGCCGAGCCGTCCAGGGCAGCATGCTCATTGGGTTGTACCCGGGCTTGATCAACCCCTGCTCGAAGCCGTACTGCTCCAGGTGGGTGTGGGGCTGCAGACCGATGAAGAAGATCGCCGGCTCCACCTTGTCGGCCCCGAAGATGCGCTCCAGCTCGCGGTGATAGGCCACGGTCTGCCGGATCGTTTCGGGGCGCTCATCGATGACATTGAACGAGTAATTCACCGACACGTGCTCCCGGAAACCGGCTCGGGCCAGCAGGCGGCAGTTCTCCAGCACGGTGCGCAGGTTGTAGCCCATCCGCATCTTGCGCACCAGCTCCTGGGAGCCTGAGGTGATGCCGATCTCGAAGTAGTCCATGCCGGTGGCCACCATCAGCTCGGCCAGCTCGGCGTCGAGGTTGTCAGCCCGGATGTAGGCCGCCCAGCGGATGTCATGCCAACCCTCGGCAGCGATCGCCCGCAGCAATTCCTTGGCATCATCGATGTAGCGGCGGGCCGGTATGAACTGGGCATCGGTGAACCAGAAGCCGCGCACTCCCCGGCCATAGAGCTGACGCATCTCCGCGATCACCTCCTGAACGGGGTTCACCCGCACCCCCTTACCTTCCACCACCGTGTACACGCAGTAGCAGCAGTTGTGGGGGCAGCCGCGCTTCGTCTGTACGCCGACGTAGAAGTCACCGCCCTCGAGATACCAGTTGAGCTGGGGCCAGATCGAGGCGATGTAGTCGTAATCGCAGGCGGTTTTCTCCATCCCGGCCGGCTGCTCATGGATCAGACCCGGCCTGGGCTCCTCACCGGCGAGGAAGCAGCGTTCAGCGGCAAGCGACTCGCCCCGAATCAATTTCTCGAGCAGCGGCTCCCCCTCCCCCACGGAGACCACCGTGCCGGCCGGAAGGCGCTTGCCGAGCTGTTCATAGAAGACGCTGACGGCCCCGCCTCCCAGGACAGCCGTGGCCTCGGGGACAAACCGTCGGGCCCGCTGGAGCCCCCGGCGCACCAGGCGCAGATTCCGCCAGAGCTCGCCATAGAACGAAGCCATCAGGCGCAGCCCCCCCAGAGCCCCCCGCAGCCGCCGCACCGGATTGCGGGCATAGAACACCTCGAAGGAGTTCTGCAGAGGGTTCCCGCCCCGGCCATCCACCGGGGCGTAGATCTGAATGTCACGCCAGGAGAACACCAGCAGGGTGGGCCGGAAGGCCGCCACCGTGGCCAGGAGGACCCGCTCCACATCGAGTATCGGCAGGGCGGCCAGATCGAGGATGCGCTGGGGAAGGCCCGGAAAAGCCTTGTGCAGGTGATCGGCCAGGTAGATCGGGCCGATCGGGAAGATCGGATTGCACGGCAGGCGCACCAGCAACACCCTGTGGTGGCTCACGGCAACGGTGGGATCGAGGCGAAAGCGGACGCTAACAACCGCCGCCGACCAGCGACAGGCCCAGGGCCGGCCGGCCGGCCGGTGGATCGCCCTGGCCCAGATGAGAACGGGCCTCGGCGGATTGGCCCCGAAAGCGCAGCGACCAGCCAGCGGATCCGTGCATTGGCGGGGATCCGGGCCGGCCCGTGAGAATCGGCCCCACACACAGCGCAAACTTCCGTTACACTCCTAGGGGCGAGGCAACCGGTTCGGTTCCCCGTCCTCTTTACCTCTGCTCCTTCGGGGGCTATCCCACCCGCTCTCATGACCACCACTCTCCAGCAGCGCCAAGGCGCTTCTGCGTGGAACCAGTTCTGCGACTGGGTCACCTCCACCAACAACCGTCTCTACGTCGGTT
>JBEINY010000038.1:0-18074 GCA_040377855.1 Prochloraceae cyanobacterium | reverse complement strand
GGCCGGAGCGGCGCCTCGAACCCCTGGGCAATGCCATCAGCCCCGTGCAGGAAACCACGGGAGCCTCGATTCCCCCGTTTCTGCTCAACCGCCAGAACCGCCCAGGCTCCGCCTGAGGCCCGGGAACCGCCAACTGCCTGGCCTTGGACGCTTCCCCACAGCTCCGGCGTGGGGGTAGCCTTCCATCGGGCTGGCTGCCCCCGCAGGCACAGATGCACCTGGCCCGTCCCTCAGGGAAGAACCGCAGGAAAGTCCGCAAGGAAGCCCCTGGAGCTGCCAACACGACAGGTCTGAACCTGCACCTCTTGGACCTCAGGCAACCCAACAACCTCAGCCAACCCAGCTACCTCAGGCAACCCAGCGGGGCTTGCCACCCATCAGCACAGGGGACAGGCGTGGGGCCAGCCAGCGGCGACGGCCCCCTGAAAAAGGTGACCCGGAGTCCACGCCTGCCCTGAGCATCCCGTGTGGCTGCTACCTTCCGGTCCTGACCAGATTTGGGCGTCGGGGCCGCATGGGTCCGAGTCGTCTGGATGCTAGCAAGGGTGCTGCCCCGACTGCCCCTTGGCCTTCCGCCCCGCCGACTTTCAGGGCCTCAAGCAGGCCGGCAGGCCGATCACGGTGCTCACGGCCTGGGATGCCCTCTCGGCAGCCCTGGTGCAGGCCGCCGGGGCCGATGCGGTGCTCGTGGGGGATTCCCTGGCGATGGTGGCGCTCGGCCACAACACCACCCTGCCGGTGACCCTGGAGGGGATGCTGCACCACACCGCCGCCGTCGGGCGAGGCCTGCGGCCCGCCCCCCTGCCCCAACCCCTGTTGATCTGCGACCTGCCGTTCCTCAGTTATCAGTGCGGCCTGGACGCGGCCGTGGCGGCAGCAGGGCGGGTGCTCAAGGAAACTCCGGCGGCCGCGGTGAAGCTGGAAGGGGCCCAACCGGAAACCCTCGCGGCGATCGATCGCATGGTGCGCAGCGGCATCCCGGTGATGGGCCATCTGGGGCTGACCCCCCAATCCGTTCACCAGCTCGGTTATCGGCGTCAGGCCAACGATCCGATCAGCCAGGAACGGTTGCGGCGCGCCGCCCTGGCCCTGCAGGAGGCCGGCTGCTTTTCCCTGGTGCTCGAACACATCCCCGCCGACGTCGCCCAGAGCATCAGCGAGGAGCTGCTGATCCCGGTGATCGGCATCGGAGCCGGAGGGGGCTGCGATGGCCAGGTGCGGGTCACCGCCGACCTGCTGGGCCTGACCAGCCAGCAGCCCCCCTTCAGCCCGGCCCTGGTGGATGGCCGCGGACTGTTCGTGGACGCCCTGGCGGCCTGGATCGCTTCGGTCAAGGACCGGGCTGCTCCTCCCACCAGGCCAGCATCTCCCGCAGCACCGCATTGCTGATCGCCAGACCTGCAGGCGCCTGCAGACGCCAGCGGTCGGCCTCGATCAGCAGCAGTCCCCTCTCCCGGAAGGGAGCCAGCCGCAGGCTGAGGGCATCCAGGGAGGAGCGCTGAACCCCCCGCTCCCGGGCCAGGCGTCCGAGGGGAAGTCCCTCCCGGCGACGCAGCCCCACCAGCATCAGCTCATCAAGGGGCACACCTGCTCCGAGGGATGGATCCCGGGGGGCGTTGGTCGGCTCTGCCCCTGTTCGGGCCGCCACCTGCTGACGCACCGCTTGCCCGTAGGCCTCCCGGGTGCGGGGATGGGCGCTGCGCTCCCCCCAGGGAGCCGTGGTGGCGCCAAGGCCAAACCCCCACCAACCGGCACCGCTCCAATACACCCGGTTGTGCCGGGAGGCATGGCCAGGCAGGGCATGGTTGGAGATCTCGTAGTGGCCATAGCCGGCCGCCGCCAGCCGTTCGGCGGTGAGCTCCATCAGATCTGCCGCCAGATCCGCCTCGGGGAGCTCCAGGCGACCCTGCTGCTGCCGCCGGGCGAAGACGGTGCCGGGTTCGACGATCAGGTCGTAGATCGAGAGGTGGGGAGGGGCGGTGGCGATGGCCCTGCTGAGCTGCTCCTGCCAGTGGCTGAGATCCTGACCGGGCAATCCCTGGATCAGATCGAGGCTCCAGCTCGCCAGCCCCCCCCGCCCATGCTCCCGAGCCAGCCAGCCGGTGGCCTGTTCCAGATCCGCGGCCCGGTGGCGCCGACCAAGCCCCTCAAGCACCCGGTCGTCAAAGCTCTGACCCCCAAGGCTCACACGGTTGACGCCCTCGGCCAGGTAGCCCCGCAGCCGATCCTGATCAAAGCTGGCTGGATCGAGCTCGAGGGTCACCTCGGCGCCGGGGGCCAGGCCGAAATGTCGTTTCAGGGCCCCTAGCAGCCCCCCCACCTGGGCCGGCGTCAGCATCGAGGGGGTACCGCCGCCGAGGTACACGGTCGAGAGGGGAGGGCCATCGCCGGCGGTGAGGATGTCCTGGTGAAGCTGCTCCAGGTAGGTGCTGATCGAGGCACTGCTCGCTCCATCGGCGTGATCCCCGAGCGGCACCACGGCGAAGTCGCAATAGAAGCAGCGCCGATGGCAGAAGGGGATGTGGAGGTAGGCGCTGCGGGGTGGACGCACGATCAGGACACCACACGATCAAGACATAAGAGGCCGGCGGCATCACGAACAACGGCACCCTGGGCCAGCGTCGCAGGGGGCGGAGCCCAGGCCGGGTTCCACGGCAAGGGGTGCTGGGCAGGCCCGTCTGCAGCGCCATCCCATGACGGGACGGTTACCTGGTCAGGGCGCGGGGGAAGGAATCGGCCATGCTGCCCTTGCGAGACACGCCTCAGTTCCTCCCGGCATGGTGGATACCCTCATCCTGGTGCTGTTCGTGATCTCCGGAGCCGCCACGGGCTGGCTCGGGGTCGATCTCCTTCCGGAATCGCTGCTGCTCCAGGCGGGCGGCCCTACCGATCACCTGCGCACCCTGCTCGGAGCAGGGGGCGCGGCCGTCGGCCTGGTGGCCGGCTTCGTGTTCCAGCTGCTGCGACGGCGGTTGATGCAGCAGGTCCGCAGCATGCCCACCGACCTGCTGATCAGCCGGGCCGTCGGGCTGATCCTGGGTCTCTTGGTGGCCAATTTGCTCCTGGCACCGATCCTGCTGCTGCCGCTCCCCTGGGAGGTGGTGGTGGTCAAACCGCTGGCGGCGGTGATCAGCAACGTCTTTTTCGGGGTGTCGGGCTACAACCTCGCCGAGGTGCATGGCCGCACCCTGCTGCGGCTGTTCAATCCCACCAGCACCGAGGCGCTGCTTGTGGCCGAGGGCGTGCTCCAGCCCGCCAGCGCCAAGATCCTCGACACCAGCGTGATCATCGACGGCCGCATCCGGGGCCTGCTCTCCTGCGGCCTGCTGGAGGGCCAGGTGATCGTGGCCCAATGCGTGATCGATGAACTCCAGCAGCTGGCCGACTCCTCCAATACCGAGAAACGGGGCAAGGGACGGCGGGGCCTGAAGCTGCTGGTGGAGCTGCGGGAGAACTACGGACGGCGGCTGGTGGTGAACAGCACCCGGTACGAGGGCCAGGGAGTTGACGACAAGCTGCTGCTGCTCACCGCCGACACCGGCGGCACCCTGCTGACCGCCGACTACAACCTGGCGAAGGTGGCCGAGGTTCAATCCCTGAAGGTGCTCAATCTCAGTGCCCTGGTGATCGCCCTGCGGCCCGAGGTGCAGCCCGGTGATGGTCTCCAGCTGAAGATCGTGCGCGATGGCAAGGAGTCGGAGCAGGGGGTCGGCTACCTGGAGGACGGCACGATGGTGGTGGTGGAGGGAGCCCGGGGCCGCATCGGCGAGCGCCTGCCCGTGACCGTGACCGGAGCGCTTCAGACGCCGACCGGACGCATGGTGTTCGCCCGCCTCGACCAGAACCCCCGCTAGGCTCCGTGATCAGGAATGGAGAGTGCAGAGGATGTCGGTGTCGGCTCCCTATTACGGCGATTCGGCGGTGATGCGCACCCCCCCTCCGGACCTGCCCTCCCTCCTGCTCAAGGAGCGGATCGTCTACCTGGGTCTGCCGCTGTTCTCCGATGACGACGCCAAGCGTCAGATGGGCATCGACGTCACGGAACTGATCATCGCCCAGCTGCTTTATCTGGAGTTCGACAACCCGGAGAAGCCGATCTTTTTCTATATCAATTCCACGGGAACCAGCTGGTATTCCGGCGATGCCATCGGCTTCGAAACCGAGGCCTTCGCCATCTGCGACACCCTCCGTTATGTCAAGCCTCCGGTGCACACCATCTGCATCGGCCAGGCCATGGGAACCGCCGCCATGATCCTGTCGGCAGGCACCAAGGGCCATCGAGCCGCCCTGCCCCACGCATCGATCGTGCTGCACCAGCCCCGCTCCGGTGCGCGAGGCCAGGCCAGCGACATTCAGATCCGTGCCAAGGAAGTGCTGCACAACAAGCGCACCATGCTCGAGATGCTCTCCGAGAACACCGGCAAATCGGTGGAGGAGCTCTCCCGGGATTCCGATCGGATGACCTACCTGACCGCCGAGGAAGCGAAGGCCTATGGCCTGATCGACCGCGTGCTGACCAGCCAGAAGGATCTGCCGGGCAACCTGCCTGTCGCCGCCGCCAGGGCCGGCAATCCCGGCATCGGCTGACCCTGGTACCGGCCCTCCCCTCCCATCGGGCAGCTCCTGCAGACCCGGTGCCCCCCCTAATCCCGTTCCGATCCCACCCGATCCGCCATGCCCATCGGCACCCCCAGCGTTCCCTACCGCCTTCCCGGCAGCCAGTACGAGCGCTGGGTTGACATCTACACCCGCCTCGGTGTGGAGAGGATTCTCTTCCTTGGTCAGGAGGTCAGCGACGGCATCGCCAACAGCCTGGTGGCCCAGATGCTGTACCTCGACTCCGAGGACAGCTCCAAGCCGATCTATCTGTACATCAACTCCCCCGGGGGGTCGGTGACGGCAGGCCTGGCGATCTACGACACCATGCAGTACGTCAAATCGGACGTGGTGACGATCTGCGTGGGCCTGGCGGCCTCCATGGGCGCCTTCCTGCTGGCGGCCGGCACCAAGGGCAAACGGCTGGCCCTACCCCACAGCCGGATCATGATCCACCAGCCCCTTGGCGGCACCAGCCAGCGCCAGGCCAGCGACATCGAGATCGAGGCCCGGGAGATCCTGCGGATCAAGGACATGCTCAACCAGAGCCTTGCCGATATGTGCAGCCAGAGCCTGGAAAAAATCAGCAAGGACACCGACCGCGACTACTTCATGAGCGCGGCCGAAGCGGTGGAGTACGGCCTGATCGACCGGGTGATCGCCCACCCGACCGAAGCCTGAGCCCTCCAGCCAGCCACCATCAGGTGACCGGTGGGCCAGCTGCCTTCGAGACTCCCCCTTCCCTCAAGCGCAGCGGCGAAGGGGCAAGGGCTGGGGCTGGGGCTGGGGCTGGGGCTGGGGGCAGTTTCGGCAGCCCCTGCGCCAGGAAGAACCAGCCCCGCAGGCGCCCCGCAGCCCCCCATCCCCGGGCGCCTCGTAAAGTCGATGTTTGCCTCGCCCGCCGCCCGGAATGGCCCAGCTTTTTTACGACCAGGACGCCGATCTGACGCTCCTCTCCGGCAAGACGGTGGCGATCATCGGCTACGGCTCCCAGGGCCATGCCCATGCCCTCAACCTGAAGGACAGTGGCATCAACGTGGTGGTGGGCCTCTACGAGGGCAGCCGCTCGGCGGAGAAAGCCCGGGCCGACGGCCTCGAGGTGCTGAGCGTCGCCGATGCCGCCGCCCGGGCCGACTGGATCATGGTGCTCCTCCCGGATGAGTTCCAGAAAGCTGTCTACGACGCCGAGATCGCCCCGAATCTCAGTGCCGGCAAGGTGCTGAGCTTTGCCCACGGCTTCAACATCCGCTTCGAGCTGATCCAACCACCAGCCGATGTGGACGTGGTGATGATCGCTCCGAAGGGCCCCGGCCACACCGTGCGCTGGGAATACCAGAACGCCATGGGCGTGCCTGCTCTGTTCGCCATCCACCAGGACGCCTCCGGCCATGCCAGGGCCCTGGCCATGGCCTATGCAAAGGGCATCGGCGGCACCCGGGCCGGCATCCTGGAAACCAACTTCAAGGAAGAAACCGAAACCGACCTCTTCGGTGAGCAGGCCGTTCTCTGTGGAGGTCTCAGTGAGCTGGTGAAGGCAGGCTTTGAAACCCTGGTTGAGGCTGGCTATCAACCCGAGCTGGCCTACTTCGAGTGCCTGCACGAGGTGAAACTGATCGTCGATCTGATGGTGAAGGGCGGCCTGACCGCCATGCGCGATTCGATCTCCAACACCGCCGAGTACGGCGATTACGTCAGTGGACCACGGCTGATCACCGCCGACACCAAGGCGGAGATGAAGCGCATTCTAGGCGACATCCAGGACGGCACCTTCGCCCGCAACTTCGTGGCCGAGTGTGACGGTGGCAAGCCCGAGATGACCCGCATCCGCGAGCGGGACAGCCAGCATCCGATCGAAGAGGTGGGCAAGGGTCTGCGCTCCATGTTCAGCTGGCTGAAGGCCTCCTGAATCTGCTGATTGGCTGGGGGGTTGTGGTGACGGCGAGCCTGCTCGACAGGCTCGTCGGAGACCCCCGGCAACTGCTGCATCCGGTTGAGGTGATGGGCTGGTGGATTGGCCAGCTGCGGCGCCTTGCTGAGGCCTGGGCCTTGGATTGCCCGTGGAAACTGCGGCTGGCAGGCGGCCTCATCACCCTGCTGATGGTCGGCGGTAGTGGGGCAGCCGGCTGGTGGCTGGAGCGACTGGCCCCAGGTCCCCTGCTGGTTGTGGCGCTCGCGAGCGCGTTGGCGGGGAGGAGTCTGGAGCAGGCGGTGCAGGAGGTGGTGAAAGCGCTTCCCAGGGTTCCAGATGATGGTCAACCTGCCCAGACGCCGCGCCAGGCAACGACGGCCCATGGGCCCCAGACCAACCAGCCACGGGAGATCCAGGCAAAAGGGAGCGACGCGGAAGAAAGTCTTGAGTTGGCACGTCAAAAGCTCTCCTGGATCGTGGGCCGCGACGTCGACCAGCTCAACCGGGTCGAAATCCTGAGGGCGTGTGCTGAAACCGCAAGCGAAAACGCGGTGGACGGGGTGTTCGGCCCCCTGTTCTGGATGCTGGTGGGTGTCGTGCTCTGGCAAATCCCCGGTGCCCCCGGTCCCCTCAGCCTGGCCTGGGGCTTCAAGGCCGCCAGCACCCTCGACTCAATGCTCGGGTACAGACGGGGCAGACTCCGATGGCTCGGCACCGCTGGAGCACGGCTGGATGATCTGCTCACCTGGCTCCCATGCCGATTGGTGGCCCTCAGCCTGCCGCTGGTGGGGAATCAGATCGGTAGAAGCGCAGGTCTGGCCAGGCTGGCCCTGCAGCAGGGACGATCGGATCCCTCTCCGAATTCAGGGGTGTCCCAGGCGATCTATGCCCTCGTGGTGGGGGTGCAGCTGGGTGGCCGGAGCCGTTATGGGGGCCAGGACCGGGAAAAACCGCTCGTTGGCGTGGAACCCACGGATGGGATCCAGCCCCAGCTCCCCCAGACGGCCGTTGAGGAGATCCTGGCCCTCACGTCACGCCTGCAGGCCCTATGGCTGACAGGATTCGGAGCGGCCGCGATGGTGGCATGCATCACAAAAACTCTCAGCTGATTGCCGTGGCAGCCGGATGTTCCGAAGCTAGGGGCAGATCCAAGGCAACATGGCGATTCGCGCACTCCTGGAAGATGCCATGCAAGAGCCAGCGATCGGCACCACAGAACGCTTCAGCTGGCATGCGACACCCGTGGGAATTGCTGCGCTCTGGAACACAACAGAAGCACCGCTGACTCCACCCTTTGATGACGCCCTCAAGGAGGGCCTCATCCTGGGATTGGACCTGAGCCGGGAGGAACGGGAATTTCACCAGATCAGCCAGGGGCTTGTGCTCCTGTTCCACAGCTGAGACCAGAACCAAACGCAGCCCGCCCGGTGCTTCATCAGCAGAAACAATCGACCCTGGAGCCACTCCAGCAGGCAAGCTAAATTTGACGCACATGCGACACGCCCGTGGCGGTGCAGAGCTGGACATCAGAGCTAGAAGCAGAAAAGGGGCAAGAACTGATCCGCCGCTGCATGGGCAGGTTGAACCTGGCCATCGATGAAGAGATCAGCAACAACCATCAGGTGTATGCACGCGACCAGGGGCCTGGCCGCCTGGTTCGGGCCCAACTGGTCAGCGTGCTTGCCAGTTGCGCACCCCAAGGAATCAACACGTTTGTCTTCGAAGTCCGAAGCGCCGAATCCTCACTGCTGAAGAACATCCGTTGCGAGGAATTAGCGAAAGCCCTGCAGGATGAAATCCAGCACTTCCTCACCTCCAGACCTCACTGAAGTGATGCCGTAGGCCAACAGACAACGTTTTCAGGATCAGCCTCAGCGCCTTAACTGAAGTCGAAGTTCCAGAAGTTCTCTAAGATCAACAAGCGCCTGGCGGGCCTTGTTTTCCTCAGGAAGACAGGAGAGGAGGCGTAGGCCCTCATTCTCACCGAAATCAAGGGTGCGGGCCATGATCTCGTTCGCAGTCTCCAGGTCGCGGAGATCGTCGTGGGAAAACTGATCCTTTGTATCCAGCAATTCATAGATATCCGAGGATTGCGCCTTGCCCTTGACATTGACCCGATCGAGGAGTCGAAACACATATCCAACAGAGGGACCCTCGGCGGCAACGGCATCAACAATGGAGCGACTGACAAGAATATCGGTGCCATAGAGTTTGTTGGTGGACTCAAGACGGCTGGCCAAATTCACAGAATCGCCAATCACAGTATAATTAAAACGCTCCTCGGAACCAACATTACCAACAATCGCCTGACCTAAGTTGACTCCAACCCGGGTTTCAAAACACAGGTCGAGCCCCTGATCGCGCCACTCTTGGTTAATTCGTGCAGTCTCGCGCCGAATTGCCAAAGCAGCAGCACAGGCAAGGGTGGCAGGGCTCAAAAGGGGCGCTGGCGCACCCCAGAAGGCCATGATTGAATCGCCAATATATTTATCAATGGTACCGGAGGTCTCAAGAATAGCGCTGGTCAGGGCGGAGAGATAATGATTAAGATTTTTCAATAGAGCCGATGATTCCATCGTCTCAGAGTACGAAGTAAAATCCTTGATATCAGTAAACAGGATGACAAGCTCACGCACATCACCACCAAGACGGGCACTTTGATTGGATGCCAAAACGGAACGCACCACCTCCCGGGGCAAGTAGCGCCCAAAGGAGTCCATGGCAAACGACAATCGATTGATCGCCTGGGAGACCTGACGAACCTCAACGATGGACGAGGAGGACAAGGAAACTGGCTGTTTTGAAGCGAGCGTTAGATCACTGAGATCAGAAACGGTCTGCACAACAGCTCTCAGCGGCTTGGTCAACTGCCGGCAAACGAAATAAATTGCAATACTCGTAACCAACAATGACAAGCCCTGAACCAGCATCAACTGGAAAAGGGTGCGACGTAGAGGGGCATAAACAGTATCCGTATCAACAATGCTAACGGCAGTCCACTGGTCAGAAACGCGATGGGAATACAAGAAATAAGAGTAACCATCAATCTGCACCTTGCGGAACTTGTCTAAACCGGAGGGATCAAGGGAGGCCGCAACAAAAGGATGCCACTGACTTGACTTAACACGGTCTGGAGACAGCAGGGAGACATGATCAAAACGGCCATTGCTGACCGTTGGAAAGACAAGACGCCCCGTGGAAGAAAGGAGGAAAAAGATCCTTCCGTTATAACGACCGCGGTTGACTTCAATTAGCCCATCATCACCGCTATTCTGGTTTGAGAGGGCTGCTTTTTCAGTCTCAGAAAGATTGATCTGGTCAACTTTGATCATTCCAGAATCTGCGCCAACCTTTGAAAAGGGTAGGCAAAAAGAAAGAACACCTGCAGGCGGAAGGGGGGAAGAAACTGGACCCTCGGAAGACGGAATAGGGTAACTGGCTTCAAGGCAACCTTCAAGACGGGCGCCCGATAGAACCGAATTAACCCCATAGTTGAAAGATCCATTCAACGCCTTCTGGAAGTTGACGTTTTTGAGATTACGTTTCTCAGTGAGGCGAATATTTGTGATCGGGGTAGTAGTCAACAACAACTTACCATCTGCACCCCAAACCCTCCATCGACGCAGGGGAGTCTGCTCCATGAGGGGCGTTAACATCGTGCTGAGCCCCTGCGGATCCAGACTCCTAACGGATGGATTCAATGCGACGATGCGCATCGTGTCCTGAATTGATTTTTCCCACAACAGAATGACATTGCTAAGATAAAGAACATGATCGCGAAATGATTTTTCCTGCTGCAGATAAAGCCTATTAGAGGCAGCTTGATAGAGAAAATAATTACCCACCACAAAAGATACAACCAGGGCGAGAGTGACCTGGAATGTAAATGTAAATTGCAGCTTGTTGACCTCGTTAGAAAGCGAAGCCCAGATGCGTACTACACGCAAACGAAAACGAAAATCAGCCGACTTCATCAGAAGAAAAACGGTTAAAGGAAGCCAAAAAGTCAGTCTTCATGAACATGAGAAACGGAACGGCCGGCCAAAATCAAGCCCAAAACAAATGGAGAGATCGACAAAAGAAGACCGATGGCAAAGATCAAAAGAGCCTGATTGCGAGCCGGCGCATAGACGTCATGCTGCAAACTCTCAACCAAAAGGGCGGTGCGAAAATTAGGAAGATACTGATAGACACCAATCACCGGCTGAGACTTGGAATTAAGATACAGGCCTTGCCCAGACTGACCATCCAAGGCATTACGAATACCAACGCTATCTAGAGGGTCAAACTTATAGGTCGCAAGCTTGTCAGCCGGCAGGGAAGAAGGTGGAGAAATTTGGGTGACGCGATCCAGAGAAGTACGGGCAGCCAGGTAGGACTGAATTGGGACAGAGAGATCACGGCCTGCCTGAGGGGCCTGAACAGACGATGAGACAAGATCTGTCAGACGTCTCAGATTAAGATCAATCGCCAAAAAGCCCGCCCGTTTCTTCTCGGCATTCGTGATCGGCAGAGCCACCGAAATCGAAGGTAGATTGGTGGTTGAATTAGTAAAGAAGTTTAACGGCGTAGTGGCGAGTTCGGCAAGCTCTACACTGGTGGTGGTGTTCTTTAGTGGTTGGTATGTCAATAGTTTTTGACGAGTCGTCGAAAACACGACAATGCCCCCCTTTGTCAGGAGAGAAACACTATTACGGTTACCTGAAGAGGAATCAAGATCATTGCGCAGGCCGATACTCAAGGGAGTGTCAAAGTCGGAGCGACTATGGCGCTTGGCCTGAAGAATGAGCAATGAACGACTGACAAGACCAGGATCATTCAGATTAGATTGCACCCGATTAACTTCACCAAGCCACCATTCAGAAATGCTTGCTTGATTAAGCTTGAGCAATTTTTGCTGACGCGCAAACGCCTCCTGCGTGAGGGGTTGGGTCGCAACTAAGTAGTTAGCCAGGGTGATCAGACTGACGCTGGCCAGGGAAGCAACGGAAACACGGAACAGGTTGGCCGTGGAGAAGGAGAAGGTCATGGAAATTCAGCCCCAGCGCGTGAAAATGTCTTTGATATCAGCAATGGCCTTATCAGCTGCCTTATCAACAGAGCTGGTTCCAGTGGCGATCGATTCGATCGCATAGGCCCAGACATTCTTGGTAATTACGGCACTGTAAGCAGGGTTCAGAACCCAGGATGGGGTGCGTTGAGATTTGAGATTAGCAATGGCTGTTTGAATATGGCGATCCTTGGCGTTCTTCCAATAGGGCATGTCAAGGATGGTGCTGGTCGCTGGCAAAAAACGACCCTGGGCGCCTTCAACATAACGACTGAGATTCTCTGGCTTGAGCAAGTAAGACAGAAGACTCTTCGCCTGGTTAACGTTCGAACTGACAAATACAACAGCCTGTTTCACTGACGAGAAAGAACGCATTGGCTTGCCATCCAGACGGTCAGGCCAGGGCAAGCTACCTAGTCGTTCAAAATAGGCAATTTCGTCGGACAGCTGGGAACCTGGGATGGAAAGGGTGGGATTAGCTGTCATCAATGACAAGCTACTCAGGAAATTAATGTTGTTATCAGGATCGCCCCAGCTTGTGGCTTTGGGAGGCACACCCCGCTCCTTGTAGAGATTCGTGTAATCAACAAGGGCTTCGATGATACGGCGACGCACTTCTGGATTGTTGACCTGGAGAGCTCCAGCCTGGCTGATCAGTTCGACGCCATGGGCGTCAAGAAAAAATTCAAAAATGTAGGTTGTATCTCTAGCCTGGCTCGACATTGGAAGAGCCAGTCCGTACACATCGCTGTAACCCTTGTCGCGGAGTTTCTTCTGGGCCTGAATCCAGAATGACCAGAATCCTTTCCAGTCACGGGGAATCATGGCGGTGCCGGGAACGCCCGTAGCCTCTTCAAGAAAATCTCGCCAATAGTGGAGATTGACGGAATGCTGGGAGATCGGCGCACCGTAAATGGCCTTGGATCCTGCCTGACGATTCAGATAGGTGATGCCGTCAAGAACACCTGGAAGTAATTGCTTCCCGATCGGGGTAACGACATCATCGAGGGGAACAATTTGATTCCGGTAACTAAGTACTGGAACCGTCGTATCATTGATGCCGTAGCCATAAAGCAGATCAGGTGTCGGGCCACCATCGACAGCTGAACGCGCCTTGGCATTAATCTCATTTTCGCTAAAGAAACTAAGTTTTATCTTTTTGCCAGATTGCCGCTCCCAGGAACTGAAGATGCTTTCGATCGCATCCGTTTCTTCTGGGTAATACCCCTCAGACCACCAGACCTCCAAATCGTGGGGAGCCATGTTGGCCCCACCGGTACCAGGGAGGCCAAGGTTTCGGCAGGAAGCCAATAGTGCGGCCGTGAGACCAAGGCCTAGGATTTCACGACGCTTCATGGTAGGCATGGAATTGATTCAATGGTAGCAACGGTGCTTCGGAAAGCAAAGGGAAGAAATAAGGAGCAAGCAAGGTGGTCAGAATTGACCTTGGCAAACGAACAACAAAGCAATCAAGAAAAATCTCACCATGTGGTGAACATCACCACCCAGATCGGCATGGTAAAGGCGAAAACAATACAAGCAAGCAAGATGGAAGCTACTGTCAAATTGAGATCAAGATCATAGTTTTCTGCCAAGACCAGGGAAGCAAACGCGCAGGGCATGGAGGCCTGTAGAACAAGGACAAGCCTCTGGGGCCCATCAAAACCAAAGGCCGTCAGCCCAGCACCGATGATCAAAGGAACAAGAATGGTCTTGATGAGAACAGGTTGAAAAGCGAGTTTGAGATCGCCTCCGGATTGCAATTGCTGGGCCCGCATACCCATCACCACCAACGCCACCATGATGGATCCCCAAGCAATGGCATTGAGTCCGGTGACGACCCCATCGGGCATGGGAACTGTCTTCAGATAAAGACCAACAAAGAAAGCATAGAATGTTGGATTCTTGACAATCTCAACCAACGAATCGAGGAAGAGAGAAAGACTGGAAACCGGTTTGTGCACAACATCGCCGGTAGCAGAATCAACGGCTGCCCCCTGGGATGTGGTGTAACCTTCCGACAGGCTGGCCGCAGAAAGCGCTTTGGAACTACCCGAGCGAACCGCTGCGCTGCGAGCGATGAACACACCAAGACCATAGCCGGCCAAAAGTGTGCCAAGAATATCGTAGAGAACAGCTGAGCTAAAATATTGTGGGCCTAACTGGGGAAGAAGCAGTATAACGGGAAAGCCAAGGTAGCTGGTGTTCCCCAGATAACTAAGGATGACAAAACTACTTTTGGTACGGGTTGATTTTGGCCTGGTGGAAGAGCGAAGGATAAGCCAGCTTAAGAATATGGCCAAGAGAACCGACACCCACGCCACAACAGGTGAGAGCCAAACTGAAGAATTAAATTCAGCCTTTCGGATAAAATTGGCAACACCGATGGGGATGCCGACCAGGTACAGGAATCTGGCAAGAAAATCAGGGATCCGCTCCTGGATAGGAACACCACGGATGAGCCTTGGTTTTCGTGAAAGCAAAAAGCTGAGCAAAAATCCCGTCAACGTGGCTGCCAGAATCGGCAGATAGACAGAAGAAGCAATCTGGAGAATGGCCTGCATAATCGAGCCAGGACAACAAAGGACAGCAACAGCGAGGGGGCGCTAGGGCGCCTGAGAACCAAGCCAATGCTTAGGTCTTTTCCCATCATCCATCAATTCAGACCGTTTGGCAGAAATCATGACAAACATTTCTGAATTGATCCCAGATGATGGTCGCGGCCACGAAACGAACGCCATCAGCGTCGCAGAATCACCGGTTGTTGCAGAAAAGCCAGTCGCGGCGTAGCCGCCGGATCAGATAAGCCCGTAACCGCCAAGGCCTCGACGAGCTGACGATGATGCATCAAGGCGAAATCCAGGGCCTGCTGGGGGCCCATAGCCTGGAGAGAAACCCCGAGCAAACCAATCAGGCCACAGGGAAGGGCCGAAGGATCAGCATCAACGCTGGGGAGATGGCCGGGTGAATTCAGTTGATCAAGGGGCGGGCTGAAGCCCCCAAGGAAATCAACCACCACGGGATTTTCCGTTGCGACAAGCAACTGGTCAAATTTGCGCAGAATCTGGAGCAGGCGCAAGGCCCGCTGCCCCCCTTCCCCCAGGCCTTTGAACCCAAGCTGATCCGTGGCCTGACGGAGGAACGCCAAGGCCGAGGCGGAATCCGATCCAAGCAGGCGTTGGCGGGTGCCCGCCAGAACGTGGCGATGGGCTCCGAAACTATGGGGCAAGGCCTGATCCAGCACCAACAGCACCTCCTGAGACGTTGCCTGGGAAGCGGGTTTGTCGCTGAGGGCCTGCTCCAGCCTCGCAAAGAGCTGATCTTCCTCACTAACGAGATGAAGATATCGCTCCCATCGATCAAGGATGGAACGCTTAAACTCTTTCCCCAGAAGAAAGCGCTGTTTCAGCGAAAGCTGAGAAGGATCATTCCCGGCTTTCGACCCGGGTAATCCTCCTGTTCGCCAGGCATCATGGGCAAACTCTTTGAGAGCCTGCAGATGCAACATCGTGCCGGTGTTACCAATACCGTGGGCATTCCGCGCCTCGTGACAGGCATTAAAGAGCAACGCTGTTCGCAAGGGGGTTGAACGACAAAGAAGCTGGTTCTCATTGTCGTCAAAGTTGCAAAGGAAATGAAGGCTTCTGGCACCGGCAAGAAGATCTGTTCCCTTCTCATGTTCAGTATCGGCAACAACGACATCCACAGGTTTTTCAAGTCTCATGGTTCGTTCAAGTTCCAGAGGCTTCGTGAGCACAGCCCGCTCCTCCTCGCAGGAACCGATCCAGAAGGCCTCCGGCTGATCAGCCAGGCGGGCCACCACAGAGATCCCAATCGGTTCTGCCATGAGCCTGCCCTGGGGTGCCCTCAATGCTGCAATGATGGCCTTGGCAAAATGATCCACCAGAACCACAAAGCGATTATCCGCTTCACCCGGACGTGTCAATGAATGGGTGAGGACATCCATGGAGTGAGTGATGCGTATCGCACTCAAACAACCAACTCCGATGGCGATCATTTTATGAATTCCACCACTACCTGCCCGACCCTCATAGGGATGAAGATCCGTATCTCCAGCCACGAGCATCAGATCACAATGCCAGAGCATCTCAGGCATCCGAATGGTGACTCGATCGTTGTGCTGTCCCATGACTGAACTGGTCCCTGAGCAAGGACTGGGAACGGTCAGCACGCGCTGGGGGAGTGGATCCAGCGTGGTCTGCTGATGCAGCTCCACCCCCAGCCTCATGAGCCTGCTGTGACGCTCAGGGCCCAGGATCCGAACGATGTCCTGGGGGGTCATCAGGGGATGGGTACCCAGACCGAACAGAACAGTCAGGGAAAGGCGCCGATCCTGTTCACCCAGGCCCAGAAGGGCATCCAGGACCAATCGGGAGGCCGTCTGACGACGGGTCTTGTCGGGAAGCAGAAGGAGCAAGCGGCGGGGTGTGCCTGATCCTGTTTCGTCGGCTGCCATAGCTGACAGCACACGCTCCTGGATCTGCTGCACCAAATAAGCGCGCGACAGGGCCGGCCGGATCCTCGCCCTGGGCGTGCACACCTGGGAACCGACGGGCAATGTCAGCGAATTGCCGGAGAAGCTCTGAAGGGGAAGCAGCATGGGCCGTTGAGAATCCATGCAGGAAGAGCAGCCTCGAATCCATGGTTGAAGGCCAACCCATGGATGCATCCATGCATCTTATCGGATCGCGGAACTGAATCCAAGGGCCAATTGTGTCATGGAGCACAAGGATCTGGCAAAAAAAAGCAGGGGCCTTGCCAGATGCCTGAATGCATGGAGTGTGACTATTGGCAGGGCCTAAACTGAAGCGGTACAGTCAATATCCAGCAAGGAAAATCTTGGATGCCGAGCTTGCCCCAAGGGGATCAATCAAGCCAACCCACTCATTAAAAATTATAGTTAGATACTGAAATATAATTCAGTCAATAACAATGAGTCTGTAGCAACGGCGACCCAAGGGCCGCCCCCTGTGGGAGTTCAAGCACCTGACAAGAAGCCCAGAATGACGCTCTTACAGCTGAAGACACCCTCCGTGGTCAGGCACTGCCACTGCCAAAAGCCTTGAACCAGGCACGGACTGGTCCCGGACCCGCGTCTTGAAGGGGACAAAGGGGAAGTGGTCACAGCAGGAAAGGAGTGCCCCACCATGTCCAGGAGCTGAGACCGACAAGCGAGAACCCATCCACAGAACGGCAGGAACCGTTGTCGAACCCCTGAACCTGCGGAACTGCTCAGGGCAGCATGGCTTGCCTATCTGCGACTGGTGGGGGCGAGATCGCTGGGCCGGGTCAGGAGGTAAACCACGATTCCGGTGAGCAGAACAACGAGTCCAAAGACGGAGGCGATGGCTGCGGTGTAGTCGGTTCCCATTGGAATCAGCCCAACCCGATCTGGGAGAGGACTCCCTGGCCGGTGAGCAGCTCAGTGGCGAGGCCAATCACGAAGCCGAGCATGGCAAGCCTGCCGTTCCAGGTCTCGGCGAACTGGACAAAACCGAAGCGCGAAGGGGAATCAGCCACTGGTGTTTCAAAGTGTTGCGCGAATCGTAAAGGGTCGTGAACGACGTTGGGGCGGGTTTCCGTAGGACCTGCCGTTCCCAGGGATGCGGCTTCGGATGAACCGTCTGGCCTGACCCAAGTGCAGCGAAGAATCTGCAGCCGGCGCAGTGATGGGTGCCTGGACCGGAAAGGGCATGGCCCCAGGGATTCGGCACCATGGCAACCGGCGGATCTCCCAACGCAAACCACTCATCAGAAATCCAGTCATCAAAAGTCTGGATGAACCAGACCCTTCTTGGACATTGTTTCAAACGGAGAGGGTGTCCGTCGATTTCGGTCTCTCCTGGACGTTATCAAACGCTTTTTTGGAAGCGAGAGGTGGTTTACCCCAACATTTACCCCAACAAGAGTTTTCTTCCGTGAACTCGACGGATGCTCCAGATCAATTGCAGTGCAGCGGATCTGCGTGGTTGACGCTACCCCCTTCGCACTCCACCCATCAAGATCACCATCCCTGCCAGCACCACCACCGA
Organism: Prochloraceae cyanobacterium; assembly: GCA_040377855.1. Lineage (GTDB taxonomy): Bacteria > Cyanobacteriota > Cyanobacteriia > PCC-6307 > Cyanobiaceae > CAIXOZ01. The sequence goes on along the minus strand of JBEINY010000038.1, from coordinate 466 downwards.
CCCCATCAGATCCCTGAGGGTCAGCGGCACCCCCTCCACGACCCGCAACCAGACCAGTGCGACAGAAACATAGACCGCTCCATAGGCGGCATAGACCCTGCCTGCTGCGGTGGGATGCAGGGTGAGCAACCAAGCGAAGAGCACCAGAGACAACGCCGCAGGGATCAGCAGAAGCGGTGACCTGCCCTCCCGCAACCAGAGGTAGGGCAGATAGCACCCCACGATCTCAGCGACTGCCGTGAGGACAAAGAGCAGCGCAGTCCTGAGCAAGGGCGGAGATGGCAGCGGTTGCCCAGATGGTCACACCTCACCCCGCCTCAGGGCACCACCCAACCGCCACCTCCCGCCGAGTAACCCACTGAGCGCACCGCTTGGTCAGGTGCTCGCCCTGAGGAATCAGACCCTGATGGATCGGACAGGTCAGCACGGTGACGCAGTGCCTGCCGACCTCGTAGCGAAAGTGCTG
>JBEINY010000008.1:0-42144 GCA_040377855.1 Prochloraceae cyanobacterium | reverse complement strand
ATCCACCAGGTGGCGTAGGTGGAGAACTTGTAGCCCTTTTCGTGGTCGAATTTCTCGGCTGCACGGATCAGGCCCAGGCTTCCTTCCTGAATCAGGTCCTGGAAGGAGAGGCCGCGGTTCATGTACTTCTTGGCGATTGACACCACCAGGCGCAGGTTCGACTGCACCATCTTTTCCTTGGCTCGACGGCCCAGCATCAGACGCCGCCTGAATTTGATGGGGGGCATCTCCACCAGGGCAGCCCACTCCTTCATGTCTGGGAGTTGACCTTTGTCGCTCTCAAACTGGGCGGCGATCTCCTCGAGCTGGAGCAGGTCCGCGATCTTGCGGGCCAGCTCGATCTCTTCATCCGGGCGGAGCAGGCGGATGCGGCCGATTTCCTGGAGATAGACCCGGATCGAGTCTTCGGTATAAACACCCTTGGGACCCACTTTGATGCTGGCCAGGGCCTTGGCGGCCTTCTTGTCATCGAGGGCCTTGGCATCCGCGTCCTCCGCTGCCTCGAGCAGGGCGTCGGCGGATGCTTCGAGATCTGCATCACCGCTGACGATCGCAGGGGCGGCTGCCTTCGCCACCGTTTTCGCCGCCGTCTTCGCTGCCGTCTTCGGGCTGGCCTTGGCGGCGGTTTTGGTGCCTGTTGCCTTGGTGGCTGCAGCCTTGCCGGTCGTTCCGGTGGCTTTCGTGCTGGTCGACCCCGCGGCCGATTTGGTCGCCTTGGCGGTTTTGGTGGGGCTGACGCCATTGGCCGCCTTGGCGGTTGCCAGGGCCGATGCCTCAACCTCGCTCAGGTCAATCGTTTTGCCCCGGCTGGCCTTCGATTTGGCCTGGACAGCGGGCTGGTCGCCGGCGTCGGCCTCGGGGGGCTTCGCCTTCACCCGCTTCGGCTTGATCACCACCTCTTCGCCCGTGGAACTGGCCACCATCAGGATCTCCGGCGCATTGGTCACGTTGGTGGCAGGGGTCATGGGGACAGAGGGCAGGGGAGGGGGCGGAACGCGATCCGAAAACGCTTTGCAGCCGGTAGCCGGCGGCGACTCAAGGGCCTGGTCTCAACGCTGGGGGGCGATGGCCTGGCTCAACGGTTGTGCTGGACAGTTGTGCTGAACAGTTGTGCTGAAGGGTGCTGTTGAACGGTTGTTCTGAACGGCGCTGGTGAAGGGTGCTGTTGAAGGAAGGAGGAAACCCTTGACGGGGGTTGCCCGGGCCAGGGTTCAAGGACGGGTACGGGTAGGGAGCCGTCAGGTGGCGGCCGGAACGGTGGGTGAGACCGGTGAACGGGGGTGTCGCCGTGGAGAAGGCAGTCGGTCGGACCTGGCGCGTGTCTCAGACGGAATTCCGACTCCGGGCAACGGGTCGGGGCCTCGACAGGGAGGATGGAGACAACAGGATCGAACCAGGCGTGCAGGACGACTGGTTGCACAGGCGAGGGACTGGGCCAGGACAGCCAGGCATACGAACCTGCGAGGGCTCGGACGCCGGGGAGGCAGTGCTGTCAGGGGTGTTCGCAGACCGGATTGCCGAGGAGCGTTCACTCCGGGGACAGTTCTACAGGTCTTCCCACTGGACGGAACTCTGCCTCGTTCCGACAGCAGCCTCGTCGGCTACTCAACGTTTCCATCTTAAGAAAGGCTTGTGGGGTTGGCAAGATTGGCGGCGACGTCGGGGTTATCGGTGCAGGACTTTCCAGCCCCCTATGCCCAGGTCTGGGTTGAGGCCGGTCGGGAGGGCCAGGTGTTCACCTACGCCAATTCCGCCGCCCTCCCCCTTGCCGCCGGTGATCTGGTGCAGGTGTCCCTGCGTGGTCGCCGCCATACCGGCTTGCTGGTGGCCCTGCTCCAATCGCTTCCAGCGGATGTGCCGGCAGGGGTCCTCCAGCCGATTGAGGCCCGATCCCAGCCGGCTGCCCTCGACCCCGCCTGGCAGCAGTGGATGGTCTCCGTGGCGGATCAATGCCACACCTCCCTGTTCCGCACCCTCAAGGCGGCTTTGCCGGCCGGTTGGTTGGGGCAGCGGCCCCGGCGGGCTCCGGCCCGGGCCCGTCAACGCTGGTGGATTGAACGGTGTGGGGCGCCCGGCTCCGAGGGGGCACTCACCGAGCGTCAGCAGGCCCTGCTGGATCACCTCGACCGCCAGGGGGGCGGTCGCCGTCTCGATCAGCTCTGCGGAGAGGATGGCTACAGCCGTGCCGTGCTCAAGGGGCTGGAAAGCCGCGGCCTGTTGAGCCGGCGACCCATCGAACCCGGCGATTCAACCGATCGGCGGTCGTCCGCTCTGGAGCCCAGTTCCGATCTTTCCTTCACGCCACCAGCCCTCAATCCCGCCCAGGCGGAGGCGGTGGATCGGATCGGGGCCGCTCCGGATGGTGCCGAGCTGCTGCTCTGGGGTGTCACCGGTGCCGGCAAGACGGAGGTCTACCTGCGGGCTGTGGCGGCGGAACTCGAGCGGGGACGTCATGCCCTGGTGCTGGCGCCCGAGATCGGCCTGGTGCCCCAGTTGCTGGATCGTTTCCGCCAACGCTTCCCCAACAGGGTGCTCGAATATCACAGCGGTTTGGGGGATGCCGAGCGCCTGAGGGCCTGGCGGATCGCCCTGGCGGCCCGGGATGGTGCTCCCCTGGTGGTGATCGGAACCCGCTCCGCCGTCTTCCTGCCGCTGCAGCCCCTCGGTTTGATCGTCCTTGATGAGGAGCACGACAGCTCCTACAAACAGGACAGTCCGATGCCCTGTTATCACGCCAGGGAGGTGGCCCGCCTGCGGATCGCCCAGCAGGGCGGCCGCCTTCTGCTCGGTAGTGCCACCCCCTCCCTCGAAAGCTGGTGGCGGGCCCGGCCGGATGGGGAGGTGCAGCTGCTGACGCTGCCGGAGCGCATCGGCTCCCGCCCCCTGCCTCCCGTGCGCGTTGTGGACATGCGCCATGAGCTGGCTGAGGGCCATCGACGCCTGCTCAGCCGGGCCCTGATCGGTCGGCTTGAGGCCCTCCAGGAACGCGGCGAGCAGGCCGTGGTGCTCGTGCCCCGCCGGGGCTATCACACATTTCTCAGCTGCCGCAGCTGTGGTGAGGCCGTGGTCTGCCCCCACTGTGATGTCTCCCTGACGGTGCATCGGGTCGGGCCGCGGCAGTGGCTCCGCTGCCATTGGTGCAACCACCGCCAGGAGCTCGGTGATCGCTGCAGCCATTGCGGTTCCACCGCTTACAAGCCCTTCGGTGCGGGCACCCAGCGGGTGATGGATCAGCTGATGACAGAACTCGAGGGGCTGCGGGTGCTGCGCTTTGACCGCGACACCACCCGGGGCCGTGATGGCCACCGCCGCCTGCTGGAACGCTTCTCGGCCGGTGAGGCCGATGTGCTGGTCGGTACCCAGATGCTGGCCAAGGGCATGGATCTTCCGCGGGTCACCCTGGCGGCCGTGCTGGCGGCCGATGGGCTGCTGCACCGCCCCGATCTGCGGGCTTCCGAGCAGGCCCTGCAGCTGCTGCTTCAGCTCGCCGGCCGTGCTGGCCGGGGGGACCGGCCGGGGGAGGTGCTTGTCCAGACCTACACGCCGGACCATCCAGTGATCAGCCATCTTGTCGATGGGCGGTACGGCCGTTTCCTTGAGCAGGAGCTGGCCCTGCGGCGGGCCGCCTCCCTGGTGCCCTTTCAGAGGGCTTGCCTGCTGCGGCTCTCAGGTCCGGCCGCCAGCATCACCGCCACCGCGGCTGCGGCCCTGGCCGAGCGGATTGGCCCCCAGGTGGCTGCGGCGACCTGGTGGTTGCTGGGCCCAGCCCCGGAACCCGTCGCCCGGGTGGCCGGCCGTAGTCGCTGGCAGATCCTGCTCCACGGGCCCGGCAATTCCCCCTTGCCCTTGCCGCCCGAGGCGGAGCTGAGGCGGGCCCTGCCGGCCGGGGTGGGCCTGACGATCGACCCCGATCCCCTCCAGCTCTGAGCGTTGGCAGCCAGCTCAACCCCGCGGGGCTGGCCCTCAGGCGGGCAGTTCGGGCCAGCCGAAGCCCGCACGCCAGCGTTGGCGTTGCAACAGCAGCGCCAGCGGCAGCAGCAGGGCCACCCCCACCGTGCCCAGCCCGAGCCGACTCCATCGCCAGCAGCGCAGCTCCAGCCGGTTGCTCTTGCCGGGTTGCAGCGGCCAGACCAGGCTGTGGCCGTCCTGGCTGATGGCCTGGGGCCAGGCCTGGCGCACGGCCCGGGGACGGGTCTCCTGCAGCACCAGGTTGAGTTCCAGCCCCGGCAGCGCCTGCAGGGCCCCCAGGTCAAGTTCCAGCGCCAGATGCTGCTGCACCCCCACCAGCCAGTTCTGCTCATGCCAGTGGATCGTGGGGGCCGGCAGGGGCAGATCAGCCAGGGCCGAGGCCGCCTTCAGGCTTGATTCGAGCACCGAGATGGCCTCCCGGGCGGGCAGAACCCCGGAGCGCATGGCCACGGTGCCGGCCGTCGCGGCGGTTTCGGTGGCCGGGATCGGGCTGAGGGCCAGGCCGCGGAGGGTCTGCTCCAGCTGCCGTTGCCAAGGCAGCATCAGGCCGGAGCGACTGCTGAACCGTTCGCTGATCTGCATCCGGCCCGGGGCAGGGAAGGCCACCTCGGTGCTGATCCGGATGCAGCCCCCCAGCAGGGTGGTGAGCAGGGCCAGGAGCACGATCACGGCAATCGCGAATCCCAGGGGGGCCCGGGTGCTGCCCACGGGCGGTGGCGGTGGACTCTCCATGGTCCGTTTGCGGCGGCGGGAGGCGAGACCCCTGCTGCCGCCAGGCATGGTTTCGATCGCTCCGAGGCTCGGGAGGGTCACGGACCATTCCCTGGGACGCTCAAGGCCCGGGGCCTGCAGCACCTCTTCCATGTCCCGGGCCTGGCGCTTGAGCTCGGCATCGGCGCAGTTGCGCAGCTGACGGCACACGGCTCCGGCCTGCTCCACCTTGCCGAGGCCCAGCAGGGCCGTGGCCAGCAGCAGGCGAGCCTCCCCTCCCAGCCGCGTCCGGCCGGGTTCCCGTTCGCAGCGCGGCTCCAGCAGCCGCACCACCTGCCCGTAGTCGCCGCGATCGAGGGCCTGGCGGGCCGCCTCCAGGGCTAGGTCCAGGTCTTGGGCCTGGTCCGTGGGCTGGTGTGTTGCTGGTGCCTGGCTCGGTCCGTCAGCCATGGCGGTTGGTGGTGGGCACGCTGGGGATGGATTCCGGGCCTGTGCCGGGGTCCTGGCTGAACAGATCCCGCTGGCTGCCCACCACCATCGTGCCGATGCCGGCGTCGGTGAACACCTCCAGCAGAAGGGCATGGGGCACCCGTCCATCGACGATGTGGGCGGCGGCCACCCCCTGGGCCAGGGCCCGGATGCAGCATTCGGTTTTGGGAGTCATCCCCCCATTCACCACGCCATCGCGGATCAGGTCCCGGGCGGCGGCCAGGGTGAGCTGGCGGATCAGGGAGCCGGGATCGTGGCGATCCAGGAGGATTCCTGGGGTGTCGGTGAGCAGGATCAGCTTTTCGGCCTGAATCGAAGCGGCCAGTTCGCCGGCCACGGTGTCGGCATTGATGTTGTGGGCCTGGCCCTCGGCATTGGCGGCCACACTCGAGATCACCGGGATGTAGCCGTTCTCGAGCAACGGGAGGAGCACGGCCGGATCGACCGAAGCCACATCCCCCACCAGGCCATTGCTGCCATCGCCGTAGGTGCGGGCCTGCACAAGGCTGCCATCACTTCCGGAGAGCCCCACGGCCCGGCCACCGACCCGATTCAGGCCATTGACGATCTGCTTGTTCACCCGACCGACCAGCACCATCTCCACCACGTCCATGGTGTCGGCATCGGTGACCCTGAGCCCGTTGTGGAACTGGGGCTCGATCGCCAGCCGTCCCAGCCACTGGTTGATTTCCGGTCCACCGCCATGCACCACCACCGGCCGTACGCCCACACAGGCCAGCAGGGCCAGATCGCGGAAGACCGCATCCCGGAGGTCTTCACGCACCATGGCGGCGCCGCCATATTTCACAACCACCCGACGGCCGGCGAACCGCTGGATGTAAGGAAGCGCTTCGCTGAGCACCGAGACCCTGAGGGTGTCGTCGGCGCTGATCACGGGTTCAGGGGCCAAGGCTGGTCGGGGAGCGGTTTGGGAAGGAGGCGTTCAGTCGGTTGAGGCTGCCGGGTCAGCTGCGGAGTCTGCGGCTTCGGTCGCTGCAGCCACGGAGACGGGCCTCAGCCGCACCCGCAGGCGGTCGCGGGAGAGCGGTTCCAGGGAAGCCTCAAGCCCCTTCCCGAAGAAGCGCCCGAGTCTGTCCTCGCGGGCCTGCCAGCGTTCGAGGGGCACCCCACGCAGCTGGAAGATCAGGGCCAGGCCATAGCCGCCGTTGTGCTCAAACTCTTCGGCGCTGAGCAGCTGCGGGGGCTCGTCCTCGTCCCAGAGCTTCAGGGCTTCCAGGGAGCTTTCCAGGTGGGCCTTCTGGCCGTAGCGCCAGCGGGTCACATCGCCCAGCAGTTTGCGCAGCGGTTCACTGGTCGCCTGTTCGCGCAGGTGGCGGAGCTGGCTGGCGGGGGTGAGACGCTCGGCTGGAGGCAGTTCCGAGGATTTGAGGGCCAACCCCCCCAGAAGAATCGGCACGCCGTAGAAAACCCCGGCCAGGCTGATGGTGGGGCTGTCGGTGGCATAGGCGATCGAGCCGATCACCGTCAGGGTGGCCCCCGCGATCGTGACCAGGCTGCCCGGTGAGGTCAGGACGTTCATGGAGCCATCTTCGGGCAAGGGGCAGCAGGATGGCGACAGATTCGATCTGCGGAGCCCCTGATCCATGGCCTTCAACCCGACTCCTGCCGGGCCGGTGCCCCCGGCCCAGCCCGATCAGGGTGCGGAGCAGCCCCTGGGCACCCCTGAGCTGATTGAGCAGCTCCAGGCCGATCGGCTCTGGCTGTTGCGCCAGATCGACGCCGGGGCCTATCCGGAGCTGCGGCTCGATCTGGCGGCCCTGGAACGGGAACTCGGCCAGGTGCTCGATCAGGCCAGCGAGCGCAGTGCTGCTTGATCTGCTGACCTCTTGATCGCCCTGGCCCGATCCGGCCCAGGTCCGGAAGCCGTGAGCTCCGGGCTGAACGGCTGGGCCCTGCCGATTAGAAGGGGATCTCGTCGTCTTCGGGAAGATCGGGCACCAGGGGCGAGGCATTCCAGGTGGGCATTGCCTCCTCCGCCATCGCGCCGGCAGCGGCGGCCGCAGCGGGAGTCGCCGGGGTGGGGCTGGTTCTGCGGCTGGGCACCGGACGGGCTGCCTGGGATGCCGGCGAGGGTTGGGGGCGTCCGGACGCTGCTGGTGGTGCCATCACCGCCGCGCTCCCGCTGCCGAGGGAGTGGAGCCTCGACAGGGTGAATTCGGTGCGCTTTTCCTTGGTGCCATCCGCTCGGTTCACGGACTGCATCCGCAGGCGTCCTTCCACCACCACCTGCTGGCCCAGCTGGACCCGGTTCTGGAGGTCCTGGGCGAGATTGCCCCAGCCCACCACCTTGAGCTGACCCGGTGGATCCTCCGGACGCAGACCGTCGATCTGCAGGGTCATCTCCGCCACGGGAGTCTGGTTGTCCTGGGTGTAGCGAATCTGGGGAGCCTCCACGACCACCCCCTCCAACAGACAATGGTTCACAGGCCAGGACGCGGTTCCGGGCGACCATCCTGATGCACGATCCTCCCTTCGGCCAGGGGCATGGCCGGCTGATCTGGCTGTTCTCCGGCACCGGGGAGGGCCCGTTGCTGGCGCGGGCCTGGCTGGATCGGGGCTGGCGGCTGGAGGTGTTCGTCGTCAGCCAGCCGGCGGCCAGGGCCTACCCAGCGGTGGAGCACCTGCGGGTGCGGGTGGGCGCCGTGGGAGACCGGCAGGCCCTGGTCCGGCGTCTTCAGGAGGCCCGGTTTCAGGCTTCGGCGCCGCTCTGGGTGGTGGATGCCACCCACCCGTTCGCCAGCACCATCAGCGCCGACCTCGCAGGGGCCTGTGCTGACCTGGGCCAGGCCCTGCTGCGCCTGGTGCGTCCTGACCCCGAGATCTCCGGGGGGTCTTCCGTGCTGCGGGTGGCCGATTGGGCGGGGCTGGCATCGGTCGTGCCCGCCGCAGAACGGGTGCTCCTGGCGATCGGGGCCCGCCATCTGCCCAGCGCCCTCGTCGCGCTGCCGGGATGCGCCGTCCATGCCCGGGTTCTTCCGACGGCCGAGGCCCTGGCCCTGGCCCTGGCCGCAGGGATCTCCAGTGCCCGGCTGGCGGCCCTGCGCCCCGGCGAGGCCGACAGGGCCATCCTGGCGGCGCTCTGTCGACAATGGGCAATCGGCACCGTGGTGGCCCGGGCTTCCGGGGGACCCACGGAACGGAGCTGGCGTCAGCTCCAGGAGGCCCTGGGCTTGCGGCTGGTGCTGCTCGAACGTCCGCCGCTGGCAGCAGGGGGAATCTCGATGGCTTGGTCGGAGGCCCTCGAGCTTCTCAGCCCAGATGCTGTTTCACCAGGTCCGAGAGCGATTGTTGGGGGCGGGGACCCAGCTGGGTGACCACCGCACCGGCACAGAGGGAGCCGAGCTGCCCGCAGGCCGCCAGATCCAGACCACGGGTGTAGCCGTGCAGGAACCCGGCGGCATAGAGGTCGCCGGCGCCGGTGGTGTCCACCAGGGCCCCGAGCCGGTAGGGGGCGATGGTGTGGCGTTCCGCGCCGCGAAGCACGATCGATCCCTCCTCACTGCGGGTCAGGGCTGCCACCAGATCGAGCCGGGCGACCTGGGCCGCGGCTTCTTCAAAGCTGTTCACCTGATACAGGGCGGTGATTTCCATCTCATTGGCGAACAGCACATCGACATAGCCGTCCACGAGTTCGAGGAAGCTGTCGCGATGCCGTTCGACGCAGAACGCATCCGAGAGGCTGAGGGCCACCTTGCCCCCCGCGGCCTTCATCACCTCGGCCGCTGCGATGAAGGCGCGCTTGGCCGCGTCACTGTCCCAGAGATAACCCTCGAGGTAAAGCACCTGGGCCTCGGCCACCTGCTCGAGGTCGAGGTCGGCAGGCTCCAGGTTCACCGAGGCACCGAGGTAGGTGCACATGGTTCGCTGGGCATCCGGGGTCACCAGGATCAGGCAGCGAGCCGTGGAGGGTCCTTCCGTGGCGGCCGGGGTGGCGTAATGGGCTCCCACGGCCTGGATGTCGTGGCGAAAGATCGCGCCGAGCTGGTCGTCCCGGACGCGGCCGATGAAGCAGGCTGAACCGCCGAGCTGGGCGATCCCGGCCAGGGTGTTGGCGGCGGAACCGCCCGAGGTCTCGAGGCCCACACCGGCGGCGGCATAGAGCCGTTCAGCCTGCTGTTCATCCACCAGGGCCATGGTGCCCTTGGTCAGTCCCTGGTTGTCGAGGAGGTTGTCGTCGGCCTGGACGAGCACATCGACGATGGCATTGCCGATCCCCACCACGTCAAAGCGCTTGCTGGCCTGGGCGTTGCTGGGCTGGGACTGGGCGTTCATGGGGAAGGGGGCCTGATGGGTGGCTCAGGGTCTCAAAACGGTGCTTGGGGTCGGATCGCAGCGGGGCCCCCGGGGCTTCGGTCAGCCGAGGCTGGCCATCAACGGGGGCAACGCCGTCAACGGGCTGGGGCGGACCAGGGGCGACCCCGGGTTCTGGACCCGGTTCGATGGAGCACGGATCCCGATGCCCCGGACCTGGCCCGATGTTCAGGCGCTGAGCAGGGCGCGCTTGGGACCATGAATCGGGTCCTCGACCACGATCGTCTGGTCGCGCTGGGGACCGACGGAGACGATGGCGATCGGGACTTCCATCAGGTCGGCGAGGAAGCGCAGGTAGGCCATGGCCGCCGGGGGGAGTTCGTCGAGGGATCGACAGGATGCCGTGCTGCTTTGCCAGCCCGGCAGGGTCTCGAAGATGGGACGGCAGCGGGCGAAGTCTTCGGCGCTGCAGGGGAAGTGCTCGATGCGCTGGCCATCCAGTTCGTAGGCCACGCACACCTGGATGGCGTCGAGTTCATCCAGCACATCCATTTTGGTGATCGCCAGGCAATCGAGGCCGTTCACTTCAACGGCATAGCGGCCGATGACACCATCGAACCAGCCGCAGCGGCGGCGGCGGCCGGTGGTGGTACCGAATTCGCCGCCACGATCACAGAGGTGATCGTTGAGGCTGCCCTGCAGCTCCGTGGGGAACGGCCCCTCCCCGACCCGGGTGGTGTAAGCCTTGGCGACACCGATGACCCGGTCGATCAGGGTGGGGCCGACCCCGGCCCCGATGCAGGCACCCCCGGAGACGGGATTGGAGGAGGTGACGTAGGGATAGGTGCCGTGGTCGAGGTCGAGCAGGGTGCCCTGGGCACCCTCAAACAGGATGTTCTTGCGCTGGCGGGCGGAGCTGTGGATGGTGCGCACCCCGTCGACGACATGGGGGGCGAGCCGGCGGCCGTAGCCGGCGTACTCGGAGATCACCTCCTCGTGGTCGAGGGGTTCCAGGCCATAGACCTGCTGCAGGAGCTGGTTCTTCTCGGTCAGAGGTCCTGCGAGCCGGTCCCGGAGGCGATCCTCATCGAGCAGGTCGATGACCCGAATGCCGTTCCGCTCCGACTTGTCGGCGTAGGTCGGGCCGATGCCGCGCCCCGTGGTTCCGATCCGGCGGTCCCCCCGTCGCTGTTCCATCGCCTGATCCAGCAGGCGGTGGTAGGGCATGGTGACGTGGGCTGTGGATGCCAGCTTCAGGCCACCGATGTCAATCCCGTGGCCCAGGAGCATGTCCAGCTCCCCGATCATCACCTTGGGATCCACCACGGTGCCCGTGCCGATCAGGCAGGTGGTGTCGGGATAGAGAATTCCGGACGGAATCAGGTGCAGTTTGAGAACCGTGTCACCCACCACGATGGTGTGACCGGCATTGACTCCGCCCTGGTATCGCACGACCACGTCGGCGGAGCGGCTGAGCAGATCCGTGATCTTGCCTTTCCCCTCGTCACCCCATTGCGCACCGATGACGACGACGTTGGCCAAGGACACAGCGGCCCGTAGCCGCTTCAGAGCACAAAGATTGAGTGTTACAGAGGATCCACCCTTTCGTCAAAACCCTGACGCAATCCTGGGGAATCCGCCGGCTCGGCCCTTGCTGAGCCCGAAGCCTGGGGCCGGGTCAAGACCCCCTGAAGGCCCCAAGGACAGGAGAGGGGCCCCTGGGCCCCTGGAAGGATGACCTGGGGCCCCGGGGGACTGTGTGGGGGCAGGGATCAGGGATCCCCAATCCCTGATCAGGAGCCGCGGACCACGGTGCGCTCGGCCTTGGTCAGCTCCTTCTCGAGCCTGGCCTTGAGGGCGTCGGGGATCGGTCGATTGGCATAGCCGGCGTAGTGGGCGGCCAGGGAGTTGAGGGCCGTCTGCATGGTGGTGAAGGAGGCCAGACCGTTCACCCGGCTCTGGGGCCGGTAGCGGCTCATGTAGTCGTTGATCAGCGCTCGGGCCTCGACCTCAGACTCCTGCCGGTTCGGATCATCCTGGGCAACGGCGATCGTGGTCAGCAGGCTCTGGGCCACGTTCACCGTGTCGTCCACGTAGTTGCCGGTCAGGCGCCCGTTGCCGGTGGAACAGGCCGTCAGGGACAGGCAGAGCACCAGGCCAAGGGCTGCCATGGCGCGCAGGAGGCGGCCGCTGATCCGATTCCAAACCCCGACCATGGCCTCAGCTGCATTTTGGCCATCCTAGGAGGAGCCCTCAGGGCCCAAGGCCGCGGCGTCCTGCCACCAGGATCGGCCGGAGGGTGTCCAACACCGCCGTCATGGGCAGATCCCGCTTCTCGCCCGTGGCCCGCTCCACCAGTTCCACCTCCCTGGAGGCGGCTCCGCGGCCCACCACCACACGCCAGGGAATGCCGATCAGGTCGGCGTCCTTGAACTTGACCCCCGCCCGCTCAGGACGGTCATCCAGCAGCACGTCGATCCCCGCTGCCTGCAGGTCGCTGTAGATCTCCTCCGCCAGGCTGACCTGGGTGGAGTCCTGGGCATTGGCGATCACCACGATCACTTCAAAGGGTGCGATCGAGACGGGCCAGCAGATGCCATGGCCGTCGTGGTGCTGCTCGACAGCGGCCTGGGCCAGCCTCGAGACCCCGATGCCGTAACAACCCATCCACAGGGGCTCATCCACCCCGGCCTCGTTCGTGAACCGGGCCTCCAGGGCCTCGGAATACTTGCGGCCCAGCTGGAAGATGTGGCCGACTTCAATGCCCCGGCTCGCTTCCAGTTGCTGGTCTGGATCATGCAGACAGCGGTCACCCGGCTGGGCAGCGCGCAGATCCACCACCTCCGGTGCCAGGCCCAGGCCCTCCCAGCTGGCGCCGACCCGGTGCTGGTCTAGGGCGTTGCCCCCGCAGACGAAGGCATTCAGGGCGGCGGCGGTCGCGTCCGTGAGCCTCAGGAAGCTGCCGCGCAGCTGGGGAGGTGCTGCCTTGGCGCCGCCGGCCGCGCCAGCACTCCCAGCACGGGAGGCGGTGTCCGGTCGCTCAGCGCCGGCCGCGAGGACCCCATCGGCGAGGTCCGGGCCGAGGTAACCGAGGGGAAGTGTTGTCAGGTCGAGGCCGAGACCCAGGCGCTTCACCAGGTCGGTGCTGAGGGGTTCGATGGCGAGCAGGGCGCCATGGTCGCCGGCGAGGCGAGCCGTGACGGCATTGGCCAGCTTCACCTCGTTGAGCTGCTGGTCGCCCCGCAGGCTGATCAGCAGCGGCTGATGCAGGCCTTTCTCGAAGCGCGCCAGGTGCAGCAACACCTTCACCGTCTGGCTCGGATCGAAGCCGTGGCCGCGCGCGAGTTGCTCGATGCTGCTCTGCCCGGGGGTCGCCACAGGCTCGCCGGCACCACCGTTGCGGCTGCCGCCGGGCAGCGCCAGGGGCTCCGGTGCCAGGGAGGCCGCCCGCTCCTGGTTCGCGGCATAGCGCCCATCGGCGCTCGCCAGGATCAGGTCCTCACCGGCGTCGGCCGTGACCATGAATTCCTGGCTGGCGGAACCGCCGATGGCACCGCTGTCGGCTTCCACGGCCACGGCCCGCAGGCCGCAGCGGCTGAAGATGCGGCGGTAGGCCCCATCCATCGCTCCATAGGTCTCCCGGAGCGAGGTTTCATCCGCGTGGAAGGAATAGGCATCTTTCATGATGAATTCCCTGCCCCGCATCAGGCCGAAGCGCGGCCGGATCTCATCCCTGAATTTCGACTGAATCTGATAGAGGCAGACGGGAAGCTGCCGGTAGGACCGCAGCAGATCGGCGGCGAGGGCCGTGATCACCTCTTCGTGGGTCGGACCGAGGCCCAGCTCCCGGCCCTGGCGATCGGTGAGGTGAAACATGATTCCCTCCCCGGCGGTGTAGCCCGACCAGCGGCCGCTCCGTTGCCAGAGCTCGGCCGGCTGCAGCTGGGGAAGAAGCGTTTCCAGGGCCCCGGTGCCGTCCATCTCTTCCCGGACCACCGAGGAGATTTTCTGGAGAACCCTCCAGAGCAGGGGAAGGTAGGCGTAGACGCCGGAGGCGACCCGGCGGATGTACCCGGCACGCAGCAGCAGGCGGTGCGAGGGAATCTCGGCTTCGGCGGGGTCGTCCCGCAGCGTCACCAGCATCAGGCGGGAGACGCGCATCGGACTTCATCAACACAAGGTTCGGAAGCTATCACCTGTGCAGCGGAGGCCAGGCGCTGTTGCCGAGGGCCTGGGGGGATCGAAGGGCCAATCCAGGAACCGACCTCCCCGGTGGTTGAGATGACCGAGTCCCAGAATGACCCCTGCTACTGTCACCCCCAATTCCATCGGGTTTAGCAGCTGTCCATGGTCGTCCATTCAGCGTCCGGCGGCGGAATGGGCCTGGCAGCCAGCAACCAGTTCCCCCTGACCCCGGGTCCCTCCCCTGATGGTCCTGCCCTCTCCAATGGTTCCGTGGTCGAGGGCGCCGATGCCCTGATCAGCATCGATGATGTTCAGAAAGCGCTGAACCGTTCCCGGGCTTCGGTGTATCGCTACACCAACACCGATCCCCGCAACCTCAACCCTGGATTCAATCCTCGCAAGCTCAACCCCGAATACCGCAGTGATCAGAAGGATCCCCTTCTGTTCCATCCCCATGAGGTGGCCCGCTTCGCCCGGGACGTGCTGCGGATCAAGGAGGTCACGGTCGAGGTTCTCAATTCCCCTTCAACCGCGACCCAGCAGCTTCTCGCTTCTATCCTTGATGAGCTGAGGGAGATCCGTCAGCGCCTCGATGGCATCAATGGTGCCCCGGCGGACCTCTCCGCCCGGCGCGACCAGTTCGAGCAGTCCCGCCCGGCTGCCTGACCCTGCCCCCCCCCCTGTCCTTTGCTCGTGCTGTGGCTGGCCCTGAGCCTCGCCACCATCCATGGATTCCGACCCCGAACCCCGATCCAACCCTTCGTCCGAGTCGACGACACCCGTGACGGGTGCCCAAGCCGATGAACCAGCCGAGGAACCTCCGAGTCCGTTCCAGTCCACGGCTTTTGTCCTCGGACCCTTGATCGCTGCCCTGACCCTGATGGTGCCCTTCAGCAGTGTGGTGGCCGATCGCTTCGTTTCGGCACCTGGGCCCAGGATCGACCCCGGAGGCGACCTGATGGGCGTTTCACCCCAGCCTTCCTTTGCGGCGCCTCAGCGCCCTTCGTCCCATCCTCTTCCTGCGGGCCGGCCCTAGTCGCGGCGTTGGAGCAGGAAGCCCTCGTAGTCGAGGGCCTGGAAAATCCTGGCCGGATCACCGAACCCTGCGGCGTTCACCAAGGCCGTGAGCCTTGAGACTCCGATTGGGTGCACCGCCTCGGTCATGGGGGCGGCATCCGGGGCGTTCTCGCTCAGTCCGCCGGCCTGCTGGAAGACAACCCAGGCTCGCTCCACCTGCGATTGAAGGGAGGGGCGCTGGGCCCGCATCAGGTCGATCAGCACCAGCTGGCCGCCCGGCGCCAGCTGACGGGCCAGGGCGCTGAGATAGGCCAGTTTGCTGCCGTCATCCGGCAGGGATTGCAGCACCAGCACGGACAGGGCCCCGGCAAAGGGCTCTTTCAGTGGAAGGGTCTCAACCGTGGATTGATGCCAGGTGATGGCGTCGCGGTCAGCGGCCTCCTGCCGCTGACGGGCTTCAGCCAGCATCTCGGCGGCCGGATCAAGGGCGGTCAGGCGCCAGTCGGGCCGTTGACGACGGGCTTCCACCAGTTCAGCTCCGGTGCCGCAACCAGCCACCAGCACCCGGGCATCGGGTTGGGACCCCAGGGGGGAGGCCGCCAGCAGAGCCACCGCCAGCCTGGCCAGGCTGGCGTAGCCCGGAATCAGCTGACGAACCATCAGGTCGTAGCCGTGCATCTGGGTCTCGTCGCTGCCGGCCAAGGGTGTGAAGGAGTCGGTTACCGCATCGTAGGCAGCGAGAACGCCCCGTTCGTCCGCCCCGAACTTCGGCGCGGCATCCGACCGGAAGGCCTTGAGGGCCTATCCAAGAAAGGGTCAAGCGAGTAGGTTGGTCGCCGCCATTACCCAAGACCGTTCGTGCCCACCATCCGTTTTGAACAGGAAGGCCAGCAGGTCGGTTGCATCGAAGGGGCCAACCTTCGCAAGGCGGCCTTGGATGCCGGCATCAATCCTTACAAGGGCCTCAACAACCTCAACAATTGCGGTGGCATCGGTCAGTGCGGCACCTGCGTGGTGGAGGTGGTGGAGGGAGCCAAGAACCTGTCTCCCCGGAGCGATGTGGAGCAGGTCTACCTGGCTGACCGTCCCGCCAACTACCGCCTCAGCTGCCGCACCACCGTGAATGGTGATGTCACGATCCGCACCCGTCCCGAGTCCGGGGTCGGCAAGGGCTCCAACAGCCTGCTGGGTGCCATCAAGCAGCTCGTCGGCCGGTGACCGACGCCCTGCGCGTCTATTGCTATGGCCCCTGCAGCACCTGCCGCAGGGCCCTGGCCTGGTTATCTCAGCGGGGCGTGGTGGCCGAGGTGATCGAGATCACCACCACACCCCCGCCGGTGTCGTTGCTCCGCCAGGCCCTCGCCCAGTTCGGCGACAGGCGACGGCTGTTCAACACCAGCGGCAAGAGCTACCGAGAGATCGGTGCGGCCCGGCTGAAGGCCATGGATGACGAGGAGGCCTTGGCGGCCCTGGCGGCCGATGGTCGCCTGATCAAACGGCCGTTTCTGGTGGCTCCGTCCGGGCAGATCCTCACTGGATTCAAGGAACCCGAGTGGGAACAACTGATCGGCTCCTGATCCAGCAGGCCCCATGCTTCAGGGCCACTCCAGGGCCATGCACCATCAGTGATTGACCGGTGATTCAGGTGCCATATCATGGGACTGGCCGGTGGTCAGGGCATCCAGTTCCTGAATCAGGTCGCCGATGCTTTCACGGCTGATCTGACCCAGGTAGCGGGTCTTGACCAGCTCCAGCAGCCTGCAGAGCAGGTCCTGGGAGCGCTGTAGGGCTGGCCCCTGTTCCAGGGCCATGGCCAGCTCTTCCCAAAAACGGTCGATGAAGCGCTGCAGCAGCTCGAGTTGGCGCTGATCCTTCTGGCTCAGTCGTTCGCTGGTGTTGCGTCCAAGGGCCAGGAGGTTGTCCACCATGCCGGCCGCCAGTTGCCGACTGAGGCCCTGTTCCATGCGAAGGAGGGGGGCCACCGGCCGCAGGGGTGCGGGCAACACCAATCCCTCCAGGCTCTGCTGAAGGGCATGGCCCATGGCCCCCTGCAGTTCCGGGGCAAGCCTGGGGGCGACCCGATCGAGCAGGAGCGGTGCCCAGACCCGCAACAGTTCCGCCAGATCATTCTCGGCCAGGTTGCTGCTGCTGCCTCGCACGCTTTGGTGGCTGCACAGGCTTCGGATCCGCTCCGGCCACTGGGGAGAGCGGATCAACTGCTGGCTGCCATCGAGCAGTTTCAGGGCCAGCACTTCAAACAGTTCCACGGCCAGCAGGGCGACCACCGCTCGGCTGATCACGGCCCGCAGCGGTTCGATTGAGAGCAGACCGCTGGTGTGCAGCCGTTCGATCACCGGCAGCAGCCTCAGCAGGCGCCAGAAGGGGAGCAGTAGGGGCAGGTCGATCCAGCGGCGCAGCACCGCATCCCGCCACCGCAACCCAGGCAGGCGGCGCTTCAGCCGGATCACCCGCAGCAGGATGTCAACGGCGAAGACGCTCTGGAACAGCAGCAGGTCGATCCGCCAGGCATGGTCGGTGAGACGGCCGTTGTCATCACTCGAGCGGGCGTAGTTGCTGGCGATCAACGGCAGCACCTGCTGATTCCAGAAGGCTTTCTCCCGACGCCAGTCCTGCGGTTGCAACCGTTCGAGGGAGAGAAGGGTGGTGGCTGCCTCCCGGGCTGAATCCCGGTTGGCCCGCTCCCGCAGCCGATTCTTGATTTTCTCCAGGGTGCCTGGAATCTGAAAGGGGTTGGTCTCGATCAGCTCCACGGTGAGCTGGCGCTGGAGCGCAATGCTTCGGCTCAGCTCGGGGCCCTGGGTCTGGCCTTGACCGGCGGCGCTCAGGGTCCGATCCAGGGCCTGAAACTGATCAATCCAGGCCTTGGTTTCTCGGTTGGGAGTGATCCCTTTGATCGGGTCCACCCAGGGGGTGATGTCCGGGATCGCGCTCAGGGGCACGACCAGCGGCAACGAGGGGAGCGGATAGAGGTTTCGCTGCAGCCAGAAGGTCCGCAGTGGGATATAGCTGAGGTCAAAGGCCACCCAGGCCAGATTGAGCAGCGCCCAGAGGGCTACGAAGCGGTCCCACGCCAGGGAGATGCGGCCCTTGGAGGGTGGCGCCGGACCATACCAGCGGGGCCGGGCCATGGGGGCTTGTCGGTTGGCCCGAGCCTAATCAGCGGAACCAGATGGCGCTTAATGTGCCCACCGGCCCGTCCGCATCCCCAGCCGTTGACACCCGAGGAGATTCCGCCCAGTTCCAGCCCCTCCGAGAGCGAAGGTCCAACCGACAACCCGGCGGATCGCCTTGGTGAGCCAGAACCGAACGGTCTGGCGGCTACGGCGGTCGCTGCCGGGGGCAGCCTCTGGGGAACCCTGGCGATGGCGTTGCTCCTGGCCCTCGGTCTGCGTCAGTTCGTGGTCGAGGCCCGCTTCATTCCCTCCGGGTCGATGCTGCCCGGCCTCCAGATCGACGACAAGCTCCTGGTTGAGAAGCTGACCTACCGCCTGCGGGAACCCCGTCGCGGGGAGATCGTCGTCTTTCATGCTCCCCATCATTTCGATCCTGCCCTGCGGGGCAGCAATCCCCCGGGGCCGCTGCGCTGCCTGATGGCCAACCTGCCCGGAATCTCCAACTTCGCAGGCATCCATGAACCGGCCTGTGATGCGTACATCAAGCGGGTCGTTGCCGTTCCTGGAGACCGGGTTCTGGTCGACCCTCGCGGACGCGTCCAGGTCAATGGGCAGACCCTGCAGGAGCCTTACGTCACCAGCTACTGCCCTGTGGACAGCCAGGGAGTTGGCCCCTGTCGGCCCTTGGCCGCGGTGGTGCCGGCCGGCCATGTGCTGGTGCTGGGCGATAACCGCGCCAACAGTTGGGATGGCCGCTTCTGGCCGGGCGGTCCCTTCCTCCCGGAGAGCGAGATCATCGGTCGAGCCGTCTGGCGTTTCTATCCCCTGAGCACCTTCGGAGGCCTGGGCGCTGCCGATCCGCTCCCTCAGTCCTCACCAAACCTGACGCCAGCGGCCCAGGCCCTGCCCTGATGATGGCCCCCATGGCTGCGTGATTCAGGACACGGGTGTACCGGGAGGGGCGACCCCTCAGGTTGCTGTTGGGGCATGGGCATCAAGCCCGCAGGCCACGACCCGGCCCCGAATGTCGGCACCCTGACAGGGGAGATTGGCCGCCAGGGTGCCGATGGTGGCCGTTCGCTCCAGGGGTGAACCGGAGGGGCCAGGTGCCCGCCAGACCTGGTCGGGGTTGAAGAGCAGCCAGTGATCGCTGCCCTCGACCAGCTGGGTTGGCTCAAGCCCGAGATAGGCGGCAGGCCCCCAGCAGAGGGCCTGCCAGAGCGCTTCGATGCTCCAGTGGCGGCGCTCCACGAGTTCCCGCCAAAGCAGGGGCAGCACCAGGTGAAATCCGGCCAGTCCCGGTTGCCTCTGGTCGATCGGCAGCAGTTGTTCCTCCGGATCGAGGGCGATGTGGTGCACGGCGACGGCCGAGAGCACCCCATCGGCCAGGCCGGCGATTAGGGCATCGCGATCGGTTGGCGTTCCCAGGGAAGGAACCAGGCGCCAGCCCTCCTCCAGGGGGTTGAGGTTGGCGCTGTCACTCACCAGGTGCCACCAGCAGACGCTGGCGGGCAGCGGGAGCCGGCGATGGCGCAGCAGGTCGACGCCCGCGGCTGTGGACACATTCATCAGTTGCAGTGGGGCCTGGGGCAGGGCATCGGCCAGGGCCAGCAGGCTCTGCAGGGGCAAGGTTTCGCTCAGCACCGGATCGGGCGGCCAGCCAGCCCTCAGGGCATCCACCCCTTCCCTGACGAAACCCTGCTGGCAGAGGCTGGGGTCCCGGGGGGCGACCAGCACCGGGTGGGATCCCATCTCGGCGAGTCGGAGTCCCCGCTCCAGCAGGGCCAGGGGCGGCAGATGGTCGTCCTCGGCCAGACCGATGGCGCCGGCCGCAAGCTGTTCGGCGTGGGGGGCCAGCTCCTCGCCCCGTCCGCGGCGGCTGAAGCTGCCCCAGAGCAGCAGTTCCGCTCCTGGGGTTCGGCAGAAGGCCTGGAGCAGTTCGGGCTGGTCCCGCCAGCGTTCTGAACGGGGTAGCAGGGCCACGGTGCCATAACCACCGCTGGCGGCAGCAGCCTGGAGGCTGCGGGCGGTTTCGGCCGTGCCCTGCAGGGGATGGTCGAGGGTGCTGTGGGGGTCCACCAGGGCAGGGGCCAGGAGCAGGTGGCTGGCAGGCTCAGGCTGGAGATTCCAGGCGCTGGCCCGGGCCCGGGCCGCATCGCCGAAGGCCTCGAGCGAACGGCCGTTGATCACCACCTCCTCGTGCCGCACCTGGGCGCCAGGCCCTTCCAGGAACCGCACCTGTTGCAGATACCGCGGCCCCATTCCCCTGCTCCT
Organism: Prochloraceae cyanobacterium; assembly: GCA_040377855.1. Taxonomy (GTDB): domain Bacteria; phylum Cyanobacteriota; class Cyanobacteriia; order PCC-6307; family Cyanobiaceae; genus CAIXOZ01. Next base: position 22,093 of record JBEINY010000008.1, on the reverse strand, counting down.
CAGAGTGCGCCGGCGGCGGTGCGGTCGAGGACACCACCCAGGTGGGCCGTGATGTTGAGGGAGCTGATCGTGGCTGGGCCGTTTCCCCCCTCGGGATAGTCGATCACGGTGACACCGCCGTTGCCCTGCTTGATCGCCCAGATGTCCCCGGCGCTGAGGCCGAGCAGGGCACAGAGGATTGCCTTGTTGACGGCATCGTGGGCCACCACGAGGGCGGTTTCACCGGCCGCCAGGCTGGCCACGATCCGTTGCCAGGTCGCCATGGCCCGCTCCCAGACCTGCTGGATCGATTCCCCCTCCGGCATCAGCACCGTCTCCGGCGCCCGTTTCCAGTCGGCCAGCAGCTGCGGCCAGCCTTCGGCGATCTCCGATTCAAGGCAGCCCTCCCAGAGGCCATGGCCGATCTCCACCAGACCCCGCAGGGTGGTGAGGGGGACGCCTGGATGGGAGGCCAGAATCGCTTCGGCCGTCTGCCGTGGACGCGCCATCGAGCTGCTGTAGGCCCGGTTGAACGTTGTGCTGGCCAGGAAGGTGCCGGCGGCCCTGGCCTGGTCCCAGCCATGGCTGTTCAGGGGGATGTCGATCTGGCCCTGGAAGCGGCCCTGGCGGTTCCAGTCGGTTTCTCCGTGGCGCACAAGCAGCACCCGGCTGCCGGCTCCCTGGCCTGGGAGTGGGTTCCCGAGATGGGAGACCCCGTTGAGGGATTCAATCTGGACCGCGAAGGGCCGCGACGACCCGGCAGGAGGTGACAACAGGTTGAGCACCGACACGGAGGTGTTGTCGATGCGCAGGCGACGGAAGTGATCAATCGGCAGGCCAACCAGCTGCAGCAGCAGGACGCGCAGGATGGCGTTGTGGGACACCACGAGAACGGTCTGGTCCGTGCCCCCGTGGCGGTCAACGAGTTTGCCGACGAAGCGAGCTGCCTGCTCGAACAGTTCCCCGAGGGGGCTGTAGTTGGTTCCGTCCGGCCGACTCAGTTGCAACTGCTCCGGTGCCTGATGCCAGAGGGTCTGGCCGGCGGGGTCCCGTTCGGCCAGATCGACCGGTGTGAGACCGGTCCAGGGATTGAGGTCGATCTCGAGCAGATCGTCATCGAACTGCACGGCAGTGCCGGATCCCTGGGTTTGCAGCAGCAGTCGGGTCGTTTCCGCCGCCCGCCGCAGGGGTGAGCTGTACACCGCATCAAGGGTCAGACCCTCCAGGGCCTCTCCGGTGCGACGGGCCTGCTCCTGCCCGGTTTCGGTGAGGGTGGAACGGTCGTCGCGACCCTGGATGCGCTTCTCGACGTTGAAGCTACTCAGTCCGTGACGGACAAGCACGATCCGAAGAGGCACAGGCTGGCGGTAGCTCTGGGCCATCGTATGGGAGGCAGTCAGGTGAAAGGCCGTCAGGCCCCTGTCGGGAGAGAATCGCTCAGCCCCGGCTCCTCGATCAGGTGAGTGCCACCAGCCCCCGATCCCGTCCCGCCGCCTGGAAAGTGCTGCTGGCCCTGCTCAGCCTGTCCCTCAGTCTTCTGCTGTGGCTGGGGGGGCTGATCGACAGCCTGCAGCGACCCTCCGTCGGGGGGGATCTGGCGATCCGTCAGCTTGAGCTTTCGCTGCTGGCCCAGCCTGCCCTGCCCGCGCCGCTGCAGGCCTTGCTGGTGGGGCCGGATCCCCAGGGGGCCCTGCTCAAGGAACTGGATGCCCAGGCCCAGGATGGCGCCGCCGCGGATCAGCTGACCGCGAAACAACAGCCGACCGCGATACAACAGCCGACCGCGAAACAACAATTGCAGCGGGCTTTGCTCCTGCAGCTCAGCAACAGGACCAGTCAGGCCCGGGTCGAACTGAAGCAGCTGCAGGCCCGGCCCCAGGGCTCTTTGCCGCCGGGCGAGACGGCTCTGCTGCAGGCCCTGTTGGCGGGGGATGCTCCGTCCATCCAGGCGGCCGCTTCCGAGCTGTCCACCCCAACCCTGCGCCTGCTGGCTTGTCAGTTGGGGCGCCCTGGCGACCAGAGCTGTGTCGACCCTTCGGTGGCCCGGCAGGCGGCCAGCCAGCTGACCCTGGTGAACGGCCTTCCGGCCCTTGCCCTTTTCCTGGGCCTGATTCTGCTGGTAAGGGAACTCTGGTTGCTCTGGCGGGGGCGCCTGGTGGCGTCTCCCCCCCTGCAGGGCCCTGATCTTTCCCTTGTGGATCTGGCCCTGCTGGTGGCTGGCGGTTTTGTGGTGATCGGAAATGTCACCCCCCTGGTGGTGACCCCTGGGCTCCAGGCGGTTCTGACGACGATCAACCTGCCCGAATCCCTGCGCCAGGGCCTGGCCTATCCCGTGCTTTACCTCAGCATGATGGTGGCCCCCCTCGGGATCCTGGTGCTGATGCTTCGCGGTGCAGGACCTGCACCGGAGGGAGGCTGGCTTCAGTTCCGCTGGTCTCCCTCCGGCAGTGCGCTGCTGCTCGGGGTGCGGGGGCTGCTGATGGTGCTCCCCCTGGTCAGCCTCATCGGCTGGTTGATGGAGCGCATCCTTCCAAGCCCGAGCGGCAGCAATCCGATGCTGGAGCTGGTGCTCCATAGCCACGATGGCTTGGCCCTGGCCTGTTTCGCCTTCACGGCCCTGGTGCTTGCCCCCCTGTTTGAAGAAGTGATCTTCCGCGGGGTGCTGTTACCGGTGCTATCGCGGGACCTCGGCACGGCCGTGGGTCTGCTCCTCAGCAGTGCGGTCTTTGCCTTGGCCCACCTCAGCATCAGTGAAACCCCTGCCCTGTTTGTGCTCGGCCTGGGCCTGGCGAGGGTGCGTCAGCGGTCGGGCAGGTTGGCCGCCAGCGTGATCATGCACAGCCTCTGGAACGGATTCACCTTCCTGAATCTGATCCTGCTGGGCAGTTGAGTCTGTTCCGGCTTCGTGAATGGGTCGGCGGGCACCTTGCTGAGGTGCCTTTGGCATGGTTCACTTGCCAAAAGATGGTCCGCGTTCAGTTTTGGTTGCCGCTGCAGCATCCTCCGTCCGCGGTGATTCATCTCCCCAGGACAACGGCGAATCCCTGCGTTCCAGGAGGCCCCTGCGCCGGCGTTCCGGCCGGGACCCCCGGGTTGGGTCCCAGCCCCTGTCCCTGATTCAGGGTTCCCTGTCGGCCCGCAGGGTCGAGCGTCAGTCACCCCTGCTCGCCGGTCTTCATCGCGGCGCCGACGGCATCCTGGTGGGCCTGGGGGTGGCGATGCTGGGCCTGAGTGCCCTCACCCTCCACTGGCAGAACCAGTGGAGCCAAAGCTACGGCCAGCTCGAGTCGGACCAGGTGCTCGAGCATCGCCTTCTCGAATCATCGGCTTTGCTGGAACAGCAGTTCATGGGTGCTGCGCACCGTCCAGGCCTGCTGGAGCCCACCAGCAGCGACAAGCTTTTCTATCTGCCGGCCCCAGGCGCCACGGCTACCAACCCGGACCCTGATCTCCTGGCCCGGGTCACCAGCCGGCCGATCCAAGCTGGTTACTGATGAGCGCCCGCTCTGGAACCCGACGGCGGCAGGGCCCTCGTCAGGTGGTCGAGCTGCAACCTGTGCCGAGCCGGCGCCTGGTCACGGTCTTCTCCCTTCTGAGTCTCGCCCTGGTCGGTCTGCTGGGTCGTCTCGCCTGGCTGCAGGTGGTCGAGGGTCCCCGTCTTCATGCCCGGGCGCGCTCCATCCAAACCCAAACGATCAACCCAACCGGGGAGCGCCGCACCATCGTCGATCGGGATGGCCGGGTCGTGGCCCTCGATGAGGAGCGTTTCACCCTCTGGGCCCATCCTCAGTATTTCAATCTCCCGGGGGATCCCCCCGGGTTGGTGCGTCCTCCCAAGGCCGTCGCGGACAAGCTGGCGGAGGTGCTGGCGCTGCCCTCCGAGGATTTGGTGCGCACCATGGGGGACCGCAGGAGTGGGGTGAAACTCCGCCAGGATCTCGATCCTGAGACCGCCGCCCGGGTCAGGCGTCTGGGCATCAGTGGTCTGGATCTGGAGGCCCATCCCCAGCGCATCTATCCCCAGGGATCCCTGTTCGCCAACGTCGTGGGCTTCCTGAACATGGAGCGCGTTCCTCAGGCCGGTCTTGAGCAGAGCCGGGAACGGGACCTCCGGCGCCTGGAATCGGTGCGTTCCCTCCTGCGCGGCGCCGATGGCACGCCCCTTCCTGATGGTCAGCTGGCTGGCACCCTGTTCGGTGATGACCTGAGGCTGCAGCTCACCCTGGATGCCACCCTGCAGCAGGTGGCCCAGCAGGCCCTTGTGCGCCAGGTGCGTCGCTGGAAAGCCAAGCGAGGCGTCGCCCTGGTCATGGATGTGCGTAACGGGGAACTCCTGGCCCTGGCGTCCACGCCCACCTACGACCCCAACCATTACTGGAAGTACTCTCCGGCCCTGTTCCGCGAATGGTCGGTGCAGGACCTCTATGAGCCCGGCTCCACCTTCAAGCCGATCAACCTGGCGATCGCATTGCAGGAGCAAGCCATTCAGCCGGATGGCCGGGTCATGGACAGCGGCTCCCTCTCGATCGGCGGCTGGCCGATCTTCAACCACGACCGTCAGGCCCACGGGATGATCGATTTCCCAACGGTCCTGCAGGTCTCGAGCAACGTGGGCATGGTGCACGCCATGGCCCAGGTGCCACCCCATCGCTTCTGGCACTGGTTGCACACCCTCGGGGTGGATGCCACGCCGGACACCGATCTGCCCGGGGCCGTGGCGGGTCAGATCAAGCCCCTCGACCTGTTCAACCGCCAGCCGATTGAGCCGGCCACCGCAGCCTTCGGCCAGGGCTTCAACCTCACCCCCTTGAAGCTCTTGCAGCTGCACGCCATGCTCTCCAATGGCGGTCGGTTGGTGAGCCCCCACATCACCCGGGGACTTCGATCCGGGGATGGCCTGGCACCTGCCGCTCCCCCCAGTGGGGTTCAGCTTCTCAACCCCGGCGTCACCCGCACCGTGCTGTCCTGGATGGAATCGGTGGTGGAGAAGGGCAGCGGCAAGGGGGCGCGGATCCCCGGGTTCCGCATCGGGGGCAAGACAGGCACGGCCCAGAAGGCTGAGAACGGGCGTTACATCGCCGGCGCCAGGATCTGCAGTTTTGTCGCCCACCTGCCCCTCAACGATCCCCGGTTCGTGGTGCTGGTGGTGGTCGATGAGCCCCAGGGCGGCAATGCCTACGGATCCACGGTGGCGGTTCCGGTGGCCCGGCAGATCATGGAAGCGTTGCTCGTGCTCGAGCACATTCCCCCGTCCCGTCCCCCGGGCCTGCCCGCCGTGCCGACGCGTGCGCCTGAGCCGGAGCGCAGCCAGCCTGGATGAGGGCTTCCCCACCTCAGGAATGCTTTGGATTCCTGTGGCTAGCTTTTGGGGAAGCTTCGTGGAATCGGTTCATGGCCTCCCTGCTCGACCAACTTGCTGCCATGACGGTGGTGGTTGCCGACACCGGTGATCTGGAGGCGATCCGTCAGTTCACGCCCCGGGATGCCACCACCAACCCGTCCCTGATTCTGGCGGCAGCCCAGATTCCTGCCTATCGGGGCCTGATTGATCGATCCCTCCAGGAGTCCAGGGCCGCCATGGGTGATGGCGCCTCCGCGGAAGAGGTGGTGCGCGAGGCCCTCGATGAGATCTGCGTCACCTTCGGTAAGGAAATTCTGCGCATTGTGCCTGGCCGGGTGTCCACGGAAGTGGATGCCCGCCTCAGCTTCGACACCGAGGCCACGATCACGAAGGCTCGCAAATTGATCGGCCTCTATGCCGCCGCAGGCATTGATCGGAAGAGGGTGCTGATCAAGATTGCCTCCACCTGGGAGGGCATCAGGGCCGCCGAGGTGCTTGAGCGGGAAGGCATCCACTGCAATCTCACCCTGCTGTTCAGCTTTGCCCAGGCCGTGGCCTGCGCCGAGGCCGGTGTCACCTTGATTTCCCCCTTCGTCGGCCGCATCCTCGATTGGTATAAAGCCGATACGGGGCGGGATTCCTATCCAGGTCCTGAGGATCCTGGCGTCATCTCCGTCACCCAGATCTTTGATTACTTCAAGACCTACGGCTATGGCACCGAAGTGATGGGTGCGAGCTTCCGCAACATCGATGAGATCATCGAACTGGCTGGTTGTGATCTGCTCACCATTTCTCCGAAGTTGCTCGATCAGTTGCGCTCCACCGAGGCAACCCTGCCCCGCAAGCTCGATCCGGCGGCACCCAATCCCACCCAGAACCGGTTCCATGTCGATGCCGACACCTTCGTGTCGATGATGGCCGCGGATCGGATGGCCACGGAAAAGCTCGATGAGGGCATTCGGGGTTTCTGCAAGGCGATCGAAACCCTGGAGGCTCAGCTGGGCCATCGGTTGGCGGAGCTGGAGGGGGGATCGGCCTTCCGCCATGCGGTTTAGGAGATCTTTCTGCTCAACGACCTCGATGGAGATGGCTGCATCACCCGGGAGGAGTGGCTCGGCAGTGATGCGGTGTTTGATGCCCTCGACACCGACCACGATGGGCGGCTGGTCCCCGATGATGTGCGGGCAGGTCTGGGGACACCCCTGGCCCTGGCGCGATGATCCCAGCCCTTTGCCCTGGGCTCTGATCCCATCGCCGATTCCGTTGCCATCGCCTTGCCGCCCATGACCATCCCGTTCCAGGAGGCCCACAGGTGAACGCCCTCGACACGATGCTCGCCCTCTCCGCCCAGGGGGAGGTGAAGGAAGTGGCGGCCGGCGAGTCGATCTTCAGGGCTGGGGATTCCGGCGACTGCATGTTCGGTCTGCTGGAGGGCACGGTTGAGCTCACCTGGTCGGAGGCCCATGGCAAGGAGACGATCTGCGCCGGTGATGTGTTCGGGGCCGGCGCACTCGTCACCCAGCAGCATCAGCGTTTCGGCAATGCCACGGCCATCACGGATTGCCGGTTACTGGTGATGAATCGGGAGAAGTTCCTCTTTGCCGTTCAGGAATCCCCGTTGTTCGCCATCGAATTGCTGGCATCGATCGATGCGCGGCTGCGGCTGCTCAAGAACGTCACCCCGAGCTCAGGGAGAGAGCTCAGCAGCCCCTGAATCAGCGGCTCTGAAAGAGCAGGCGGCGAATCACCCGCTGGGCAATATCTCCGTAGCCCATCTCCCCGGAGAGGATCTGGGCGATTCGTTGCGGTGCGGTCGGTCGTTTGATGCCCAGCTGGTAGCCCACCCCAGGCACCCTGTAAAACACCTGGGCGATCCGTTTGCCCCAGGCCATGGAATCGCCCCATTGGGTCCTCATGGTGCGGCTGTAGTCCGCCAGGTCGGCGCTGTCTCCCGACAACCAGCGATCCAGGGAATCGGCGGCGGCGCAGCCACTGATCAGGGCTGGCCGCAGCCCCTCCGCCAGGAAGGGATCGCAGAGGGAGGCCGCATCACCGACTGCGACAACGCCAGGTCCATGCAAAGGGTGATGGCCATCCCAGATGCGCAGGTCGAGCTGACGCCGCTCACCGGCATCGCAGGGCAGACCGAGGCTGGGCAGCAGGGCATCGAGCACCCTGGAGGCCCCCTGGTCGTCCGAGCCGGGCAGGCGCCCGATGAAGGTGCCGACGCCGATGCTGTAGCCCCCTTGCCGGGGGAAGGCCCAGCAGAAGCCGTGGCGCACCAGGCCGAATTCAAACCGGGCGGTGTCGGGTTCAAGCACATCAGCCGGTACTTCCACGGCCACGGTGCTCGCGAAACGGGGGCGGCTGGGGCCCAGCCCCAGGTGGGAGGCGAAGCGGGAGCGGGAGCCGTCGGCGATCACCAGGCTGCGGCTGTGGTGCAGGGCCCCGTCGGCGGTGCCCACGGCCCAGGTGTCCCCCATGCGCTCCACCGACACCGCCTCCAGGCTGCTGCGTAGCTCAGCTCCGGCATCGACGGCCTGACTGCACAGAAAGGCATCGAGCACCGAGCGTCGCACGATCCAGAAGGGTGACGAGCCCGGAAGTTCTGCCGTGACGGGATCCTCGAGGCACCAGGTGAAACGGACCTTCCGGATCACCTGATCAACCGCCGGACTGAGGTCGAAGGGAAACAGCTGTTGCACGGAGGCTGCCATGCCACCACCACAGGACTTGGCCCGGGGTACCGTTTCTGCCTCAAGGAGAAGAACGCTCCGACCCCGCTGGGCCAGGTGGAAGGCGGCAGCAGCTCCGGCAGCGCCGGCCCCGATCACGATCGTGTCCCGGGGTGTCGCATCAGCCATGAACAGGATGCCTCAGACCTTGAGGATGTCCGCTTCCTTCTGGGCCAGCAACTTTTCGAGTTCAGCAATGAATTTGTCGGTCAGCTTCTGAACCTTGTCCTGTTCATCGCGGCTTTGATCTTCCGATAGGTCGCCGTCTTTTTCCTGCTTTTTCACCTTGTCGATGGCATCACGACGAATGTTGCGCAGGGCCACCTTGCCTTCTTCCGCATACTTGGCGGCCAGTTTGCAAAGGTCCTTGCGCCGGTCTTCGGTGAGGGGGGGGATATTGATCCGGATCACCTTGCCATCGTTGTTGGGGGTGAGTCCGAGGTCGCTCATGGCGATCGCCTTTTCGATCAGGCCGATGGAGCCGCCGTCAAAGGGCTGCAGCTGGATCGTCTGAGCATCAGGGGTTGAGATGGTGGCCAGCGACTTCAGGGCCGTCTCAGCGCCGTAGTACTCGACGTGGATTTTGTCGAGCAGGGAGGTGTTGGCTCGACCGGTGCGAATCGTGTTGAAGGTGCGCTGCGTCGCTTCCAGCGACTTACGCATGCTCGCATCCAGATCCATGGTTGATGTCAGGGTGAGGGGCGTCAGTTGGACGGGGTGATTCGGGTGCCGATCGGGTCGCCGGCCACGGCCCGGGCGATGTTGCCAGGTCCGAACAGGTCAAAGACCACGATTGGGATCGCATTGTCCTTGCAAAGAGCGATCGCCGTGGAGTCCATCACCGCCAGCTCACCGCTCAACACATCCTGGAAGGTGAGACTGTCGTAGCGCACCGCATCGGCATGGCGGGCGGGATCCTTGTCATAAACCCCGTCAACTTTGGTGGCCTTGAAGACCACATCTGCTCCGATTTCAGCCGCCCGCAGGGCTGCGGTGGTGTCGGTGGTGAAGAACGGGTTGCCGCAGCCGGCACCGAAGATCACGACCCGCCCTTTCTCCAGGTGACGGATCGCCTTGCGGCGGATGTAGGGCTCCGCCACTTCCTGCATGCTGATCGCACTCTGGACCCGGGTCGGGACGCCGGAGCGCTCGAGGCCATCCTGCAGGGTGATCGCATTCATCACCGTCGCCAGCATGCCGACGTAGTCGGCGGTGGCCCGGTCCATGCCGGCGGCGGAACCCTTGAGGCCGCGGAAGATGTTTCCCCCGCCGACAACGATGGCCACCTGGGTACCTGTGGCGACGACGGTCGCCACATCGGTGGCGATCGATTGCACGATCGCCGGGTCAATGCCATAGCCCTGCTCGCCCATCAGCGCTTCACCACTGAGCTTGAGCAGGACTCGTTGGTAAGCCATCGGAACGGTCGATCACCCGAACAGTAGCAACCGCCATCCGGAGCAATCAGCCCCTGATCGGCCCGGGCTCTCCTCAGTATTCGATCCCGGCCTGGGCCCTGACGCCCTGCTCGCGGAAGGGATGGCGGCGGAGGGTCATCTCCGTCACCAGGTCGGCCCGCTCCAGCAGGGGGGCCGGAGCACCTCTGCCCGTCAGGGCCGCGTGGGTGAGCGGAGGACGCTGATCGAGTCCATTCAGGACCTGCTCGATCTCCAGATAGCCGAGCTTCAGGGCCACATTCACCTCATCGAGCACCACGAGCTTCCGCCCGGGGTCGGCCAGGTGGATCAGCGACTGCTGCCAGGCCTCCTGCACCATCGACCGGTCCCGTTCCCGGTCTTGGGTCTCCCAGGTGAAGCCACCCCCCAGGGCCTGCCAGTGGAGGTCCTCGCCGAACCGGCTGAGGGCCCTGGCCTCCCCCGGTTCCCACCCTCCCTTGATGAATTGGATCACCGACACCCGTTCGCCGTGGCCCAGGGTGCGCAGAACCAGCCCGAGGGCGGCGGTCGTCTTGCCCTTGCCATCACCGGTGAAGACCAGCACAAGCCCCTTTTCCACCTGCCGTTCCTGAACCCTCTGCTGCTGCACTTCCCGCCGCCGCTCCATGCGCCGTCGGTAGGCCTCGGCATCCCGTTCCGGTGCCAGGGCGCCCCCTGGGCCGAGGACGGCAGCCTCGTGGTCGAGGGTCTGTCCGGGAGAGGGAGCGGGGGAACTGGACGGATCGGCGGGCTGGCTCATCGAGGGGCATCACACTCTTCCCCCACTCTCGCGGTGCCGGAGCCTGGTTGGTGCCCGGCGGGTGCGTTCAGCTGCCGGCGTTGCGGCCCAGGGCCCGATCGACCGCCTGCTGCTGGTCCCGTCGGGTGATCCAGTGGTGATAGGTGCGGGTGTGGATGGCCACCGAGTGGCCCATCATCCGGGCCGCCACCGTGTCCGGCAGACCAATGTGAATCGTGCGCAGGGCCCAGGCGTGGCGCAGGTCATAGGGGGTGATCGGCAGTTCATAACGGCGGAATTGCTCCGCCACCCTCCGGCCCGTCTGCTGCAGCGTGGTCTGGCGGAGGTCGGTGCGCACCGGGGGCAGGGCCTCCGGCCCATCCCCGAGTTGCTGAAGCCCGAAGTGCTCCACCCAGTCCGGTTGGAAGGGCCACACCTGGTGCTCGCCGGTCTTGCTGGTGGGAAGCACCCGCACCACCCGGTCACCCCCCGGGGCCAGGGCCTGCAGGTCGCAGAAGAACACTTCGTGGTTCCGGAGTCCGTAGGTGGCCATCAGCCCATAGGCCAGGCGCCAGCCGGGATTGGGAATCCGTTCCACCAGGGCGAGGATCTCGGCGTCGCTCGGCAGCCTGCGGAAGCGGGCGGCATGGAGCCCGTAGCCCCCGGCCCTAGTCCCCCAGTCGCTGGGCAGGTCGACGTCGGCCTGGCGGGCCAGGGCCGCCAGGGCGGTGCCGCACTGCTGACGGGCCCGGCTGGCCAGCGGGTAGCTCTCCAGCACGGCCTCCAGCAACGAGGCCGCCAGGGCCCCTTCGCCGCCGTCTGAATCCGGGGGGCTCTGGTGTTCGGAAGCCAGGCGCTGCAGCCGCCTCAGGTAGGGCAGGTAGGCGCTGGTCCAGGTGGTGCGGCTGCCGGACGGGTGGCGCCGGCGACGGGGATCGGCGAAGAAACTGGCTTCAAAGCGGAGCAGCTCCTCCGCTAGGGGCCGGCGGTCCATGGCCCGCTCCCTGCTGCCGGGATCTTTGCCCGGTGCCGGCGCCGGGCTCCGCTCCAGCCGCGACCAATCCGACCAGTGGAAGCTCTGGCTGGCGAGTTGCTGCAGCACCCGTTTCAGCTGGGCCTGGGCATCGACCAAACCCTCCTCCGTGGCCGGTAACCCGAGGCTGATCCGTTGGATCTTCATGCCCGATCCCTGGCGGGACGGCAGAAGTCCCCTCAGCCCGAGGCGCAGACGACGTTGTTCCAGGCGCAGGCCGATGCCGGCGTCAGCGAGGCGCTGGTTGTGCTCCCGCAGCCGAGCTGTGATCGAAGAATCCGTCGTTGTCGCGGGATCGACGGTCGCCTCCATGGGCCTGCCAGGTGGCGCTGACCTTATCCATCCTCACCGGCATCGGCCAGTCCCGGAGGCTGCAGCGTTACGCTCTCAGCGTCATCCGCCTGACAGGACGAGGCATGGCCAAGGTCGGCGTGCTGCTGCTGAACCTCGGTGGTCCCGAGCGGATTCAGGACGTGGGTCCATTTCTGTACAACCTGTTCTCCGACCCGGAGATCATCCGACTTCCCAATCCAGCGCTGCAGAAACCCCTGGCGTGGTTGATCAGCACCCTCAGAAGCGGAAAGTCGCAGGAGGCCTATCGCTCGATCGGGGGAGGTTCTCCCCTGCGCCGCATCACCGAACAGCAGGCTCGGGAGCTCCAGAGCACCCTGCGCTCCAGGGGCATCGAGGCCACCAGCTACGTGGCGATGCGCTACTGGCATCCCTTCACCGAGTCCGCGGTGGCGGACATCAAGGCCGACGGCATTGATGAGGTGGTGGTCCTGCCCCTGTATCCCCACTTCTCGATCAGCACCAGCGGATCGAGCTTCCGGGAGCTGCAGCGACTGCGCCAGGCCGATCCGGCCTTCTCCCGTCTGCCGATCCGCTGCATCCGCAGCTGGTACGACCACCCGGGCTACATCGATGCTCTTGCCTCCCTGATCGAACGGCAGATCAGCGCCTGCGAGGACCCAGCCAGTGCCCACGTCTTTTTCAGTGCCCACGGCGTGCCCAAGAGCTATGTCGAGGAGGCTGGCGATCCTTACCAGCGGGAGATCGAGGCCTGTGCCGACCTGGTGATGGATCGCCTCACCGACCGTCTTGGCTTCCGCAATCCCTTCACCCTCGCCTATCAGAGTCGGGTCGGCCCGGTGGAGTGGCTCAAGCCCTACACCGAGGAGGCCCTGGAGGAGCTCGGGCATCAGGGCGTGCAGGACCTGGTCGTGGTGCCGATCAGCTTCGTCAGCGAGCACATCGAGACCCTGGAGGAGATCGATATCGAATACCGGGAGCTGGCCACCGAGGCCGGTGTCGCCCATTTCCGGCGGGTTCCGGCCCTCGACACGGATCCCATCTTCATCGCCGGTCTGGCCGATCTGGTGCAGCAGGCCCTCGCCGGTCCCGAGATCAATCTCGACCAGGCAGCTGAATTACCCACCAAGGTGAAGCTCTATCCCCAGGACAAGTGGGCTTGGGGCTGGAACAACAGCTCCGAGGTCTGGAACGGGCGCCTGGCGATGGTGGGCTTTCTCGCCTTCCTGATCGAGCTGCTCTCCGGCCGGGGGCCCCTCCATGGCCTCGGCCTTCTCTGACACCACGGCTCGATCAAGCCAGGCCGTCCGCTGGAGAAAGAGGATGTGGCCGCTCCTGGTGCTGGGGCTTCTGATGCCCCTGGCACCGCTTCGGGTCCAGGCGGAGAACCCCTGGTTGCGGGGCCAGTTTCCGGTGGCCACGTTCCAGGCCTACACCTCCCACTACGGCCTTCGCGACGGGCCATCGGGGGATCCGGAGTCCCACAACGGCCTCGACATCGCGGCACCGCTCGGCTCCCCTGTGCGCAGCTGGTGGGGTGGTCGGATTGCGGAGGTGATCGTCGATCGCCGCTGTGGCATCGGTCTGGTGGTGCGCTCCGGTGCCTGGGAGCACATGTATTGCCACTTGGGTGGTTCCGTGCGGGACGGGCTGTACCGGGCGGAGGGCGTGCTGATCGGCCCGGGCCAGCGGGTGCGCCGCGGAGAGCTGATCGGAAGGATCGGGATGACTGGACGCACCACAGGCCCTCACCTGCACTGGGCTCTGCGCTACGACGGCCGCTGGTTGGATCCGGCCCTGATTCTCAGGGCCATGGCTCACGCTCGGCGACAGTTGGCTCCAAATGTCCGGCCAGAGCCTAGGGTTGACCTATTCCGTTGAGTGGCCAGCGTTTCCCGTGACCCTCACGTCTGTGACGACCTCTTCCGCCGCCAGCGCTCCCTCCATCAGCGCTTCGTCCTCCCCGACCGGCGCCTCCCCTGCCCCGACCGCAGCCGCTCCGCTGCGGGTGAACGGTGGCTATGCCCTAATGGATGCCTTGCACCGGCATGGGGTGCGTCACATCTTCGGCTATCCCGGCGGCGCGATCCTGCCGATCTACGACGAGCTCCACAAGGCTGAGGACCGTGGCTGGCTGAAGCACATCCTGGTGCGCCATGAGCAGGGCGGCACCCATGCCGCCGATGCCTATGCCAGGGCCACCGGTCAGGTCGGCGTCTGTTTCGGCACCTCAGGTCCCGGAGCCACCAATCTGGTCACCGGCATTGCCACCGCCCAGATGGATTCGGTGCCGATGGTGGTGATCACGGGCCAGGTGCCCCGGTCGTCGATCGGCACCGACGCCTTCCAGGAAACCGACATCTTCGGCATCACCCTGCCGATCGTGAAGCATTCCTGGGTCGTGCGCGATCCTGCCGACATCGGCCGGATCGTGGCCGAGGCTTTCCTGATTGCCTCCACCGGTCGCCCCGGGCCGGTGCTGATCGATGTGCCCAAGGATGTGGGTCTCGAGGAGTTCGACTATGTCCCGGTGGAGCCAGGCACCGCTCGGCCTGCGGGCTACGCCCTGCCCCCCGCCCCCTGTGTCGACGCCATCGCCGCGTCCCTCGACCTGATCCTTCAGTCCCACAGGCCTTTGCTTTACGTGGGCGGTGGAGCGATCAGTTCCGGTGCCCATGCTCAGATCCGTGCCCTGGCGGAGCGCTTCCGCCTGCCAGTCACCACCACCTTGATGGGTAAGGGGGCATTCGACGAACGCCATGATCTGGCGGTCGGCATGCTTGGCATGCACGGCACTGCCTATGCAAATTTTGCCGTCACCGAATGCGATCTCCTGATTGCCGCCGGTGCCCGCTTCGATGATCGCGTCACTGGTCGCCTCGACAGCTTTGCCCCCCGGGCCCGGGTGATTCACATCGACATCGATGCTGCCGAGATGGGCAAGACCCGTCTGCCGGATGTGGCTGTGGTGGCCGATGTCCGTGCTGCCCTTGAGGCTCTGCTTGCTCTTTCGGCATCCGAGACCTCCTCCGGGCGCACCGAGGCCTGGCTCGAGCGCATCGCCGGCTGGAAGCGCCATTACCCGCTCGTGGTGCCTGCTCCCGAAGGCGATATCGCCCCCCAGGAGGTCGTCGTCGCCCTGAGGGAGCTGGCTCCCGAGGCCTTCTACACGACCGATGTCGGTCAGCACCAGATGTGGGCGGCCCAGTTTCTGCACAACGGCCCCCGGCGCTGGATCAGCAGTGCCGGCCTTGGCACGATGGGCTTCGGCATGCCTGCCGCCATGGGGGTCCAGACGGCCTTCCCCGATGAGCAGGTGATCTGTGTCGCCGGAGACGCCAGCATCCTGATGAACATCCAGGAGCTCGGCACCCTCAGTCAGTACAAGCTGCCAGTGAAGGTGGTGGTGCTCAACAACGGCTGGCAGGGCATGGTCCGCCAATGGCAGGAGAGCTTTTACGACGAGCGTTATTCCGCCTCGGAAATGACCGCGGGCATGCCCAATTTCGAAGCCCTGGCTGAAGCCTTCGGGGTTCGTGGCATCACCATCACCGATCGCTCCCAGCTCCATCAAGGTCTCCGCGACGCCCTGGACCACCCCGGCCCAGCCTTCGTGAATGTGGTCGTGCGGCGCAACGAGAATTGCTATCCGATGGTGCCCCCGGGTGCAAGCAACGCCCAGATGGTTGGTCTCCCCAGCCACCCTGAGCTCGCGATCGACACCACCCGTCAGTGCAAGGCCTGCGGCAGCACCACCGCCAGTGCCCATCTCTATTGCCCCAGCTGCGGAGCCCGGCTCTGACCGCCGACACCCGGGGGGTTGGAGCGCCATCGCCTGAGTTGGAGCCTGCAGGTTCCCGGCTTGGTGTCCTGTTTGCCGTTTGTCTGGCCCTGCTCCTGCTTCTGCTGGGTTCGCTCCCTGCCCAGGCTGCCGAGGTCCTTCAGGTGCGCAGTGCCACCCTCCTGCAGGTGGGGGATGGCAACCGGAGCTATGGCGTTCGTCTTGCCTGCCTGGACGTGGCACCTGAGCAACAGGATCAGGCGCTCGAATGGCTCCGCGACCGTCTTCCCCGCCAGACGCGGGTGAACCTCCGTCCCCTTGGTGTTGAGGCTGGAACCCTGGTGGCGAGGGTCACGCCCTTGCCCCGTCAGGTCCGGTCCAGCGCCGTCAGCCCGGCGGTCAACGGCATCGATCTTTCGGCCGGCCTGATCGACGCCCAGCTCGCGTCCCCAGGCAGGGGAGACGCCTGCTGACCTCTTGATGGACCTGGCGTCGGCTGCCGCTGTCTCCCATCGTTCACCGTCGCCCTCCCTTTCGCTCCGCCATGAGCCTCAACCGCACCGCCAAGGGGATCGTGCTCGTCCCGGCCCTGCTGCTGGGGGCTGCCTTCCTCTCGGCCGCCGTCTGGGGGGAGTCAGCCGATACCCGCCCGTTGGCCCTGGGGCTGGGGGTGGCCCTGATCGGCGCCGGTCTGCTGGCCCAGTTGTTGCCGGAAACGGTTGATCGGTCTGATCATGACCCCAAGGCCCAATCCAGCAGTTCTCCCCAGACAAAAGCCCCACTCCCTGAGGAATGAGGCTGGTGGGCTGAATGGTTGATTCCAGAGAGCGGCAGATTTACTTGCCGTCGCCCTGCTTCTTGAGCTGGGCTTGAACTTCTGTGATCACCCCATCGATGTACTTCTTGTCGGTGTCGTTCAATTTGGCGTAGCAGCCTTGCTTGACACGGCCAATGATTTCAATCACGGTGCCGTTGGCGATCTGCTCAGGCTTCAAGCTGGCGCTGATGCCTTCGATCTGGCTCCCGTGGAGGGAGGTGATCGCGAAGGCCACCGAATTGGCGCCGGAGATCACGGCTGTCTGCACGGGGACCTTGCTGTTGATCGCAAGCTCGCAGGCGTTGACGGCCCCTACCAGGGTGAGGGTGTTGACCAGATCGCGACTGGCGGGTTTCGTGGGCGCAGAGGTTTTGGCGGCGGGTGCCGGCTGAGCCTGGGCCTGCAGGGATCCGACACCGAGGACAAGCAACGCAGTGGTCAGACTTGCCAGGTGGAGCTTGCGCACTGAGTAGGAAGCGATCATTTGTAAATTAGCACAGGGCAACTTCGGATTCCCTGGTCTTTCTTGTTGGGCAATGTGCCTCTCATGAAAGTGAGCCATTCCTTGGGGATGAGAGTGGCTTTTGTTTCCTGATTGCGTCCTCTCCAGGCCCCGTCCTGGACGGGGCACCTGCAGTGAAGCCGCCCCGTTCGGGCACCGGAAACGCCGGTGGGGCCGGTGGCTGTTGGCGGCCCGCTCCAGCCTGGACCACGGCGAAGCGCTCGCCCTCCACGGTTTTGCTTTCCCATGCCCACGGATCCGGCCTGCGGGCCTTCAGCTCTTGTTGAGGGGCCCCTGGTGGTCTCGCTGGCCTCGGTGGGTCTGGAGTCGATTCCCCTGGTGGGCGGCAAGAATGCCTCCCTGGGCGAGCTGATCCAGCATCTGGGTGCAGCGGGGGTGCAGGTACCCGTCGGTTTCGCCACCACGACCGTGGCCTATCGCCTCTTTCTGAAGGCCAACGGTCTTGAGGAGCCTCTGCGCCGGCTGCTGGAGACCCTAGATGCCACCGATCTCCCTGCCCTGCGAAAAGCCGGCGCCCAGGCCCGGGCGCTGATGCTGGCGGCCCCCCTGCCGGAGCCATTGGTGGCCGCCATTCTTCAGGCCCATCGCGAACTGCTGATCCCATCCGGCAGCGATGGCCCGATCGCCCTGGCCGTCCGCTCCAGCGCTACCGCCGAAGATCTACCCGACGCCAGTTTTGCGGGCCAGCAGGAAACCGTTCTCAATGTGGTGGGGGAGCAGGCCTTGCTGGAGGCCTGTCGGGTCTGCCTGGCCTCCCTGTTCACCGATCGGGCCATGTCCTATCGGCAGGGCCATGGCTTCGATCCACTCCAGGTGGCCCTGTCGATCGGGGTGCAGCGGCTGGTGCGTTCCGACCAGGCCTGTGCCGGGGTGATGTTCACCCTTGATCCTGAGAGCGGTTTTCCAGGGGTCGTGCTGGTCAGCGGCTCCTGGGGGCTCGGGGATCTGGTGGTTCAGGGGGCCGTCAATCCCGATGAATGGCTTGTGTTGAAATCAACCCTGGAACAGGGCTACGCCCCGATCCTTCGACGGCGCCTCGGGAGCAAGGAGCAGCGTCGGGTCACGATCGTGGCCGAGGGGCGTTCAAGGCTGGTGGATGAACCGGTGCCGGGTCCGGATCGGAATCACTTCTGCCTCACCGAGCCGGAGGTGCTGCGGTTGGCCCGCTGGGCCTTGGCGATCGAGCGCCACTACAGCGAAGATCGCGGCGTCCTGACACCGATGGACATCGAGTGGGCCAAGGATGGCCCCACTGGCCAGCTGTTCATTCTCCAGGCACGGCCGGAGACGGGCCATCTGCAGCGGAGACCTTGGCTGGATCGGCGCTGGGAGCTGGAACCCCATGCCGTCAGTCCTTTGGTGAGCGGCCGGGCCATCGGTTCAGCCGTGGTGCAGGGTCGGGTGCGCCAGCTTCGAAGCCCCGCCGAAATCGACCGTTTTCAGGCGGGTGACGTGCTCGTCACGGGCCGCACCGACCCCGACTGGGAACCGATCCTGCGTCTTGCGGCCGGGATTGTCACCGACCAGGGCGGGGCCACCTGCCATGCGGCGATCCTGGCCCGGGAGCTGGGGGTGCCGGCGATCGTCGGTACGGGCGATGGCACCCAACGGCTGGTGGATGGTGCGCTGATCACCTTGAGCTGCTGCGAAGGCGAGGTCGGAGCGGTCTATGGGGGGCTCCTGCCATTTCGATTGGTGGAGGAGCGGCCTGAGCCGTTGCTGCCCACCCGCACCCGGTTGCTGCTCAACGTGGGCGATCCGGCCGGGGCCCTGGCCCTCGGATCCCTTCCCTGCAACGGGGTCGGCCTTGCCCGTCTTGAATTCATCCTGGTGCACCAGCTCCGGGCCCATCCCATGGCCCTGCTGCATCCGGAACGGGTGGAGGATCCTGCTGTAAGAGCCCAGGTGGTGGCCCTTTCGGCTGCCTATCCAAGCCCCTGGGCCTATGGCCTCGATCGCCTGGTGGAGGGCATCGGCATGATCGGCGGCGCCTTTCACCCCCGGCCCGTGCTCCTGCGCTTCAGCGATTTCAAGAGCAACGAATACGGCGACCTGGTCGGTGGACGGTGGTTCGAGCCCCGGGAAGAGAACCCGATGCTCGGCTGGCGTGGGGCGGTGCGATACGGCTCAAAGGCCTTTGCGGAGGCCTTCGCCCTGGAATGTGCCGCCATCCTGGAGGTGCGGCAGCGGCTGGGGCTGCGTTTCGTGATGCCGATGGTGCCCTTCATCCGGACCCCTCAGGAGGCGGATCTGGTGCTGCAGGCGATGGAGCGCCATGGCCTCCGGCGCGGCCAGGACGGCCTGGAAATTCATGCCATGGTCGAGCTTCCCAGTGCCGTGTTCCATCTGCAGGCCCTGGCCGATCGGTTCGACGGCTTTTCGATCGGCTCCAATGATCTGACCCAGTTCACCCTGGGGCTGGACCGGGATTCAGCTCTCGTCAGCGAAGGCTTCGATGCCACCGATCCAGCCGTGCTCGAGCTGATCACCCTGGCAATCCGCACGGCTCACCGCTGCGGCCGGCCGATCGGCATCTGTGGAGAAGCGCCTGCTTCCTCGCCTGCCCTGATGCAGTTGTTGCTCCGGGAAGGCATCGATTCGATCAGTGTTCAGGCCGATTCCCTGCTGGCCGTCCATCGCCGCGTGCTGGCCTGGGAGGCGAAGGGTCGGCCGGTTGCTCAGGCGGGTTGAAGCTGAAGTTCTCTGGACCGGTCGGTGCGGAGCTGCCAGAGGAGCACCCCATGGGCCAGGAAGCGCACGGCGCTGAGCACCGCCAGGCCCATGCAGAGGGGGCAATGGCTCAGGCCCATGGTGCTGTCCTGCGGGTGGAAGGGTGCAGCCACCCTGACAGGCGGATCGCCCCCAGGGGTGTGCCTGCAATGGTTCGAGAGCTGGTTCGGCTCACGATGCTGCCCGGTGCTGCCCGGTGCTGCCCGGTGCCGATCCCAGGGGGCCTTGAGGCTGGGATGATCGTTCCAGGTCTTGGACACGACGGTGCTTCGGTTAAGTGAACTGAAACTGTCCCTGGATCATGGTGAGGGTGATCTGCAACAGGCGATCTGCCGTCGCCTGAAGATCCCCTTCGAGGCGATCAGGAGTGTTTCGCTGGTCAAACGCAGTGTCGATGCCCGCCGGCGCGATCAGATTTCTTTCGTCTACACCGTTGATCTCGAGGTCGACGATGAGGCCTCTCTGCTTCGGCGCTTTCGCCGGGATCACCATCTCCAGCCAGCGCCCGACACCACTTACCAGCCGGTGGCCCGAGCTGCTGCAGACGATCCTGGTCCGCGGCCGATCGTGGTGGGCGCAGGCCCCTGCGGCTATTTCGCGGCGCTACTGCTGGCCCAGATGGGCTTTCGTCCCTTGCTGCTGGAGCGGGGCAAAGCGGTGCGCGAACGCACGGTTGACACCTTCGGTTTCTGGCGTGGTCAGCGACCCTTCCAACCCAATTCCAATGCCCAGTTCGGGGAAGGCGGTGCCGGCACCTTTTCCGACGGCAAGCTCTACAGCCAGGTGCGAGATCCCCAGCATCACGGCCGCAAGGTGCTTGAAGAACTGGTGGCCGCCGGCGCCCATCCCGACATCCTGGTGGAGCATCGTCCCCACATCGGCACCTTCAAACTGGCCACGGTGGTGCGGGGTCTTCGCTCCAGGATCGAAGCCCTCGGTGGTGAAATCCGATTCCAGTCGCAGGTTGTGGACCTGGATCTCGATGAATCAGCGGCCGGTGAAAGACGGCTGCGCGGAGTGATCCTCGCCGATGGCTGCCGCATTGCGGCCGATCAGGTGGTGCTGGCGGTCGGTCACAGCGCCAGGGACACCTTCACGATGCTCCGGGAACGGCGTGTGGCGATGGAGGTCAAACCCTTTGCCATCGGCGTCCGGATCGAGCACCCCCAATCCCTGATTGATCGGGCCCGCTGGGGTGAGGCCTGGGGCCATCCCCGTCTGGGGGCTGCGGAATACAAGTTGGTTCATCACTGCAGCAATGGCCGCACGGCCTACAGCTTCTGCATGTGCCCCGGTGGGCTGGTGGTGGGGGCCACCTCGGAGGAGGGGCGGGTGGTCACCAATGGGATGAGTCAACACACCCGCAACGAGCGCAATGCCAACAGCGGCATCGTGGTCGGTGTCGATCGCGAGGATGTGATCCCCTACGGCGACGGGAGCGATGATCCCCTGGCCGGCATGGCCTTCCAACGGCATTGGGAAGCGCAGGCCTTTGTTCGCGGTGGCGAAACCTATGCGGCCCCGGCCCAGCGGGTGGGTGATTTTCTCGCTGGTCGCAGCAGTGAATCGCCCATGGACCGGGATCAGGCGGTGCAGCCCTCCTATGCCCCCGGTGTCACGTTCACAAGCCTGGAGGGTTGCTTGCCGGAGCCGGTGCTGGAGGCTATTCGTGAGGCCCTACCGGTGTTCGAGCAGTCGATACCTGGATTTGCGATGGCTGGGGCGGTGATGACCGGGGTGGAGACCAGGACCTCTTCGCCGGTGCGCCTGCCCAGACACAAAACAACCCTGGAGAGTGTCAACACCCCAGGGTTGTTTCCAGCTGGAGAAGGTGCCGGGTTTGCGGGCGGCATCCTCTCAGCGGCGATCGATGGCATCAAAGTTGCGGAGGCCGTAGCCCTCACTCGTCGCCTTCGTCCTCAGCTCCCAGGGGCACCAGGCGGATCTGCTTCCGGCCCAGTTTGATTTCAAACTCGTCTCCTGGCTTGAGGTCGAGCATGGCCGTGTAAGCCTTGCCAACCATGAGGTTGCCATTGAACTGAACCTTCGTGTTGAAGCTCAGCTTGCGGCCACCTTTGCCCGTTTTGGAGGCGTTTCCGAAGTCCACGCCCTTGGCATTGAGCAGGGCTTCATAGAAGGCTGTGAAGTTCAGACGTTCGGTTCCGTCCTTCTTGTAGGAGACGTACCCGCAGGCCCGAACAAGGTCGGACTTGCTGGCATCCCCCATCTCCTTGACTTTTGCCAGCAACTCTTGACCGCTGAGCATGGTTGCTATGCAAGTTACGCATCATTTATACCAGACACGTGCGCTGTTGTCCCCCTGGTGGATGCCATCGCTTCACGTCAACGATTCCATCAGAGTCGTTCTTCAGCGGATCGATTTCACTGATGCTGAAACGGTTTTCAGCCTGTTGTGCTCGGGCTGAGGTGGACTGGTTTTTCTGGACAGGCCCCATCGTTAACCTCTGAGGCGGGGTACCGCCCCTGATCGGGGCTCCCACCAATGAGCAAGCGCCGCACCCACAGCCCGGAGTTCAAGGCCAGGGTCGCCATGGAGGCGATCAGTGGCCGCAAGACGATCCAGGAGATCGCCGCCGATCACGCCATCCACCCGATCCAGGTGAGCCAATGGAAGAGGCAGCTGCTGGACGGAGCCAGCGAGCTGTT